>NZ_CP098806.1:940500-1254000 GCF_023822005.2 Dyadobacter fanqingshengii
GCGGCTGCGTGTAGCTCAGCGTAATGTTGTCGATCTTCAAAAATCCGCCCGGTTCCAGGAAATAATCCGAAAGCGAAGAATACGTTGAGGTGCTCGTCAGCTTGGAATATTTGCTGCCGTCGTAGGCAGAAGTCAGCACATTCGCATTTTCCTGAGCCGCTGGTGTTCCCAGATAGAAGGCATATGTATTGAAAAGTTTATAGCCAAATGCGCCGCGCAGGAACACGCTCAAATCCCAGTTTTTGTATTTGAATGAATTGGTAATCCCGGTTGTAAATTTGGGAAGACCATTTCCTACAAACTGCTTGTCGTCATTGTTGGCTTCATTCGCTGGCACGATCTCACCATTTCTGTTATACACCAGCAATGCGCCATCATCATTCACACCCGCAGATTTAAGTGCATAAAAGCCTCCGATCCGCTGATCTTCCTGCAAGCGCTGAATAGTTCCCGGGCTTCCCGGCGCAGGCATGCCCACGACGTCGATGAATTTCTGACCTTTGTACAGGTCGTTGGAAAACGAAACAAACTTGTTGTCGTTCCAGGCGCCGGTTATGCCGAGGTTATAGCTGAAATCGCCCTTGTTCACAACAGTCGCATTCAATTGCAATTCAACCCCCGTATTCCGCATGGTTCCCACATTGGCAAATGTTTGTCCCTGAATGTTTGGCGGATTAGGCACATTGTAATTGCCCAGCAGATCCTTGTTCGTACGCACGTAATAATTCAAGCTACCATTGATTTTGCTGCTGAAAAGTTCGAAGTCGACACCCGCATTGAAGTTGACCGCTTTTTCCCAACGCAAGTTGTAGTTGGTGTTTTGATTGGGCCCCCAAACCTGATAAGGCGAGCCGTTGAATGGATAGTAACCATATCCTCCATATGTATCCAGGGACTTGTAACTGTCAAAATCCTGGTTTCCCGTTTCACCGTAATCCGCACGCACTTTCAATTCGTTCAGCCAGGGAATGTCTTTCAAAAAGCTTTCCTGCGTCACTCGCCATGCAAGCGAAGCAGCCGGGAAATAGCCCCATTTGTTGTCATAGCCAAATTTGGAAGATCCTTCCCTGCGCAAACTGGCAGACAAATAATATTTTTGGTCAAAATCATAATTCACACGACCGAAGAATGCAATCAGTTTGGAAGTGTTTTTGTAAGAACCTACACCATTAATGCCCTTTTCCAGGTTCCATAATCCCGTTCCAAGCCCATTATAAGTAAGCACATCGGATGGGAATTTTTCATTGGCAGCGTCAAAACCGGAATTGGTAAAATACTGGTAAGAATAACCCGCGAGAAGCTTAATAGAATGTTTATTCAGATCTAGAAAATAGTTTCCCAGCCATTCCAAGCTCTTTTGATCGTTTTCGTCTAGAAACTGCCTAGCCGTATTACGCCCGTTTCCGTTAATCACCGTCGTAATGTTGGATGGCGTAAACCAGTATCTGCGCGCTGATCGGCTCACTTCCCCAAAAGTCACCGTTGTGTTCAGATTGTCCAGAATGTTCCATTTTGCAGATCCGTTGATATCCAGGAATTTAATTTCCGAGTCACGGACAACACTTTTTGCATTTTCAACAGGGTTATTGGCAAAAAATCCGGAGTTGATATAATTGTAACGACCCGCCGAATCCCGCACAGAAACCGTTGGGTTCAATGTCAGTGCATAGTTAAATCCGCTGTAATCAGCATCACTTGTTTTGGCATAACGGGGCGCTACGCTGAATGTAAGCGCAAACTTGTCGTTTGCAGTTGTGTGGTTAATGTTCACACGCCCTCCATATTCTCTCTTAGCAGCACGCAGGTCAATCCCGTTCGCATCCCGGAAATCCACCGAGCTGAAATAATTGGTCTTGCCATTTCCGCCCGAAAACTGCAATGTATGTTTGTGTGAAAACGATGGCTGACGGCTTACTTCTTTCATCCAGTCTGTGTTTCCGCCGAAATCTACACCGCGCTTGTTGGCTAGAAAACTCTCTTTGGAAAGCACTGAAAGTTCATTGGTTTTGTAATCAAAAGTCGTGTAACCATCGTAAAACAAGCGCGATTCGGCTGAGCCTTTCTTGGTCGTGATCACGATTACGCCGTTACTGCCGCGCGTTCCGTAAATCGCCGAAGCCGCACCGCCTTTCAGCACGTCGATGGATTCGATCTCGTTTTGGTTAATGTTATCAATGTTACCGCCGGGAATTCCGTTGATGACGTACAAAGGTCCCAAACCCGCACTGCGTGACGATGCACCGCGCAACTGAATGTTAGGTGAAGAGTTAGGATCCGCAGCCGAAGTGTTGGTAACCGAAAGTCCCGCAACCTTGCCCTGAATGGCCATCAGCGGGTTATTGCTGCCCACACGAAGCAGGTCCGACGAAGACAAGTGCGTAATGGCGCTGGACACTTCCCTTTTGTTAAGCGAACCATAACCGATCACAACCACTTCATTCAGCGTTTTCTGGTCTTCCGCCAGCGTAACTTCCACATTCGATTTGTTGGTTACATCCACATCCTGAGCCAGATAGCCCACACTTGAAACAGTGATCATTTTGGCTCCGGCCGAAAGTTGTAATGTAAATTTCCCTTCGGTGTCCGTGGTGGTTCCGTTGGAAGTTCCTTTCTCGATCACCGACACACCTGGTAAAGCGCCCTGTTTATCAGAAACTTTACCCGTAATTGCATTGCCGGTCTGAGCCTGAGCTGCACCGGACAAGACACAAAGCATGCCCAACAGCATCGCCACGGCAGTCTTCGCAGACCAGCGCGTGAACGCCTGCTTTTTAGCAACTTGTGCCAGTTTGTACAAATTATTTTTCATTAAAATTGTTGTTTAAGTAGGTTTGTGACTCGCCGACTTGTTACTATCTGATTAATTAATTGGACTTATTTAAACTTCCGCGAAGTTCCTTCTTTGTTAATTAATGAAATGATCTGTGAGTCTCAATTTTAGATCAAACTGTCTCAACTATGATTTTTGTTATTTATCAGTGATTTTGCAGGGATATATTTATAAAATGTTTAATCAATATGTAGTCAGCACATTGCCTGGCTTTGGTCGGATGCCTGTGTGAAAAATTACCTTTTTACGTTCTGCTGCCTGTTTTTTTTTCTGACCAGTTATGGCCAGGAGGTTCCGTATTATTTCAAAAATTATAATGTTTCCGACGGCTTGTCGGGTAACACAACCGGTGACATTATCCAGGATAAAAAAGGCTTCATCTGGATCGCCAGCCGCAACGGGCTTAACCGTTTTGACGGCGGTGCGTTTAAGATTTTCAGGAGCAGACAGGGTGATCCCACAAGCCTGGGCAGCAACTCGGTTTTCTCACTGCACGAGGATGATCAGCAGAAGTTGTGGATCGGCACGCATAAGGGCATCTACATTTATGATCCTGTTTCAGATCAATTCAAACCCTTCAAGCTGATCCGTTCCGGCGAAGTTCGCGTTATCCGGGGGGATAAGGCAGGGGGCATCTGGATCATATCTGACAATCAGCTGTACAGGTATGATTCAAAAAACGGTACGGTCAAATTGCTTCCCAATGCTGATAATACGGTTTCTATCCACATTTCAGCCGGCGGGAAAGTGTGGGTTGCCAGCAGCAACGGCCTTATCCGTTGCCACGATCCTGCGACAGGCAAAATGGCTGAGTACAACCTGGCTGGCCGCGTTAATGAGGTTTTTTCCAATATGCGGATGCAATCGGTTTCGGATTCTACGCTCCTGATCGGGAACATGAAGCGGATCAAGCTGTTTAACTTTCGATCCGGCAAAATCACAGATATTTCCGAACAAACGGGCCAGAAGGAATACATTTATATTCATACATTTTTCCCAAATGGCCAGGATGAATACTGGCTTGGTTCCGAATCCGGCTTGTTTATTCTTGACCTGAAAAAGAAGAAAATCGATCAGATCGTTAAAGAAAAATACAATGCGTATTCGATCACTGATAACATTATCAATGCGATTTTCAAGGATAGGGAAGGGGGGATCTGGATCAGCACGCAGTTTGGCGGGGTCAATTACTATTCATCAGAATTCAATCATTTTCAAAAATATTTCCAGCAGCCGGGCAACAGCATCAGCGGAAATCTGGTCCATGAAATTACCAAAGACCAGTACGGAAAGCTCTGGATAGGCACCGAAGACGCCGGACTCAACCAGCTCGACACACAAACCGGGAAATTCAGGTCATTTCTGCCCGATGGTAAAAAAGGCAGCATTACTTACCACAACCTGCACGGCCTTGTAGCAGACGGCGACAAGCTCTGGATCGGCACGTACGAACACGGGGTGGACGTAATGGATTTGAAAACAAACAAGATCGTGCGGCATTACAGCACCAGTTTACCGAATTCGTTTGGCAGTAATTTCGTCGTCACTCTGTACAAAACCCGCGGATCGGACATTCTGGTCGGGACGTGGTCCGGCTTGTTCAAGTACAACCGGGACACGGATGATTTTACGCCGATGGAATTTTTCAATTCGCAGGTCCAGAGCATTCATGAGGATAAGGAGGGGACCCTTTGGGTAGCGAGTTACGGAGGTGGCATTTCTTATTTTAACCCAAAAACCAATAAGAAAGGCCGGATACAATACGTGTCGGGCAAAAACAATGGCTTGCCGGATAACTACATTAACAGCCTTTACCAGAGTAGGGATGGCGATTTCTGGTTTTGCACAGAGCATGGTTTGTCCAGATATAATCCTGTTTCGCAAAAATTCAAAAACTACCGCATTGAGGATGGCCTGCCCGATAATCAGGTTTTTCGGGTTTTGGAAGATGAAGTTGGAAACTATTGGATTTCGACGTCGCGGGGCTTGTCTATGCTGGATACTGAAACGGGGAAGTTCACCAATTATAACCAAGCTAACGGGCTGCCCAGCGAACAATTCAATTATAATTCATCGTTTAAGAATGAGGACGGCACATTGTTTTTTGGCACGGTAGCGGGCTTGATCAGCTTTAAACCAAAAACTTTTGTCAAGAATGCCTATATGCCGCCCGTTTACATTACGGGCATCCAGTCCGACAACCAGGAATTAGCCATTGGTAACAAAGATTCACCCCTGGCCGAGTCGCCAATATATGCCAAAGCGATCACGCTGCCTTACGACCGTTCCAATCTGACATTTGATGTAGCTGCGCTCAGCTACGTTATTCCACAGATGAACCGTTATATGTATCAAATGGAAGGGCTTGATCATCAGTGGCTTAATGTGGGTAGCAATAGAAAAATCTATTTTTCAAAACTCCCGCCGGGCAATTATGTGTTGAGGATAAAGGGGTCGAATAATGATCTGCTCTGGAACAGCCGCGAGACGAGGCTCAACATTGAGATCCTGCCTCCGTGGTGGGCGACGATCTGGGCCTATTTGTTTTACGCGGCATTTGCAGCAACCATTGTAATGACCCTTTTGCGCTATTACCATCTGGCCGTAACGGAGAAGAATAAACGCGAGATCGAAACCATTCAGATTGGCCGGGAACGGGAAATTTATAATGCCAAGATTGACTTTTTTACCAATGTCGCCCACGAAATCAGAACGCCGCTGACGCTCATCAAAATGCCGCTGGACAAGCTGCTGGCCAATGAAAGCGCCGGTGCAGA
Source organism: Dyadobacter fanqingshengii (assembly GCF_023822005.2). Lineage (GTDB taxonomy): Bacteria > Bacteroidota > Bacteroidia > Cytophagales > Spirosomataceae > Dyadobacter > Dyadobacter fanqingshengii. The sequence goes on from NZ_CP098806.1 coordinate 946,108, forward strand.
AACATTTGAGAACCTGACCATGATCAATAAAAATACGAACCGCCTCATCGACCTGACCAACCAGCTGCTTGATTTCAGGAAAGCCGAGGCGAATAATTTTAGCCTGAATTTTACAAAAACAGACATTAACGAGTTGCTAAGCGATGTGTTTGCTACTTTCAGACCGGCAGCCGAACAGAAGAATTTAACCTACAACATTGAGCTTCCCCGCATTACGCTGCATGCTTTTGTAGATGTTGAAGCTTGCAAAAAGATCATTAGTAACCTGATTAACAACGCAATTAAATATGCCGATAGTTCAGTCAGATTAAGGCTTTCACCTTTCAGCAGCGACGATCTGCTCTTTCATATTGAATTTACAAATGATGGCGTGATCATTGGCGATGACGAAAAAGAGAAGATCTTTGAGCCTTTTTACCGTGTCGAAGCCAGCCAGAAACAGGAAGGGACCGGCATTGGCCTTCCCCTGGCGCGTTCGCTCGCTGAATTGCATAAAGGAAGTCTCGAACTGAAACACCGGGATGCGCAGACCAACACATTTCTGCTCTCGCTGCCCATTCACCAGGACTATGAAATGGATCTGAAAGGTGCCAGCGAGGAAGCTCCCACTGATTTCGGGCTCACCAGCGAACCCAATGAGGCAGCAGATCCAACCCGACCTGTTATCCTGATCGTGGAAGATAATGTAGAAATCCTCGGCTACCTGAGCCGCGAGCTGAGCGCTTCCTACCACGTAATGCGGGCCCTGGACGGCCAGCAGGCCGTAGAGATTTTGCAGCACGAAAACGTCCACTTAGTAATCAGCGACATTATGATGCCTGTTATGGATGGCATTGAGTTGTGTAAAAGGATTAAAAACGACGTGCAGTTCAGCCACATTCCGATTATTCTATTGACGGCCAAAAGCTCGATCAATGCTAAAATCGAAGGGCTTGAAGTAGGAGCGGACGCTTACATTGAAAAGCCGTTTTCACTGGATCATCTGGCTGCGCAGATCACCAATCTGATCAATAACCGCAACATTATCAAGGAATATTTCGCGCGTTCCCCGCTCACGCACATCCGTGGCATTGCGTTCTCTACGGCGGATAAGCAATTTTTGGAACAGCTTAACACCATAATCAGCAAACGGATCGCAGACAGCAATCTCGACGTGGACCTGCTTTCATCCATGATGAACATGAGCCGTCCCACATTATACCGCAAGATCAAAGGCATTTCGGACATGACGCCGAATGAACTGATCAACTTGTCGCGTCTGAAAAGAGCCGCTGAGTTGCTTGCCGAAAACAAATACAAGATCAACGAAGTGGCCGATATGGTTGGTTATAGTATTCCTACCAATTTTTCCAGGGATTTTCAAAAGCAGTTTGGGGTAAGCCCGTCCGCCTATATCAGCAAACTACAGAGCGAGGTGTAATGCATCCGCGGGCGAACAGCTATTTGACCTATATTTATATATTGAGAAAGCATTCATATTAAAAGTTATTTATGAAAAAATTGAGTATCAGTCTGTTGCTTCTATTACTTGTATGCAGCGCGCATGCGCAGCAGGCCGTGATCCGTGGCGATTTTGCTGACCCTTCTGTCATTCAGGTTGGCAATACATATTATGCCGCCGGAACCAGTTCAAACTGGGCGCCCGGTTTTCCGGTAATGAAATCCAATGACCTCAAAACCTGGAAGCAAACAGGATCCATTTTCCCTGACCTTACGGAATGGGCGGATTATTACTATTGGGCTCCTGAGCTGAATTATGAAAATGGTAAGGTTTATGTCTATTATACTGCACACAAAAAAGGCGGTAACCTTTGCGTAGGAGTAGCCAGTGCCGATACGCCCGAAGGACCGTTTAAAGATCACGGCCCGCTGGTTTGCCAGGAAGCAGGCTCGATCGACGGTTTCCCGATCCGGGATGAAAATAACAAACTGCACCTGATCTGGAAAGAAGACGGTAACAGTGTAGGCAAACCAACGCCCATCTGGATCCAGGAAATCAACGAAGAGAAGACCGCGCTTGTGGGTGAGAAAAAGGAGCTTTTTAGAAACGACACACCCTGGGAGGCGAACCTTGTGGAAGGTGTTTCGGTGATTAAAAACAATGGATATTTCTATGCGATCTACGCCGCGGCTGGTTGCTGCGGACCCGGTTGCACATACGCAACCGGCATTGCACGCGCCAAAAGCTTGACAGGGCCTTGGGAGAAATTCGAGGGTAACCCTATCCTGACCGGACAGGGCGACTGGATGTGCCCGGGCCACGGAACAGCTGTTAAGTATCAGGGGAAAAATTATTTCATGTATCACGCTTACGACAAGTCTTCAAACAAATATACCGGCCGTCAGGCCCTGGTTCGCGGTTTTGAATTCACTCCCGACAACTGGCTTCGTTTTACAGACGAATTCCTGGCACCGGCCGAAAGTCCCAAAACATACACGGCAACCGACGACTTCGATAAAGATAAACTGGATCTGCAATGGTGCTGGTCTGTTTTCAATAAACCGGCATTCGAGTTGAAAAACGGCCGCATCGGGATGCAGATCAAGGATGATCGGGAATTGTTCATCGCCAGAAGAATTGAAGGCCCGAATTATGAAGCGACGGTGGAAACCATTCCTGCAAAAAGCGCTATGACCGGCGTCGCATTAGTCGGTGATGAGAAAAACCTGATCTATGCAGTTGCAAAACAAGATAGCATTGCCGTCACGCTTGTCAAAGACGGCGCCAGAAGCATTCTTGGGAAATTTCCCGTGGTAACGAAGGGTAAAAATCTGTTTATAAAAATGCAGGTAAAGAACAACACAGATATCAGTTTCCATTACAGCATCAATGGCGCCGATTTTACCCCCATAAACATCGCAAAACCTGATATTACATTCCTGCCTCCCTGGGACCGGGCTGTGCGCGCGGGCATTATCACAAAAGGCACTGAGGGCGAAGTAGGTGTTGTGGAGAAATTTGTATTTAAGAACCAGTGACGTGCACTAGGTCATTTTTATTCATTACGGATACAAGAGATACTTCATCCGTATATTCTTAAAATTTTGTAATCCGGGTTCCCAGCTCTTTCTGATGTCTGCTTCCGATACGCCCGCAATGATCTGTTTCCTTAACTGATCGGTCCCGATGCGCAGATCGAACGCAGATATATCCTGGTTTGCCCTTCCGGGCGTGAAGAAATGAGCTTTGTCCGGGTAGGCGTTGTATAACTCAATTAACCACGATAAATTAATCTGACGGCTTTTCCGTAGCTTGTTAATTTCATAACTGCGAAGGTCGAGGCCGTAACAAACAGAGTCTTTGTGATTTGGTTTTTCACTCATGCCGGGAATGCTTACCGGTTTGTATGAAAATGCATACTTGCCTTTCAATGCGGGTGCTCCCAGAATCGTGAATGGCATAAAAGTTCCGCGGCCTTCATTGATAGCAGTTCCTTCGAACATACATAAGCTCGGAAAAAGCATTACCGCCTGCTGTGTATTCAGGTTCGGTGAGGGATTTATCGGCAGCACATAAGGCATGTCATGATCATAGTTCGCAACCTTTATAATGTTGATTTTGCACTGTTCTTTTAAATATCCTTCCCCGTTCAGATATTGTGCAAACTCGCCGATCGTCATGCCGTGCGTCATGGGCGTATAATGAATTCCTATGGCAGATTTGAACTTGTCATCGGTCATGACCGGCCCGTCTACTACATAGCCGTTGGGATTGGGCCTGTCAAGAATAAGCAGTTCTTTGTTGTTCTCTGCACAGGCTTCCATCACATATTCAAGTGTATTAATATTCGTATAATAACGGCATCCCACATCCTGAATATCGAAGACCATCAGGTCAATATCCGCCAGTTGTTCTTTACTTGGTTTCTGGTTTTTGCCGTATAAAGAAATGATCGGAATGCCCGTTTTAGCATCTATTTCATTACTCACCACAGCTCCATTACTGGCATTGCCCCTGAAACCATGCTCAGGTCCGAACACTTTCACGATTTTAATACCAAGGTTCACCAAACTATCTACAATGCTTTTTTTACCAATGATAGAACTCTGATTTGCAACCACGCCAATCCGTTTACCTTTTAGAAGAGGCAGATATTTTTCAGTTTGGTCGGCACCAGTGATAATGCCCGGGTTATTAGATGCACCCTGATTGGACGATGCACTTTGCGCGTAACATTCAATGTTGCTGGTCGCAAAAATTGCTATGAAAAGCATTAAAATAAGTCTCATCATTTATAGAAGGTTAATTTACCCGGCAAACGCACTTACCAAAGAAAGCTTCTTTTCGTCACTTTTTCCCTTGCATACTAATATTTGTCAGCTCAATGGTGCGTTCAGTCCTTCGGTGTCATAAAGTTTGGCTTTGCTTTCAAACCAATTTTGTGAATTTTCGTTTACTAAACACACATTTGAAAATTTATGACACACATTCCAAATCTTTCGGGTTTCAGATACATTAACACCGTTTTTCTGGCCGCTATGTTTTTCATTGGCCTCGTGGGGCCGGTGTATGCACAGCGCGCGGTTGAGATTCTGGATTCGCAGGATCAGCACATTTTTACGGGGAATGAAATTCAATATCTGGAAGATAAAACCGGCACCTACACGATCAATGACGTTTTATCGCCTGCATTAGAGGGGAATTTTAGAAACAGCGCTACGAACACGCCGCAAAACTATAACCTGAAATCTGCCTACTGGTTCAGGATCCGCATCCGTCATAACCCGGACAGCCGGAAAAATTGGATGCTTGAATTTTTTGACCAAACCATCGATGATATCACGGCTTATTCGCCCAACGGCAAAGGAGGATACAGCTCCCGGTCAATGGGTGACCAGCTGCCATTCAAAAACAGGGAATACTCACACAAGAACTTTGAACTGAACATTTCCAACTCGGACGAATACGATGGGACCTATTATTTCAGGGTCAAATCCCACCAGACGGCAGATGCGATCATTGTGTTGCGCTCTGTGAACCGCTTTATAAAATATGCACTGGATGAGTATTTCATTTTCGGGATATTCTATGGTATGGTGCTGGTTTTCAGCTTTTATAACCTGATGATGTACCTGGCCGTACGTCAGGTGCAATATCTGTATTACGTGCTTTATAACCTCTGCGTCGGCCTTTTCGAAATGTGTATCGATGGCGTGGCTTACCAATATCTGTGGCCCAATGCGCCGGAATGGAACCAGTATGCCTATGGGGTTGCGCTGTTTGGGGTCAGCATTTTTGCACTGCAATTCACGAGAACGCTTCTTTACACCCATCGGAAAGCGCCGGCTCTGGACCGGTTTATAGTATGGGTAATGGTGTTGAGGACAGCTTTCTTTCTGATCTGCCTGATCTTCAATACAGATTGGTTCAGCTATAAATTCGTAGAGTTGATCCCGCTCGCAGTGGCTTTTTACAGCGGAATCCACATTTACCGCCAGGGTTACCATCCGGCCCGGTTCTTCGTGCTGGGATACACATTTCTTTCCATTGGGTTCATTCACAAGCTGTTGCTGATGTTGCATGTCGAGGGGCTGAACTTTGGTGTGGTCACTTATTACAGTCTCAGCATTTGTTTCGTGCTCGAAATGATTTTTCTATCATTTGCAATCGGCGACAAAGTGCGCGTTCTGAAAACGAAAAAGGATAAAGTGCAGAAACAGATGATCCATCAGATGAGGCTGAACGAAAAGTTGAAAGACTCGCTGAATGTCCGGCTGGAAGCACAGGTGGAAGCGCGTACGAAGGAAGTGGTGGAAAAGTCGGCGATCATTGAAGCGCAAAACCAGGAACTGACGGAGGTTAATGCGCTTCTGGAACAGCAAAAGGAGGAAATCCTGCAAATGAACCTGTTGCTCGAAAAAGATAATGAAGTGCTGCATACCAATGTCGTGAAAGTTACGCAGGCACGGGTAATGTCCACCGAAGTTGATTTCGAAGAGTTCAGTAGAATTTACCCCGATACCGACAGTTGCTTCCGGTTTCTGGCGTCGATGAAATGGACGAGTAGTGACCACGAATGCCGTAAATGTGGCCACGATCATTACTTTCACGGACATTCACCTTACAGCCGCCGGTGTTCCAAATGTGACTATGACGAGTCGGTCATTGCCCATACTATTTTCCAGAACACGCGCATTCCCATCAACAAGGCCTTTTATATGGTCTTTTTGATCTACACAACCAAAGGGAAAATATCATCGCACAAGCTGTCCGAAATCCTCTCGATCCGGCAAGGCACCTGCTGGGCCTATGCAAGCAGAATTAAAAAAGTAATGCACGACCGCCGCAAGGAAATTGCGGCTTCCAAGTCCGGAGAAGGTTGGAGCCTCCTCGTTTTGGATCACTCGCTCGAACCTGCATAAGGATAATTTCTTCCCGCCCACACCCTCTATGTAACTCCCTGTAAAATTTTTTAGGGGAGTTGCATATTTTTTTTACCTAAAATCGACGGTTTGCAGGCGTATCAGTCCTTTGGAGCCTTGCAGCCTGAACTGCCGTATAAACGCTGTAAATCAGGCTGCTAATCGGCTCCAAACACCGGTGCTAAACCGTATCAATATATTTGTAACTATCTATTTTTCAGATATTTAGATAGTTTTTTGGTTGTTGATTTTCTCAAACTATTGTTAATTTTGCCCAATGGAATTGTCCAAGAAATTATCAGATTAATTACCACAATTCATAACAATCTATGAGAAAGAGAATTACGATGTTCATTGCCATGATATTAGCGGCGGCAAGCCTGGCGAATGCGCAGGAGATCGTCGTGAAAGGTGTGATCAGAGATCAGCAAAATCAAACATTGCCTGGGGCAAGCGTTTTGGTGAAGGGAACACAGGCAGGTACGGTGACAGATGTTGACGGAAACTATTCAATCGGCGTGCCCAATGGGGAGGCCGTGCTCGTGGTTTCATTCATCGGCTATGAAACGAAGGAAATCGCGGTTGGTAACCAGACGCAAATTGACGTCATATTGGGCGGCGATTTAAAGACGCTGAACGAAGTGGTCGTGATCGGTTATGGTACGCAAAAACGGGGAGATGTAACGACTTCCATCGCCTCGGTTAACACGAAGGATATCGAAGAGCGGCCGATTTTGCAGGCAGCGCAGGCGTTGCAGGGGAAAGCAGCAGGGGTGCAGGTGACGCAGCCTTCGGGAAAACCCGGCGCAGCATTGTCTATCCGTGTCCGCGGTGCTACATCGGTACAGGCTGGCAATGAGCCGCTTTATGTGGTCGACGGTGTCCCAACGATGGATACGAGGGATTTGAATGTGAATGATATCGAGAGTATTCAGGTGTTGAAGGATGCGTCGTCGGCTGCTATTTATGGAGCCAGAGCTTCCAATGGGGTGGTGATTGTTACCACCAAAAGAGGCAAGGCAAACCAGTCGCAAGTGAATTTTTCAGCATACTACGGCTTTTCAAACATGGCCAAGCAGATCGATGTGCTCAACCCGCAGCAATATGCCGATCTGATGAACGAAATGGGCAATGATGTTACCGTAGGCAGCGAAACGACGGACTGGAACAAGGAGGTTTTCACCACCGGCCACAACCAGAATTACCAGCTCAATTTTTCAGGCGGAACCGACAAAAACCGGTATTTTGTTTCAGGCGCAATTACCCAGGACAAAGGCATCATTCAACCAGCCAGTTATCGCCGGTATTCTTTCCGTATGAACCTGGACAACGAGATCAAAAGCTGGTTCAAGCTGACGACCAATATCAGTTATTCCAATGCCAGGATCCGGGACGTGAAGGATAACAACAATGCAGGCCGCAATGCAGTTGTATTGGGTGCGCTGGGTGCACCGCCAACGATGGGCGTATATAGCCAGGATTCAATCAGAGGCACTATTTTCTCAACGAATCCGCTCAAAGCCGGATGGGATAATCCGCTGGCCGCCATGTTCGGGCCGACGCAATCGGCGAAGGATAACCGGATTTTCGGAAATGTCGCAGGTGATTTTACCGTGGCGAAAGGCCTGGTATACCGCTCCAATTTCGGGATCGATTTCATGAACCACGCCAATGATTATTACCTGGATCCATACCGCACCACAGAAGGCTGGGGCGCGAATGGCAGCACGCACGGCCTGGGCAATGCAACCCGCTCGAATTCATTTACTTATCTATGGGAGAACACACTGAACTACGAAAAGAAGTGGGATAAGCATGAATTTTCGGCATTAGCAGGTACGACTGTTCAGAAAAATAATTGGAACAACTCCTACATGGCCGGTCGCGACTTCCCGTCGGATGGCCTTGTAAAAACGATCAATGCGGCGAATGAGATCACGGACGCCTACACCGAGCAGTCGGAATGGTTCCTGAACTCGTATCTGGGCCGGTTGATGTACAACTTCGACAGCCGATATCTGATCACGGCTAATTTCCGCGCGGACGGTTCTTCCAAACTGGCGAAAGGAAACCAGTGGGGCTTCTTCCCGTCGGTATCGGCCGGCTGGCGTATTTCTGCCGAGCCTTTCATGCAGGACGTGAACTTCATTACCGACCTGAAACTGCGCGGTGGCTGGGGGCAAAATGGTAACCAGGAAGGTCTGGCCAACTATGCTTCGTATGGCTTGAACACCTACACCCGCCGCACACCCACAGTGCCGCCTTCGGGACCGGCTGTGACGGGTCCGGCCTATGCGCCCAACCCCGATCTGCGGTGGGAAACAACCACGCAAACCAACATTGGTATCGACCTGAGCATGTTGCAGGGGCGGTTGACATTCACCGCGGACGCCTACTTGAAAAAGACCAACGACCTGCTGCTGAACGTGCCGCTGCCCAACACGAGCGGATATAGCTACATGCCGCGCAACTCGGGTAAGCTGGAAAACAAGGGACTTGAATTCGTGTTGTCGAGCATCAATTTCGATAAATCCGATTTCCAGTGGACAACTGACTTTAACATTGCATTTAACCGGAACAAAATTACCGAATTGCAGCTGAGCAAGGTTTATCGCTATGCAGATGTGGAAGGCCGGAGCGACCAGATCATCATTTTGCAGGAAGGCGCTTCACTTGGAACGTTTTACGGATACATTTCAGACGGGGTTAATCCCGAAACGGGCGATATGATCTACCGCGATGTCAACGAAGACGGCTCTTTCTCGCCTTCCGACCGGACGATACTGGGATCGGCGCAGCCAAAATTCACCTATGGGATGAATAACAACCTGACTTTCAAGAATATCAGCGTTTCGTTCCTGTTCCAGGGATCGCAGGGAAACAAAGCATTCAATGCTTCGAGGTTGGAAACAGAGGGAATGTACGACAGCAAAAACCAGTCGACCGAAGTGCTCAGACGCTGGCAAAAAGCGGGTGACATTACAGACATTCCGAGGGCAACCGATGGCAATGTCAACAACTCGCTGATCTCGTCGCGCTTCATAGAAGATGCTTCTTTCCTGCGGATGAAAAGTACAACGATTTCTTACGCTTTCAGCAAAAGTTTTGCCGAGAAGATCAAGTTAGGCCGCGCGTCCGTTTATGTGACAGCCCAAAACCTTTTTACGCTGACAAAATACAAGGGGTTTGATCCTGAGGTTAATGCGTTTACTTCGAGCGGTGCCACTTTGGGTATCGACTATGGAACGTACCCGGTATCCCGCGCATTTGTAGCAGGTCTTAATGTTTCGTTTTAATCGAAAATTCCTATGAAAAAGATAAGTTATATAGCAATGGTGTTAGGTTCGTCGCTGCTGCTGCCGGCATGCCAGGACCAGCTTGATTTACAACCGATTTCCCAGACCGTCGTGGGAGGAAGCGGCACGGGTACTGCCGGTTCAACCATTACAAATGCGGCCACGGCAGAGGCGGCTCTTGCGGGTTCCTATGCAATTTTTAAAAACGGTTCCGCCGAGTATTATGTGATGGATTACTTCATCCTGGGTGACGGGCAGTCGGACAATTCCTATGCGGGCGCCGACAATGCTGCGTGGTTCGAAGTGGACGAGTACCGGATCCTTTCAACGAATGCGGTTGCGGCGCGGGATTGGCAGTATCTGTACAATCACGTGGCCAGTGCTAACTCCATCATTGCCAATGTTCCGAAAGTAACCGACGCGTCATTATCGGCCGATCGCAAGGCGCAGATTGTGGGTGAAGCTAAGTTTATCCGGGCGCGTGCCTATTTCGACCTTGTCCGCATCTATGGCGATGTGCCGTTGGTGGTCGACGAGCTGCCGACGATTACTTCCGAAAATGTGGATGAAATCTACGGCCAGCTTTATCCGGCAAGGAGCACCGCGGAGGAAGTTTACGCACAAATTATAAAAGATCTGGACGAAGCGGGGACGGCAGTCCCAAAGACGGGACCGAACAAAATGACTGCGACGCCTGGCGCTGTGTATACGCTGGCGACCAAAGTGTATGCAACCCGCAAGGATTGGGCAAAGGTGAAAGAGAATGCGGACAAAGTAATCGCGCTGGGCTATACATTGATGCCCAACTTCGAAGACCTTTGGGACGGAAAACATGAAAACAGTGCGGAAGCTATTTTTGAGTTGAATTTTGAAGACTGGGCAACAGGCGGTAATTGGGGCTCTTCCATGTTCTACGGCACAGATTGGAAGAAATTCAACACGCCTTCCAATGACCTGATCAAAGCTTATGATGACGAAAAAGATGTCGTACGCAAGGCTTCAACAATTTTCACGGCTAATGTAACCGGCAAATGGTCGGATAAATACTGGGCTCTGACGAGGTTTCCTTTTGCTTATAAAATGCGCAATACAGACGCTTCGCAGAACATTATCATGTATCGCCTGGCCGACGTTTTACTTTTGAAAGCAGAAGCATTGAACGAAACGGGCGATTTGGCAGGTGCCCGCACATTGGTCAACCGGATCAGGACGCGCGCGAAGCTTCCGGCGACCACTGCTGGGGATCAGGCCGCTATGCGTCTGGCAATCGAAAAAGAACGTCGTCTGGAACTGGCATTTGAAGGTCAGCGCTGGTATGACCTTGTCCGGACTGGCAGGGTAGTGCGGGTGATGGAAGCCGCGAAGGATGGCTCGGGCAACAGTTTGAACTATAAACTAACCGACACCAGGCTGCTATGGCCGGTTCCGCAGGGGGAAATCGATAAAAATACCAATCTGAAACAGAATAACGGTTATTAGTAAATCATTGAGAGTCGTGCCGACAGCGGGTGTTTGTTAAGAACATGCGTCCCGGCATGACTTTCTTTTTAAAACAAATGGATGAAAAACGTTCTTATAGCGACCGTAGCCAGCCTGGCTTTTGCATTAAGCAGTTGTTCGGCGGGAGCGCCGGTAAATGATGATCCCAAACCTGCCGACACAACCTCGGCAAACAAGGTGGCCGTGTGGGTTACCAATGGTTCGCAAAGCAAATTGCTCAAAAGTGACAACCCGATTTCCATCGTAAAAGCAGGTTCAAATTCTCCATCAACAAACCTGATCAATATTGATTTTTCGACCAAATTGCAGGAAATGGAAGGTTTCGGGGCGGCGATGACGGGTTCATCAGCTTATTTGATCAACCAAAAACTGAATGCAACACAGCGTGCGGCGCTGCTCAAAGACCTCTTCGACCAGGAAACCGGGATCGGTATGAGTTACCTGCGCATTACAATGGGTGCGTCGGATTTTTCATTGGAAGATTTCACTTATAATGATCTGCCCGCAGGCCAGACAGACGCTAATCTGACAAAATTCTCTGTTGCAAAGGACCAGGCAGACCTGATACCAGTCCTGAAATCCGTCGTTGCATTGCAACCTGCAATCAGGATCATGGCGACGCCCTGGTCCGCGCCGGCGTGGATGAAAACCAGCGGCAAACTGGCAGGTGGAAGCCTGAAAACGGAATGGTATGGGGCTTATTCCAATTATTTTGTGAAATATCTGGATGCGTATAAGGCAGAAGGCATTGCGATTGACGCCATCTCGGTGCAGAATGAGCCGCTGCATGAAGCCGCTTATCCTTCCATGCGAATGGATTCATCAGCGCAACTGAATTTTATCAAAAACAATCTCGGCCCACTTTTTCAATCAAAATCAATCAAAACAAAAATCCTCCTGTACGACCATAACTGGGACCGGCCCGGCTATCCGATATCGATCCTGAATGATCCAAAAGCCAGCCAGTATGTGGCCGGATCGGCATTTCATGCTTACGGTGGAAATGTTACGGCGATGAGCCAGGTTCACGATCAGTTTCCGGACAAAGGGTTGTATTTCACCGAGATATCCGGCGGGCGCTGGGCTGCAAATTTTTCTGATAACCTCAAATGGAACATGTCCAACATTTTCATTGGGACAGCCAACAACTGGTCGAAGAATGCGCTGCTGTGGAACATTGCACTGGACGAAACCGACGGTCCGAAAAACAAGGGCTGCGACAACTGCCGGGGCGTTGTGACCATTGCGACGAACGGCACCATCACCAAAAATGTCGAGTATTACACCATTGCCCACATGTCGAAATTCGTGCACCCGGGCGCATTCCGCGTGCAATCCGACCGGTTGAGCGCTTCCACGCAGCTGGAACACGTTGCATTCGTCAACCCGGACGGGTCCAAGGTGCTGGTGATCCTGAACCTGGGCACGGACAATAAGAAATTCACGGTTGCGCTGGGCGAAAATCAGTTCAGCTACACCATTGATCCGAATGCAGTGGCGACGCTTGTCTGGAAATAAAGGGACGAAATGGTTGCCTGACGTTAACCTTATGGCAAGACTTTTCACTCCCGCCGCTATGCAGTTTCATAGCCTTCGCCTATCACATCGAGCCCTACACCGGAATAAAGCAGTGCAACTTCCGGCAGCGTTTGCCCCGTCCACTTCAAACCTTTTGTCGGGACTGCTGAAATGCGGCGTCAGGCACAGGTCGTGAAACACGCAGCTGATATACAGGAGTTCCACCCTTTCACATTCCAATATTGACGAAGCTTGAACGGTAGTCACTGGGTGAGGCACTGACATTCTTTTTAAAGAATGACTGAACTGCTCCGGCGTAGCGAAACTGAGCTGATATGCAATTTCTTTGATGGGTGCAGACCAAAACTGCAAGCGCTCGGGATTTCATGTAAAGATGGTGATAGAAGGATCAGTATGGTTTGGACTCTGTCTTGTCGGGAAAAATGCCTGTTACAATATAAGCGCCGGAGGGCGTGCTGAAAGGTCCTCGCTCATCTTTTCCATTTGATCCAGATGCTGGTGGAGTATGCTGGCATTAATACTCGTATCCTTGATCAGGTCAAGGAGAATTCGGTATTCCGTGATGATTTGTTGATGTACATTTACAATTTTGCTGAATGCCATATTCACATCGTCGCTGGGGACCGTAGTGTCAGCATAATGCTGGTCCGGCCGGGTTATGCAACCATCGCGCATGCAACATTTGAGCGAATCGTACAGGTTTGCCATTTCTTTCTTTATCACCAAACAAATCATATAGTCCCGGCTCAACAAATTTCTCATTTCATAAGAAACGTCCTGCCGCATTGCAACAGCCAGCGCCGATTGCTGGGTCTTGAAAAGCCGCCAGATTTTGATCACCTGTTTTACAATGTCTTTCACGTTTTCCATGGTCCGATAAATTTTTCTTTCAGTGAGCAATAATCGTTCCAAACGTCTGGTTGTCAATATTAGCGGAGAGTTGGGTGGTAAATGCTCCAAAAGCCGGCCATTCACATAGCCAGCTTTTGGAGCAGGAAATTTAGATTCAACGGGTTGCCCGGGATGATGTGAATCTGGAATAATTACGCCGCTTCCTTGGCAAGCTGAATGTTTGCGCTCACCTTTATTTTTTCGCCCAATGCGAGTCCACCGGTTTCGGTCAGCGCATTGAATGTAACATTAAAGTCCTTCCGGTCAATGGTTCCGTTTACCTCAAAACCTACTTTAACATTTCCATATTGATCTCTCTCCGTGCCGCCATACTCTGCTTCCAGCTCAACCTCTTTAGTAATTCCTTTAATGGTAAGATCCCCAATCAGTTTGTATAAATCTCTCTTAATTGGGGTAAATGACCTTGAAGTAAATGTAAACTGCGGATAAGTTTCTGCTTCAAAAAAATCTGCATTTCTCAAATGTTCATCTCTGCCTGGCTGGCCGGTATCAACACTGTTTACGTCAATTGTAAACGCAATGTCGGCATTTTCAAATTGGTCCCCTTCGGTAACAGCTTTGCCGCCGAAAGATTTGAAAGAGCCTGTAACTGTTGAAATAACAAGGTGTTTCACCTTGAATTGTACTTCTGAATGCAGCGCGTCTACATTCCATATTGTTTTAGACATCTTAAAAAGTATTTGATTTCATTTTGATACAAACGTTCGTTTGTTCGAGCATTCAAAATTAGAAACATTGGATATACAAAAGATAGTAGTATACAAAAGGATAGTAATAACCTCTTGTATACTGCTATGGTAAGACAATCAAAAAGAATATTTTTTCAAAGAAACATCCAAAACATGCCACGGTTTTGCCAGCCGGAAGTGTCATTGTCCTTAGCAAATCAAGTCTGATTTTCAGTTTCGGCGATTCTTTACCTCACAAGATCTTCACTACTTAACAACATGTCCAATGAAACGCTATGCATTTACTCTACTTTGCGCATTTTTTTATTTAACATCCTTTAACCTGGCCCTCGGCAATGGCCCGTCGACCGCCCATGCAGAAACATACACCATATGCGTTGAAGCCGAAAATTCCACCGGCGACGGCCCGATTACGGATGATCCTAATGCGTCTAACGGCAAGACCCGGGGCGCACCGGACAATTGGAACCATTACGTGGAGTATGAGGTGAACGACGTAAAGGCCACCGGCCCGCACACGCTTACGATCCGATATTATGCAGCAGGCAATGGCGTCGTCCAGGTCATGGTGAACGGAGCATTTGGCATCAGGGTTGGTTTGCCTGCTACCCACTCCTGGAATATTGTTTGGGCCGAACACCACATGCAGGTCAACCTGAACAAAGGCAATAACAAGATCCGGATCATGGGCGAGCCGTTTTACCGGCCTGTTCGCCACGATCGGATTTGTGTGACCGGGAGCGCCGGTCCCGAGGAACCTGTTTCCTGCGATTTCAATGTCACAGCCTCCGCTTCCACAGCCACGCCGGCGTGTTCGCAGGAATTTACTGTGAATGCAGGCTGTTCGGGACCAGGTTGCGATGGGTTGGCATATTCCTGGGTGAGCCCGGATACATCCTTTACAGGTCAATCGGTCAAAGTGAATGCGCCTTCTTCAAACGGAACATACTTTTACTGGATGGCTGCCAACAAAGAGGGTTGCCCGGGCAAAACAGCCACAACAATTGTGACGGTCACCAGCTGCACACCCGATCCGGAACCTTTCACCGCATGCATTGAAGCAGAAAATTCTGATGGGACCGGACCAATAACAGAAGATCCCAATGCTTCCAATGGTAAGACCAGAGGAGCGCCAGATGCCTGGAACCATTATGTAGACTACGAAGTGACAGGAGTGAAAGCCTCTGGCTGGCATCTGCTCACGATACGCTACTATGCCGCTGGTAATGGGGTTGTAAATGTTGTAGTAAACGGACAATTCGGAATTCGCACAGGCCTTCCCGCCACAAACTCGTGGAATATCGTTTGGGCAGAGCATACCATACGCGTTAATCTGAACAAAGGCAATAACAGGATCCGCATCATGGGAGAGCCATCTTACAGCCCGGTTCGGCAGGATAGGATATGTATAAGAGGGGACGGCGGGCCTAATAATCCCCTGTGTGACTTTGCTATTCAGACAGATGCTTCAAATGACCGGCCGGTATGTTCGGGTGAATTTACGCTGAGGGCATACTGCGTGGGTTACGATTGCAATGCTGTTACTTATAAATGGAGCGGCAATGGCGTTGATCAGCCAGGCAGATATATTGATGTAAATGCACCCGCGTCCAATGGGACATTCACCTACACCGTGACCGCTGTCAAAGACGCTTGCGCTGCCAAAACGGCAACGGTCGATATCAGGGTCAGCAACTGTGGCGGCGTGGAGGAGCCTTTTAGTGCGTGCATTGAGTCGGAGAACGTGAGTGGAAACGGGCCGGTCTCGTCCGATCCTAATGCATCGAACGGCAGGACCCGGGGTGCCCAAAACAATTATAATTATTATCTGGAATATCCGGTAACAGGGGTGCAAACCGCCGAAACATACCAGTTGAAACTCCGCTATTATGCCGCCGGGGTTGCCAATGTCAGTGTGTCTGTTAACGGCGATGTAGCCATCGCAAAAGTGGAGCTTCCTGCCACCCACAGCTGGAATATTGTTTGGCGCGAAGAAACCCTAAACATTCCGCTGGCCGCAGGAAACAATGTGGTCCGCATCCAGGGATTACCCGGCGCAAGCTGTCGGCAGGACAGGATTTGCATTACCGGAAACGGACAAAATGCAAGAATGGCCGCACCGGAAGCCAGTGAAGGAAAAGAAGATACTAATTTACTGCAAGCATACCCAAACCCCACCAGATCAGAGTTTAAAGCCGTATTTCAACTGGATCCCGGCAAGGTAGGAACGCTTAGTGTCACTGATATGAAGGGTAGATCCTGGCATGAGCGGCAGGTAAGGGGTAAAGGAGCGCACCAGGAGCGGATTAATCTGGAAGGTGCGCCATCCGGAATTTATCTTTTGCAAGTGAAAAAAGGAGATTCGCTTGAAACCAAGAAAATCCTCATTGCGCAGTAAATAAAAGGGGCGGTCTGGTGAGTACATACGGATCGCCCTTTTTTAGATGGATGACAAACTGGGCTTAAAAGGAACTCGCGAGCTAATTAAATGATTTTTACTAACAGCACTCTTACAGTTAGTAAAATCGACATGGCAGACAAACTTATTCAGGACATACCATTTTCAATTCTTGATCTTGCGCCGATCACAGAGGGAAACAATGCAGGCGTAACATTCAAGAACAGCCTTCGCCTCGCACAACGCGTTGAAGAACTTGGCTACAAAAGATACTGGCTCGCTGAGCATCACAATATGGAAAGTGTGGCCAGCTCGGCCACTTCGGTATTGATCGGCTACATTGCCGGCGGCACAAAGACGATCCGTGTGGGCAGTGGCGGCATCATGTTACCAAACCACGCCCCGCTGGTAGTGGCCGAGCAATTTGGCACCCTTGCGTCACTTTACCCCGATCGCATTGACCTGGGACTGGGACGTGCGCCAGGAACAGATCAGGTTACCGCCCGCGCGCTCAGGCGCAACTACATGGAATCCGCCCAGGATTTTCCGGATGATGTGATTGCCTTGCAAACCTATTTTTCGAAGGAGAACAGCAGCTCCAAAGTACGCGCTATTCCCGGGGAAGGGCTGGAAATACCGATCTGGATACTGGGATCGAGTACTGATAGTGCGCAGTTGGCTGCCCATCTGGGGTTGCCCTATGCATTTGCGAGCCACTTTGCACCCAATCATTTCCTCACAGCCATAGACCTTTACCGCCGGAATTTCAGACCATCGCGATATCTTGCCCAACCTTATGTAATGGCATGTGTTAATGTGATCGCTGCGGACACAAACCAAGAAGCTGAGCGTCTTGCCACGTCTTTCTTCCAGCTAGCTACGGGAATTATTACAGGCAAACGCCGGCCTTTGCAGCCACCCGTAGAAAGTATGGACGGACTTTGGGGAGAATATGAAGAGGCCGCAGTGAGACAAATGATGAAATACACGTTCATCGGAGACAGGAAAAAAGTCGGCACTGATCTGGCCTATTTTCAAAAACACACGCAGCTCGACGAGTTAATGGTCACGAGTCACATTTATGATCCCGAGGCACGCATACACAGCTATGAAGTCCTGAAAAGCGTTCAGAGTGAAAGAAAAGAAGGAAATGTACGTGTCTAATTCCGTAAAACTACTTGATTATGAACTAATTGCCTGAAATGGATAGTGTTTACCGCTAAATAAATAATGCTTGGTTTTTGCTGCGGGTATGACGTCGTTTGATCCGGATTTCACGAGTTCTTACCAGCTTCATTGAAGATTTTTTGCTTGTTTCTGCACGTCAGTTTTGGACGTGCATCGGGAATTTTACCTACCTAAACAGTGAAAGGAGCCAAGCTATGTCTACGGAAAACAAATCCAGATTAATTTCAGTCAAGTACCCTTGTCCGGTCCGCCGGGTCACCATCCAGTGGAACGGCCAGGAATGGAAGATCGGCAAACAAGTTCTCGTTCCCAGCATGACATTGCCCGCCCCAGACCCGCTGCCTGCCGAAGAGCAGAGCCTGGGTTTCTGGATCGAGGCAGCCGACGGCCAGGGAGGCATTTACCAGCGCGAAGTGATGCCCGACCCGTTGCTGGGTATGGAGCAGTTTGCAAAAGGCGGTGAAATGACGCGGATAAACCATCCGCCGCATGACATTGCGCTTGAAATTCTCGTGCCTGATATGGCAGGCTTATCCGAAATACACCTTGTCTCCAACCAGAAACCACGGGAAGGAGCAGCCGCAAGCGGCATTAAACGCACAGTCCTGGCACTTCCCAAAGAAACAGGCGGCGATGTTCCCGACCACCCAGGCGGAGGACACCAGCACTAGCTGCTGACCAGGTTACATTCCACCCCTTTTTTTCATTTCAAACATCAAATCACTATGGCTGCTTCTGATGGTGAAATTTTTGGACTGACCAAAATATTGGACAACGGTCCCGACAATCAAAGATTTAATATCGTTATCGTCGCCGAGGGCTTTCTGGGCGCGAATGCCGCTGCCCAGACCGACTTTAACACCCGCTGCCAGGAAATCGTGGACGCATTCCGCGACGAGCCCTGGTTTAGCGAAGGCTTGCTGGCAGCGATCAATATTCACCGCCTCAACGTCCGCTCGGACGATGCCGGTGCTGATAACCCCGCCACCTGTGCCGACATGTCGACCGCCACGGCGGTTTCGGCGGACACCTATTTCGATGCTTCCTATTGTTCGTCCGGCATCAGGCGCTGTCTGGCCTGCGACTGGACGCTCGTCCGCGATACGCTTACTGCCCAGTTGCCGCAATGGCATGCCGCCGCAGTGCTGGTAAACAGTAGCGAGCGGGGCGGCTGCGCCAGCGGGAATGTCTTTGCCACCGCCCTCAGTACCGACTGGCTCGATGTGGTAATGCATGAGCTCGGCCATGCAGCTTTCCGCCTGGCAGACGAGTACAGTTACTGGCAAGGGTGCTCCAGCGGAGAGACCGATCGCGACAATGCGCCTGGCGGAGAGCCCGCCGATCCTAACATTACCGCCAGTTCCGGTCTTGCAGGCTTGAAATGGGCACACCTTGTTGGTCCGCTGACCCCGGTGCCAACCATGCAAAATCCCGATTGTTCAGCTTGTGACAACCGTGCTAATGTAAGGCCGGATGACCATGAAATCGGTCTCTATGAAGGTGCCGGTTATTATCACTGCGGCTATTTCCGGCCAGCCTACACTTGCCGGATGCGCAATTCGTTCGAGCCATTTTGCCGTGTATGTGCCGAAGCGGTGCAAGACCGTCTGCGCCCGTTTTTCACAGCGCCTGCGTTGGCTGCATCCGTATCCGCGCTGGACTTTGACAGCGTAGGCAGCGGGTCAACGCTTACGCTTACATTTAATATCAGCAATGTCGGCAGTGTTCCGGTAACGGGCATCGCACTAAGCAGCGATAGTCCCAACTTTTCCGTTGCGCCGAATTCATTTGCCAGCATGGCTCCCGGGGAGACACAATTGATATCAGTCACTTTCGGACCTGCATTCACAATCGGTGCCCGCACGGGTACAATTCTCGTTACCAGTAATGCGGCCACACTCAGCATCGAATTGGATGCGTTCGTTTGTACGCCATCGGCGAGAATGGACATGCAGACGGCAGACGGATCGACCACGCTGAATTTCGGGGATGTTGGCCGGCGCCTTACCATGTACCGCTGGTTCGAAGTGCGCAACCTGCAACGACCATGCGCGTCGCAGCTGCACGTGACACTCGGCGGCCCGCCAGCCGGTTTTGAGTATGCACCGGGAACAAACCTGAACTTCACGCTGGCTGCGCCAACGCCCGCGCAGCCCTTCACATCCCGGCGGGTATATGTAGCATTTTCCTCGCCTGCAGTGGGAGGTCCCGACTTCAACGGCAATCTCACCATCACCACCCCGGACGATGCCGTAACACCTTCCGTTACCCTGAACCTGATCGCTCGCGCTGTTGACCCGCCGCCGGTGGATTCTGTGCTGGTCATCGACCGTTCAGGAAGTATGAGCGAGCCGACCGGTGTGCCTGGCGCTTCCAAAATGGACCTCGCGATCCAGGCCGCAAACCTTTACATCGCGTTGCTGAAAGATAATGACCGCATCGGCGTAGTCCGTTTCAATCATGCAGCCAACAATCCAGGCGATGTGCTGCAAACACTGGTTGTTGCCGGAGATCCAGAGACCGGCGCGGGCAGGGCGTCTGCCCGAAGCGTGCTGACAGCCGCCAATCTCAGCCCCACTGGTGCAACTTCAATCGGAGGAGGAACGATTCTGGGCAGTACGGTGCTGGACACTGCTGTTGCCAACGCAAGAGCTGTGGTGGTGCTGACGGACGGGATTCAAAATACCAATCCGGATATTCCGGCTGCCAGCGCGGCCGTCGCCGCGAAAATACCCAGGCAGCGTGTGTTTGCGGTAGGGTTGGGGTTAAACCAGCTGGAAGACAAGCTTGTACAACTGGCTTCGGTCAACAATGGTGTCGCACAGATCACGGGCGAGCTGGCCGGCGACCGGGAATTTTTGCTTCAAAAACTATATGTGCAAATCCTGAGCGACGTAGCCGATGAAGCTTTTGTGCAAGATCCTACCAATGTCCTTTTCCCAGGAACCGAGCAGGCGACCGACATTTATATCGGCGAGGTGGATGTGGCTGTGGATTTTATCATTGTATATCGCAAAGCTTCTGCTTACCCAGCCATTGAGCTGTGGCTGGAAGCTCCCGACGGCACCATTGTCCGTCCCGGTGATGCGGGAAGCACATTTCCAAATTTTATGTTTGTGACGGGTGACGGCCATGTTTATTTCAGATGTCAGTTTCCTGCCTTTCCAGACCGTCCGCAAGCGCACATCGGCCGTTGGCGGGTATGGATGGCGAGCCGCCGGGGCAAGCCGGTACTAACGCATGGTTACAGTCAGGGCAGCAGCGTTAATTTTTACTATTCCGTGATGGCCAAAGCGCGGAGTGATATGCGTTTGAATGGTTTTCTTTCGCAAAGCTCGTATGAACCCGGCTCGCCAATGCTCCTGGTCCTGGAACCAACTTTGTACGGACAACCGGTCAAGCTCGACGCTCCGGTGGAAGCGCGGTTCACACGGCCGGACGGCACGATCCGCATCATTACATTAGCGGAAACGGCATATGGGCAATACAGCGGAACATTCGGCGATACGCATCAATTGGGTGTATATCCCGTTTCTACGATGGTTATGGCTACCACGCCCGCAGGCGCCGTTGTCACCCGTTACCGACTTTTCACCGGGTTGATCTTCAAGCCGGGACAATCCGGTGGTGATCCCAACGGAGGTGATCCTAACGGGGGAGATCCTAACGCAGGAGGGAAAGATCCGGAATGCCGCAAAGCTGCCGCCGTAGAGAAACAGCTTCGGGCTTTATTGCTGCGGCTGGCAGAAAAGCATCCGGAAGAACGGGAGGAAATTGTATCGTTGCTCGGATGGTTAAAGCTTTTCATCGCCGATTGCTGTAAATCCAAACGCTCAAAAGAAGATTTGCAGAAACTTCAGGCGATTATGGAAAAAGCCAGGCAGCTGCTCGACGAGCAAGAATAGCGCTGATGTATTTTTATATTGCAAGAAAGGCTGACGGATGTTTACCGGCGGCCTTTCTTGCATCAATGAATGAATGGAGGGTAATCATAATGCCGATCCGCAGTGCGGGGTTAGGGTTTTGAAATAATGCCAATGTAGATCACATTCTGGTTATCGCACTGCTTTTATTGAGCTGCAATAATAGTGATGATATCCCGGCCGGGGGCGACAATGAATCCAGGCCCTTTACAGCTGCTGAGGTGGAACAGTTACGCAAGAAGGCCAATGGAGGGAAACGCCTGGTGATTTGCTACATGTCAATAGGAGAAGCCGAGGATTACCGCTATTACTGGCAGGAAAACTGGACAAAAAACCCGCCTGAATGGATAGCTGCCGAAAACCCGGACTGGCCCGGCAACTACAAAGTTAAATACTGGAATGAGGAATGGCAGGGACTTATTTATAAAAATCAGCATTCCTATCTTAACAAAATTATAGCTGCCGGTTTTGACGGGGTTTATCTTGATATAATTGATGCCTTTGAATATTTCGAAGAGTAAGGCAAGGCAAAGGCAGCGCGATTTTCTGTTTCCCTCATTTCCCCTCCGTAACTTCCCGGATCACGCGCAGCCAGTTTAAGCCGAGGATCTTTTTAATCCGCTGATCGCTGTAACCCAGCTTCTGCATAGCGATCGTGATCTGCGGATAATCGCTGATATCTTTTATTTCACGCGGCAGTTCGGGGCCGCCATCCAAGTCTGAACCCAAAGCAATGTGATCCTCACCGACTAATTTCACACCATAATCAATGACCCTGGCCAGCTGGTCTGCGTGCATCCAGTACTCGTCCGGAATGGGTCCTTTGAATGTGAATGGAAGTTCGCGCGCAAATTCTTTGTCAACTTCTTCAATGGTTTGCGTGGTAACCTGGTCGTTTAGAATCCGCGGTGTTTTAGGCTGGGGATTGGGTTGTGCCCGGACTGGATTATTCGCTTTTTGCCACGCCCAGTATTTCGGATTATTAAAGAGGCTGCCGAAATGCACGCCGATAACGCCTCCTTTTGCGGCAATGGCATTTGCGGCTTCATCGGTAATGCAACGCGGATGATCAACGATTTTGTAAAAACCACCGTGGCTGTAAATCACCGGGTGACGGCTGGCGGCTGCCGATTGGATAATGGCGTCGTTGGATGCGTGGGCTACATTAATGATCATACCAAGATCATTCATTTCTCTGATCACCGCTTTTCCGTGATCATTAATGCCGCCCCAAGTATATACGTCGTTGCAGGCATCGATGAAAGCATTTGTCGTACTGTGAGCTGTCAGCTGCATCGAGCGGAGACCGAGCTTGTAAAGCGCACGTAGCAGATCCAGATCGCCGTGCAGGTCATACCCGCCTTCCAGATCCAGAAAGGCTGCTATTTTGCCTTTTTTATGGATGCGTTCAATGTCGGAGGCCGTTAGCGCCAGCTCGATCGTTGCATTATTCTTTTTGATCTGGTCCAGTGCGAGGTTTACCACCCGGAAAGTATTCTTGATCTCAAACCTTCCCGGATAATAGTTTTCGGGCGTATACACGGAGAAGAACATCGCGTCCAATCCGCCTTCCTTAGCCCTCGGAAGATCGACCGTCCCATCGGGATAGCGCTGCCCGATATCCGTTTTCAAAATCAGCTCGCGGCTCATGACATGCGTATGCCCATCCATCACAAACGCATCACGATGCAAGTCAGGCATGGGTTTGCTTTGAGGACTTGGAAAAGGATCATTAGCAGCTGCGGGAGCGGATGAAAAAGGATTTTTAAGAACATTACCGGCTGCCGGCAAAAGGGTCAGGGATTTTATAACGTCTCTGCGTTTCATTTTTTAATGTATTATATCAACAATTGTTGTGTCACACGAAGCGACCTGAATACTTTTTGTGTATCGAACTGATATCCACACATCTATTGACTGAACCCCCGCATATAAGGAACATTCGGTGGGCGCTGGCCTGTGCTGAATTGGGCGCCTCTGGTAGAGCGGTATTTCATGTTCATGAATGGTGTCTCGATGCGGCGTCCTACGGGATCATATTTGCCGTTCTCCCAGTTTGATTCCATATAATAAGCTACGATCCCGGTGGATAAAAGCAGCCGCTCAGCCTGGAAAGGTTCTTTTTTGGTAACCATCATTTCGGTAATCCAATGCGGCTGGGAATTGGAGGCGTGGTATTGTGAAAAGGGACCTGGCCAGTCCAGCATGGAAATGATCGTGGGGGCATTTTGTCCTTCAATCTCGCCGGCATATGTCCACCCTACATCCTGACCCGAATATACCGCTGCTTGGGTCCCGTCATTATATTCCACGATACACACATTGGGTTTGGCAATTTCCTGAAAGTGTCCGGATTTCAGGTTAAAAGTTGTCCGCACGGCTTCCAGCAACTTCCCGGCCCAGGGATTGCGCTCGGTCCATTTCCATGTTTCGGGGCCCCTTATGGATTGCACCGACTTGACACCCGTTTCACCTCCCTTGCGACGCTCTGCAAATGCCTGTAACACATCGACACAATGGAAGATTGCTCCCTCATCCGAGGCACCACCGATTACTACTGAATTTTTGATGGGTGTATCTATATCGAGTTCTATTTCGGGCTTCCGAAAGTAGACTGGTATGGAAGAGCCCCCGCTCAATGGGAAATTCAACTCCCGGGATTTGTCGAACATCCACTTGGCTTCGTCCCAGCTGTACGAGAGGTGCTTGTCGTTAAAGATCGGCACCGAGCGTTTGCTTTGCTCGAAAACCCGGACCACTTTCTCATAGATCCACCACCGCGGCAAAAGCCACTGACCTTTAAGATTGGTAGGATATTCTCCGTGTTCCCCCACAATAACAACGCCATCCACCGCAAGTTCCTTTCCACCAAGCGTGACGGCTTCGCCTACGGTTTTGTAAATAGGAATGTTTTTCGAATTGCAAATTTTCTGGCCCAGCAGGCTTGTCTCTAACTGATGAATGTAAACGGAAACAACCTCCACCCGTGAAGGCGTGTGGGCGCCCTGCCACCAATAACCGTCCAATAACTTGGTTACAATCCAGTCTGCATGGGATCTTGTCGCACCCCAATAACTCACCAGACAAGCAATGCGAGGCGGTTTTTGAGCATTCTTACCCAAAGTACCGGATGCAGTGCCCGTCAGAGCGGCCAGGCCAGCCATACCCGTTATTCCAATCATCTCACGGCGGGTCAGGTGTGTAGTCGATTTCATAGAATCCGGTGCATTGTCCGCCGGTTTGGAATAGTTCTCTGCCATAGTATTTGATGTTGCAGTGATCAGGACTTAATTGCTATTCTGTCATGAAATATAAATCTACATGATTACTTCTTAACTGCCCGGACGGAAACCGTAGAATTTTTCAGAACCGCCCTGGTCTGGCAAACTTATTTAGTGGTACTGCTCGTCACCATTTGTGGGATAAAGCGTTGTTTGAAATTTAAGATTTGCCAAATAACCTTCACAATATATAAATCGCAGAATATGAGTACATCTACAAAACAGCATTCATTTCTGTATAGAAACGGGCTGGGCTTGCTATTTTCCGCCTTATTCGTCGTAACGCTTATTGCCCAGGCCATCACAGGCTTTCATAAGCACAACTCCGAACTGGCACAGGACCATGCACCGCAAATAAGCTTCGTTGCGTACCTTAATACCGGGCATTTTATCTCTGCCACCTTTGAGAATTTTGAAAGCGAATTTCTGCAAATGGCTTTGTATGTTATCCTGACGGTAGGACTTCGCCAGAAAGGCTCCGCGGAATCCAAATCGCTGGACGAACCGGAGGAAGTGGACAGGGAGCCTCAGCCAGGCCCGGACGCCCCTTGGCCGGTCAGAAAGGGAGGGATCATATTGAAACTGTATGAAAACTCGCTATTCACGGTTTTTGCGATCTTGTTCCTGATCAGCTGGTGGCTGCACCTCTACGGTAGCTGGCTAGACCATAATGAGCAGCAAGTTTTGAATGGCCAGCCCACCGACACGATGGCCAACTATCTGACGCAGGCAAACTTTTGGTTTGAAACATTCCAAAACTGGCAGAGTGAATTCTTGTCCATTGCCAGCATTGTATTGCTGACCATTTTCCTTCGTCAGAAAGGCTCGCCGGAGTCCAAGCCTGTGGACGCTCCACATTCGAAAACTGGTAAGTGAAGCTAGGGTAAGTTCGATACTAAAATATTCAGATCATATTAAGCATCTTTGACGTAAGATTAAAAACCATTCAACTTTTAAAAATGACCGAAACAACAAACATTAAAGCTTTTGGAACAGAAGGAGCAGACGCTCCATTGAACCAAATGGATATCAGCCGTAGGAAGCCTACGCCGCATGATGTGCAAATAGACATCCTTTTTTGCGGCGTATGCCATTCCGATTTGCACACAGCAAGGAGCGAATGGGGACCTTCCATGTATCCCTGCGTTCCTGGTCACGAGATTGTGGGCACGGTCATCAGTGTAGGCGAACATGTAAAAAAATTCAAGGTGGGAGACGTAGTGGGTGTGGGATGTATGGTCGATTCCTGCCGCGAGTGCCAGTATTGCCAGGAGGATCTGGAACAGTTTTGCGAGCCTGGAATGACCGGCACCTACAATGCTCCTGACAAGCACATTCCTGGTTCACCCACTTTTGGCGGATATTCGGAAAGCATTGTGGTGCATGAGAATTATGTACTGAGAATTCCTGAAAATATGGATCTGGCTGCCGCCGCACCTTTGCTTTGTGCTGGCATTACCACCTATTCGCCGCTGCGTCACTGGAATGTAGGGCCTGGTAAAAAAGTCGGGGTTGTGGGCATTGGCGGTTTAGGTCACATGGGGATTAAGATTGCAAAAGCGATGGGCGCCGAAGTGGTCGCCTTTACTACTTCGGAATCAAAATTCGCAGAAGCCAGGCGTCTTGGGGCGGACGAAGTGGTCTTGTCCAAAGATGAGGCACAAATGGCCGCCTATAAAGGGAAGCTGCATTTCATTCTGGATGCCGTTTCAGCACAGCATGACATCAATGCTTATCTGAATTTGCTTCGTGTAGATGGCTCCCTTGCACTTGTAGGCGCTCCCGAACACCCGCTGCCAGTCGCTGCGTTCA
Source organism: Dyadobacter fanqingshengii (assembly GCF_023822005.2). Taxonomy (GTDB): domain Bacteria; phylum Bacteroidota; class Bacteroidia; order Cytophagales; family Spirosomataceae; genus Dyadobacter; species Dyadobacter fanqingshengii. Next base: position 973,009 of record NZ_CP098806.1, read on the forward strand.
GCCTGATCATGGGGCGCAAGAGCTTTGCGGGTTCGATGATCGGCGGGATTGCTGAGACGCAGGAAATGCTCGATTTCTGCGGAGAGCACAATATCGTTGCCGACATTGAAATGATTGACATACAGCAGATCAATGAAGCTTATGAAAGATTACTAAGTGGAGATGTGAAGTATCGTTTCGTAATCGACATGAACTCTCTGAAGCAATCCTGACGGCGAATAAAACAACATCTCATTTACAGGGCAGGCACTTTTTTTGGGTGCCTGCCTTTAACGTTAACCTGTAATTTTGCTTGCTGCAAGCACGTATGCTAAGCTGATAATTTTTTGAAAAATGGAGGTGCCGATTAAGAACAAATTGAACGAAAAGGAGCTTTTCAGGATCAAGAGAATGAAAGAGGTGATCAAAGCCACCGATCCACACGGTCACAAAGATTATCTTGAAATTATATATCTGGAACAGGGCGCAGGTTTTCATCAGATCGATTTCCACCGTTTCCCCGTCAAACCCCATAGCCTTTATCTGGTGATGCCCGGGCAGATCCACAGCTGGGAGCTAACCGAAATTCCGAAAGGATTTGTGGCCATGATCCAAAAGGACTTTTTGGTGGACAATCCGCTGTATCAACTTCTTTTTCAAACATTTCCCCTGCCGTTCCCGAGCGGGTTTCATCTGGAAGGCGCAAGTGAAAAGTTTAAGGATATTTTCATCAATATCGAACAAGAATATTCCAAAAGTGAAGCCAATTACGGCGCGGTCATCCAGACTTACCTGATGTTACTATTTAACTTACTCAAACGGGAGATTAATTCGGAACCAGCGCAACCATTTCCGCCGTTGCTCAAAAATTTCTTCACCTCACTGGATGCAGAATTCAGGATGAACCATGAAATAAAATTTTATGCCGATGCCCTGAACACGACTTCCAAAACGTTGAATGCGGCCTGCAAAAAGTTTCTGGGAATGACCGCTGGCGCAATAATCAACGAAAAACTGACGGCTGAATCCAAAAAGCAGCTTTTGTACTCACATAAAAATCTGACGGAGCTGTCATTTGACCTTGGTTTTTCAGACGCTTCACACTTCAATAAGTTCTTCAAGCGCCAGACGGGCGTGCTTCCCGGGGTTTATCGCAAAGGAATTTCCTGAATGTACCAGAAATCGGCGCAGATGTACAAAGTCTACTGTTCTTGTAGAGTTAAATTTGCCACGCTACTGAACTAGCAGAAACGGCATTTTACTCGACATGATATTTTTACGGCTTACCGCTTTTATTTTACTTATTTCAACATTATCAGTTAAGGCGCAAACGGGCTTAACCGTTACCGGCAATGTGGTAGACAGAAAATCCAGGCAACCGCTGGCATATTGTTCTGTTGCCCTCTTCAATAGTCAGGATTCGACATTGGTAACTGGGTTGCTAACCTCTGAAAAAGGGTTTTTCAAATTTGAAAATGTCAATTCAGCGGCCTGTTATCTTCAATTGCAATACATTGGTTACAGCAAATCAACTGTCGCTATCACTGTAATTACTGGCCAGGATGTGATTGAAATGCCATCCATCGCTATGGATGCCGAACCCAGAACACTGCAGGAATTGAATGTAACCGCTGAGCGTCAAACGCTGGAGAACAAAGTCGACCGGCAGGTTTATCGGGCAGACAAGTTTCTTAGTGGTCAGGGCGGTACTGCTGTTGATATATTGAAAAACACGCCGTCGGTCACGGTTAACAGCGAAGGCGAGATTACATTACGCGGTTCATCCGGGTTTTTGGTTTTGATCAATGGAAAGCCGGTGCAAACAGACGCCGCAACGATCCTCAATCAGATTCCGGCGAATACAATTGAAAATGTGGAAGTGATCACTTCGCCATCGGCACGTTTTGACCCGGACGGAAAATCGGGTATAATCAACATTACTACCAAGACGGCGCTGGCGGGGGCGAGGTCTTTTTCGGCCAATTTGCAAGGCGGCTTACCTGCCGTTTATACTTATGGCAATTTGGATAATCCGGTGCGTTTTGGTGCGGATGCCACGGCGCATGTGCGTTCGGAAAAGTGGGATTTCAGCGTTAGTGGCAATTATCTGCGGAATGATATTGCGGGGCAGCGAACCGGTGATGTGAATACGACAATCGACAATGTGTTCACCTCCTTTCCGTCTGACGGCGAGCGGAGTTACATCCGCTATAACTATACGGCCCGAAGCGCTGTTTCTTTCACTCCGCGCCCGAACGATACATTCTCAGCCGGATTTTACACGGGTTACCGTTCCCAGTCACGCCGTGCCGACATTGTATATAATAATACGAAAACGGACCTCGTGACACACGACAACATCGGACGCATTACTTACTTCAACTCAAATATTGCCCGCAAGTCGGGCAGGGTAACATTGGGAAACCTGGACTATACACACATTTTCCAAAACAAATCAGCACTTGCTGTTTCGGGGCTGGTTGAGCATGCCGCTATGGATGGGCTTACAACGAATATCAATCTGCAGGAGCCGGACCGGAATGTAACTCTCCAGAGCAGCCGAAACCCAAGTAAAAACCCACTGAATGCATTGCGGTTGAAAATCGATTATAGCGTAAACATTGGTTTGGGGAAGTTGGAAACAGGCTATCAATATAGAAATCAGGTTCAGAAAGGCAACTTTCAGTATCTGGATCTGGACCTGGAAACCGGCACATTTAATGTTGTCCCTGAATTTAGCAGTCATACCAAAGTCACTAATCAGATCCATTCGGTTTACGGGCAGTATTCATCAAAACAAGGCAAGCTGGAATATACGGCCGGGTTACGTTCCGAATATTCCACCCGCGCATTCTCTGCCGGCAGCCAGGAAACCAGAACGCTTGACTTGTTCAATCTTTTTCCTTCACTTAATCTGCAATACCAATTGACCAAATCGCTTCGTGCGCGGGGCGGATACAGTAAACGTGTGCAGCGCGCAACGAACAGCGAGCTCAACCCTTTTCCTGAACGGGAACATTCAGAGACGCTGGAATCGGGAGATCCCGACATCCAGCCCGAGTTTATCGACCTGTCCGAACTCGGGATCGTCAAAGACTTTAAAGAAGGCAGCGTCTTTGCTACCATTTATAACCAGCGTATTAAGAATGTCGTCAACCGGGTCAATAGTGTTTATAACGATACTATATTAAACCGGATCTACACCAATGCAGGCCTGGCAACCTCGTGGGGATTGGAAACGGGCAGTTCATTCAATATTTACAAATGGTGGCAAATTTATGCCGGCGGAAATTTGTACCATTACAAAATAAAGGGCTCGCTGTTCAATCAGGACGTGCAGGTCAATGCAGCGAGCTGGGTTTACTCTGTGAATGCCAATACGACATTCAAGCTTCCCAGTAATTTCCAGGTTCAGGCATCGTTAAATTATTTGTCAGAGCGGGTTACCGCACAAGGAGAAGACTCCCGGTTTGTCACCCCCAATCTTTCGGCCAGAAAGACGTTTCTGAAAGGGAAACTCGCGGCCACATTGCAGTGGCAAAATGTTGACCTTGGCCTCCTTGGCTCCAACCGCCAGCGTATCACGACGTTTGGAAAAGACTTTTTCACCACCACCAACTACATTCAGGAAACGGATATTTTCCTGCTTAACCTGAGCTATAATCTTAACCAAAGCACTAAAAAAGCGAAACTGCCTTCAAGCGAGTTTGGTGAGAAAGAGTTCTGAGCAATTAGTTTTTGCTCCTTAAATCCAGGTTGTGAAAAAGAAATATGCGCAGCACATTATTACTGTTGAAATGGTTGCCGGAGGGAAGCTGCTGGAACTGGTTCATGTAACCTACCTGCAAATTGAGGCCCTTCGTGAATTGGTATCCTAATCCTACAAATAAGCGGTTCTGATCAAACACGTTGTAAGTGATCTGTTTGCCTGCATTGATATGAATTTCATCATTGAATGCAAAGAACAGCGTATTGGGTTCAATAAAATCCCTGTTTAACGGCACCATCAGGTTCAGCAAATACCGGAAGCGGAAGTTGAAATTGTAGCCTTCCTGCAATGCGTCGTTGGCGATTTTCCTGTTGAAGCGCTCTTCAATTCTGATCCACTGCTGCGTTTGCAGGCGCTTTTGGCGGCTAGTCCACAGCACCTGTTGCCAAAGCCGGTTTTCCGGCCGGACTGTATGCAATCCTGCGGCAGGATAGGTGCGGGCGTAGGCATATCCAGCCGTGAATCTGAGGTGGTCATTGGCATAATAGGTAATGCCTGGCCGGATAATCTGTGTAGACCAGCGGTCAAGAAAGTCAGTCCGGCGCGCGTGCAGGTCCAGCCAGATTCCCCATTTATCAGATATTCTCGTCTGATTGAAATAACCAAACCATACGCCACTGTGTTTATTGACCTGTTTTTGGCCCAGGGAAGGAAATGAGTAAAGGAAAAAAAATAACAGAATAAGTCTTTTCATACTAATAGTTGATTTTTCGTTTGCTAACCAGCAATTGTGATGCAATGCTAGGGCGCACAACATTCAGATGATAGAACAAAAATGACGGATTTGTACAGGAATTACTTTTTAGGCAAATTTTTCCGAAAATCAGATGGGTTCTGGCCGGTTTGAGCTTTAAATATCCTGTTGAAATGGCTTTGATCGGAAAACCCCGTGAGGTAGGCAATCTCAGACAAAGTGTGGTCCGGATTTGCCAGGAGATCCATCGCCTTTTCAATGCGGAGCTTCCGGATATATGCGCCAAACGACAAGTTGCTGAAATACTTTGAAAACTCGCGGGAAACGTATGAAGGATGGATTTGTAAACCTTCCGAAATTTCTTTCAAGCTTAAACTTAGATTCGTATCGATCTGGTCCTGAATAATTTCCCTGAGCTCTTTCGCCCATTTCGGGGTTTTGAGGTTTTCGGTCTTTTGTTTGTCGAGATAGGCATTGAAAACAGCCAGCATTAACTTTTCCGTTGGATTTTGTGTATGCTTTTGTTTTTGAAGATGTTTTGCCCAGCTATAAAGGGCATCATAAATAAGCATCCCTTTTTCAAGCAACTCCTGGTCGTCGGTAATGTTATAAGCCATTCCCGCAGAAATTGCCCAAAGCCCCGAGGATTGGGAAGCCAGCGAATGGGCATCCGTATCCGCTCCGCGGATGATGACTGCCATATCCATCAGGGCCGGGTCCTGGATTTCATACTTTTCCAGAAAAAAATCAAATGTGCAACGATCCTCGTAGTGGGTAAATTCCGTTTCAGGAATGTCAAAAGGTGTCGCGTCGAGTTCAACTGCCTTGGCCTTTACCTGATCAAATGGGACGAAAAAGACCTGCGCATCCGGATCGATAAATCGTTTGATCAGCCAGGGACAGGCGATCCGGTCAATTTTGGGGCGTTCCCGCGTAATCCAATTCATGATTTAAACACTAAAATTACTTCCAAATATAGAGCTTACGACGGGCATATCGCTCATGCTGGCTTTTCCAATATTGTCGTTTGGTTGAATGATCATTTCAATGATTTTATACTATTTAAGAGCCATGTATAAGCCGAATTTTGTGTTAAAACAGACTTAAAAATGGAAACAACACAAAATACCCAGGCTGACATTGCCTTTGAATCCCAAAAAAAATTCGCGCGCATTAACGGACTCAACATGGCATACATTGACAAAGGCGAGGGCGATCCGATCATTTTCCTGCACGGAAACCCAACGTCGGGTTACATCTGGCGGAATGTATTGCCGCATGTGCAGGATTTGGGACGATGCATTGTTCCCGACCTGATAGGCATGGGTGACTCGGATCATTTCAGGAAAGCAGCGGATTACACTTTTGCGAATAATGAGCAGTATCTGGATAAGCTTTTCAGCGTGCTTGGCGTCCGTAAAAACATCACTTTTGTAGTGCATGACTGGGGCTCGGTGCTGGCATTTTATTGGGCGCGAAAACATCCTGGCGCAGTAAAGGGAATTGTTTACATGGAAGCCATTACGCGGCCGCGTTCGTGGGAAGAAGTGCCTGGTGCAGCACGGGAAACTTTCCAGAAGCTGCGAACAAGTCAAGGAGAGCAAATGGTGCTGATCGAGAATTCGTTCATTGAGTTTAATTTACCAAGAACAATTTTGCGCACATTGTCAGACGAGGAAATGGCAGCATATCGCAGGCCTTTTTGTGAACCCGGGGAGAGCAGACGCGCGATGCTCAGCTGGGCCAGGCAGTTGCCATTGGGCGGCGAGCCAGCGGAAATGATCAGGATCGTAAACGAAAACAGCAGCTGGCTTGCTAAAAGTCCTATCCCGAAACTATTTATAGAAGCCATGCCCGGAACTTTGGCCGATGCCGAAAAGCAAGCCTGTATGCGCTGGCCAAATCAAACCCATGTAGCGGTGAGGGGACATCATAACTTGCAGGAGGATTCTGCCGGGGAAATTGGTGCCGCTATTTTGGAATGGTTGGGGAAAATCGGGTAAATTGGTACATTATAACATATAACCCTATGCAAATATTCGAACCTGCTTCCTGTCTTGACCCATTCATCAAAGCGTTTGTGGTTGTTGAAAGCAACGGCACATTGGTGAACCGGTTGCTGCCCGATACATCCGTGGTAGCAGCCATTCGCTTGCAGGGACTTGTACACTACCAGGAGGAAAATGGCAACGCTCGCCTCCCGGTGTTGTCTATATCCGGTTTAAGGAAGTCGTTCAAAATAGCCGAATATGGTAAAAACAGCGCTAACATACTCGTCCAGTTTAAAGAAGGCGGCGCTGCTGCCTTTTTTGATTTACCCATTCATGAATTATTTGAATTGAATGTGGGACTGGATCAATTTTTTAAGGCTTCTGAATTAATGTTGCTGGAAGAACAATTAGGAGCAGCAAAATCCATTCAAAGCAAAGTTAATGTTGTCCAGCAGTTTTTTATGGCAAGGGTCCGCAATCGAAAATCTGATTTACTTATTGCTCATTCAGTGGAAAAAATAAAGGCGGCGAGAGGGCTCCTGAGTGTAAAGGAATTGTCGGATAACCTTTATGTTAGTTTGGACGTGTTTGAAAAGCGGTTTCGCAAAGTGGTGGGCACAACGCCAAAACAGTTTGCTGATATAGTTCGCATGAAAGCGCTGATCGGGCAGGGGACAATAAACGGCCAGGTTCTGGAATCAGCGCTGGACGCCGGCTTTTTTGACCAATCCCATTTTATCAGAAATTTCAAAAAATTCACAGGTCAGACGCCGAAAGAGTTTTTTAATGGGCAAAGCATTCACTCTGAATAATGGATATGCGGCTTCCGCAATCAAATAATAGTGTGCGTTTAAATTTTAACTGATTACAAACATATTGATCCCGAAAAGTTATAGTCCGGATATTGAAGATATAACCCTAAAATTCCCGTCCGGCAGGGATAACAGAAGCTTTTTATCCTATCAAGTTTGCGTTATTGTTCCTGTCCGTAACGAAGGCGGTCATTTGTGCCAAACACTTGAAGCTTTGCGAAAACAAACCGACGTGAATGGGCAGCAGCTTCCGCCGGATGCATATGAGGTCTTGGTTTTGGTGAATAACAGCACAGACGAATCCTTTCAAATTGCCGCAAAGTATGCCCAAGATTTTCCTGAATTTTCCTTATCCGTGGGAAGCATACTCTTGCCGGAAGATCAGGCGCACATAGGTACAGTCAGGCGTTTGCTCATGGACGAGGCATATAACAGATTAACACAGGCGGGAAATGTGAATGGCATCATTGCTTCAACGGACGGAGACACAATTGTGGATAGCCAGTGGGTTTCTCACATTATAGCGGAGATTAAGAGGGGGAATGATGCCGTTGGGGGCAGAATTTTAACCCAAAAGGAAAAAGGAAATGCAAGGTTATACCATCTTAGGGATGTGACCTACCGCTGTCTGCTAGCCCAGGCTGAATGTTTGATTGATCCGCTAATCCATAATCCATACCCCTGTCATTTTCAATATTTTGGGGCCAATATGGCTGTCACTTGTAAAATGTATGAACAAGCCGGAAAATTACCGGTTATTCCATTTCTGGAAGATGTGGCATTCCACAAGGCTTTGATGAGCGTGGATGCGCGGGTCAGAAACAGCGTTCATGTCAAAGTGCATACGTCAACCCGCACCGATGGGCGCGTTCAGGTAGGTTTTTCTGAACAGCTTAAAAAGTGGCAGCAAGAGGAAAAGACGCATCAGACACAAATGGTTGAGGACGTTACAGCGCTGCTGAGGAGGTTTAGCCTAAGAAATCTGCTGAGGAAATGTTGGTCCGGATACCAGGAAAGTCGCATCATTGATCAGGACGAACTAGATCATGTTGCCTCGGTTTTACAATTGAATTCAGGTTGGTTGGAAGCCGCGATGATTGAGTCGACCTATTTTGGGTCGTTTTGGAACCTGGTTCAGCGCTCGGCATCAGGGGATCTGAGTGGTGATGTGGCCTTGCAACCAGTTGATCACGCCATAAAGCAGCTGCGTCAATTTATCAAAAAGCCCGATATTACTGCTTTTCAAAAGAGTCCAGCCGGTAGGTCTCTGCTCGAACACTATGCAAAAGCTTAAGGGGTTGTGACGGCCCGCTTGCGGAAATAAAAACTTCATGCACCTGATCGCCCGTTAATGGGTAATCGTGCACCTCGGGAGTCCAGTGTATCAGCAACAATTGCCCCCCTTTTGTCAAATATTGCAACATTTTCGCCTGTAATTTTTTCAGGTCGGGCATTGCAAAATAATAGCCCACTTCGGACAATATTATCAAATCAAACTCTTCCTCGGGAAATTGTTCGGGAACCGCCATCTTTTCGACCGTTACATGAGCAAATTCTTTCAAGCGACGGCGCGCTAGGACAAGCGGAGCTTCTGCCGCATCCACCGCTAAAAGGGACGCACACCTCGGAGCCAACATTTCTGTCAGCACGCCAATGGAGCAGCCTATTTCAAATGCACTTTTATAATGATCCTTCGTCAGCGCATTGAGTGTGGCCAAGTATTTTTTTGACTCATATTCGCTGGTTTCGAAATTCCAGGGATCATTGCTATTCCGGTAGACATCATTAAAATAATCTTCTGGCAAAGTGCCTTTCTCATCTGACATATCCGCTCACGATTTCATTTCTAAAAAAAATTCAACATTCGTATCAAAATGCGCTTGAACCTCGGCAGATAATATGAATCCCTCCGGGTCGTCGTCTATTAAGGAAGTAGTTTGCGACAAATAAGCTCTGATGGCCTTTTTTTTACATTCCCTTCCTTTTTCGATGTCCACCTCCCAGATCTTGCCGTCGTCTGCGGTTGGCAGATCATCCTGGCTTGCGCGTTCCCAGAGCCACACAAAATACTCTAATCTTCGGATAGGAGTGCCTGTATTCATGATGGCCCTATCCACGATTTGCCATGTAGCGCGATGATCCGGGTGCGGATCGCGCTGCCAGGGCAGGATAATGGTTTCTGGTTTGAATTTATATAAAACCCCACCCATCGCATGGACAGCCAGGTCAAAATTGAATGCCTGGGGAGTGGGCAGCTGGCCGTCTTTTAGTTGCAGAAAAGTAATGTGTTCGGGACTTACCCCCAAAATCCTTAATGCCTCTATCGACTCCTTTTCCCTGAGGCTTATCAATTTGTCGGTTGGATATTTCTTTGAATTAGGGTGAGACATACTGCCATCACTCACAAATACCACATGGACCGGGATTTTCAATTGGTTCAGCAAATAGATCGTGCCCCCGCAGCCAAGTGACTCGTCATCCTGATGCGGCGCTACAATCAATGTTTTTCCTAACAGCCTTTGCTGATCTGGCGAAAGCTGTGATGCATTTGTAAACAAGCTGTTTTCCTGTATCAGTGCCAAAGTGTGGTCGTGTTTTTTTGGTCTAAAACATATTTTCCAACGGCCATTTGGGCAGCGTCAGGTGCGGGCTGGCGCAAGTAAGTCGTCAAGTCGCGATGCAAACGTTCCAGTATACCAGGCCGCATTAAACCGCGGGAGCCTACCGATTTTTCGGCCAGGTGCATAGAGCGAAGACAAATGTCTTCAACGACTGTCCTGGTCATATTGGCATACGCCAGCAGTTTTTCGGTTGAATCCTGCATTGTGATCCACTTGTCATAATTGATAGCGGCCTGGTTGATCCATAGATTACCAGTCTCAGTCAGGTAACTAATTTCTGCCGTTCTGTTTCGCTGAAAAGGATCTTCGGTGCGTCCCATCTCATTCAGGAACCGGTGGGTTTCTTCCAAAATGGCTTCTGCACCGCCGAGCTGCACAGCGGCAAAGCGCAGCGCGCCGCCACCAAAATAGGGCTGCTGATAATAAGCATCCGGCGGCCCTAGAAGGTCCTTTTCCATTATTTCAATTCCTGTGAAATCCATTCTGAAACTGGCCGATGCCCGCATGCCCAGGGGCGTCCAGAAACTGCTATCCTCCTGAATTGGCTTTACTTCGTCCGTCGGGATAATGCACATTTGCCATCCCGTTTTTGTCGCCGAAATTAGTTTCCCTGTCACCAACGGCCTTCCGATCCAACCAGCTCCCGAACAAAATGTTTTGGATCCATTTAACCGGTATCGGCCGTTACCCAGATCATGAATTTCCAGCCCGGCAGAGTCCTGCGTATTCCAGACCCCAAACAGGTTTTCGCAGGCATCCGCATACCAGCGTTCTTTTTGAATTTCATCACCAAACAAAGAAATCAGGTACAATGCATTGATATGCCCTTCATAAATGCGTCCAACGGGCAAGCTTGCCTTGCCAATTGATTTCAACAGCTGAAACAAACTCAAAGTCTGCTGCTCATCAAAGCTAAAAGCTCGGTCCGGTAAAGTAATGGTCAAAAGGCCCGATTCTCTGAGTAAATTGAATTCCTGCTCAGGAAAAAGCCCATCACAATCCGATTCAACCGCAAACTCTGCGATACCGGCCAATAATTTTTGCATAGATAAATGATCCTGTAGCGCGTCTTTTTCGGTGAAAATCATTTATCAGGTTTTATTTAAGGATAGCATTATGATCCTGTTGCATGCTGGTTATTAGCATGACTAAAAGCGTACCACGATCTGACACAGCAAGCGGAACGATTTTTTACAGCATCCTCTTCCGACAGGCTTTTCATGCACTGCAAACCCCATTTTGATTCACACTTCACAACATTAAAAGATGCTGGACAGCCTTAAAGAAGATCTTAAAAAACAGATTATCGAACAATTGAACCTGGAAGAGGTAACCCCTGCCGACATTGATGAAGACAAGCCGCTATTTCACAGCTCAGGCCTGGGCCTGGATTCTATCGACGCATTGGAGTTGATCGTCATGTTTGAAAAATATTACGGAATTGAAGTTCTGGAACCACAGGAAAGTAAGAAGGCATTTAACTCCATATCTTCCATGGCCGATTATATTCGTGAAAGAACGCCCGGCAGCTAGTTGCAACCGGGCGTTCCCGATTAGACGATCCCGCCCATTAACGGGTCGGTTTTGGTTACTGCGCCCGTCTCAACGTGACCTGCGAAGCGCTCTTCAAAATGTTCGCTGCCTCTAACTTTTATGCTGAAATCATACCAGTTGAATGATTTCGAAAGGTTCAGAACCATTGTCGCCTTCCCTTTGGCTGTGATGGTTTTTTGTTGTTCACCTGTTTTATAGCTGTTGTCGGAAACGGTAATCTGATGTGGTTTTGAATCCATGTTCTCGATCACCACTTCTACATTTCCGGTCAGTTTTTTGCCCGAACTTTGGTAATTGCAAGTTACATTCAGAAGCGGATTGTTGCCGTTGCCTTTAAAGTCACGGAAAAAACCATTAGGGCCATACACGCGCAAATGATATTTTGAGTCTGCAAAATCGCCGATATTCCATTCGTCCGTTAATATGTCGCCTGCTGCCGCACTATAATCCCAGGAGCGAAGCGGATCGTCTTGATAAGGGTTCATTGCGTAAACGCGGAAAGGCGCGCCGCTCGCTTTTTGTCCGAAAATCGCATTGCCAGCCTTAAATGACAGTTCCAACTGATTTTTTGTTTTGTCAAAATGTGCGTTGGAATACAACTCATAAGGCAGCGCACATGCCGGGCGAACTCCTTTTTCCTGCGTCGGAAAAGCGGGCGAGTCACGTAAGTCTTTGCTGATTTCTTCTATTTCCGCATGAGCCAACTTTTTGAAATTGTCGGGTGTTTGCCGGAACTGCGCCTGATGAATGCCTTCAATGAACTGGTTTTTGTCAAGAAATGCAGGTTTTTCAATTTTTTCACCATTGTAAGGCCTAAAAACAGAAGTCAGGTCGCCGCAAATGGTCCGGCGCCAGTTTGTAATATTTTCTTCGCGAACGTTTTTGCCAAATTTCTTTTCAATAAAGTTTTCCAGAAATTGAAGCGATGACGTGTGGTCAAAAACCTCGGAATTGACATATCCGCCGCGTGTCCAGGGCGAAGCAATGATCATTGGCACACGATATCCCAAGCCTATGGACCCGTCGCGCAGCTTGGCGTCGTTCATAGATGGGTTGGTCTGTTGCTTTTTAGTCGCAAAGTCCATTTTCGGGTCTATTCCGGCTGACACTTTACCCGTATTTTCCTTGTACGGATTTGGAACTGTGTAAGGCGGAACATGGTCGAAATAGCCATCATTTTCATCATAAGTGAGGACGAAAATGGTTTTCTTCCAAACCTCCGGGTTTTTGAGCAGGATTTCCATCACCTCACTCACATACCACGGCCCGAACCAGGGTTCACCCGGATGGTCTGAGAACCGCGCAGGCGGCATCAGCCAGGATACTGCCGGCAATGTTCCCTGCTCCACATCCTGCCTGAACTGATGGAATATGTCACCTTTTGGTACATTCAGTGTGCGTTCGGTCCCTCCATCATTATATTGCAAAGGGGTGAGTGTCTGAAAGTCGGCGTCGCTGATGTTGGTGGTAAATGCCTTAGTATTGAGATTTTTACCTGTTTCGGAAAGGCCGGAAAACGTTTCCGCATTGAATTTCTTTTGGGCCGTTTCATAGTTGGCAAGAAGCTTTTTAGCGGCGGCCAGTTTTCTATCTTTCGATTCGTCCGAAGGCTGCTTTTCCAGGTCAGCGATGGTTTGGAGCACGGCTTCTTTTTTGGTTTGCAAATTGGCGATGCCTCCCTCGTGAAAGCGGACATTGTAGGCCTTAAAGTATTCCAGCACATTTGTCCCAAAGTTGCTCAGCCACGAACTTTCTTCCCCTTTCAGCCCATAACCCATTGTAATTTCATTCTGATATACTTTCCAGGGAATGCCGTTTTCTTCCAGTCGTTCGGGGTAGGTTTTCCAATCCAGCTCGGGATAAACGTAGTTGCTAATGTTCCAAAGGTGTGCTAACGCGTCCGTTTCATTCTTTTCCCGCACAGTGCCCGACATCCAGTAGTAGCGGTTGGGGTGCGTGCCGGTAATGCTCGAACAAAAATTATGGTCGCAAACGGTGAAAGCATCGGCAAGCGAGTAGTAGAACGGGAAATCATTCCGGTCGCAATAGCCCATGGTAAGCGGAATGTGCGAATAATCCTTTTTGTTTGGCTTTTTAACGTCCAGCCAGCGATCGTATTTACCATCGTTCATGGCGTCCGTCTGGTCTGTCCAGCCGTGTGGGATCGAGCCCATCCACGCGATTTTGGTGTTTTTTACATTCAAATGGAACGGGCCATAAGTGTCTCCTTCAGCATTGGATTGGAACCATACCTTGTTTTTATTCGGCAAGTCCATCGCGCGCGGATCGTTAAAGCCGCGAACTCCCTGCAATGTGCCCAACTGATGATCGAAAGAGCGATTTTCGAGCATCAGGAAGACGACGTGCTCAGCGTCATAGAATGTACTGCCAGGCTCCGGGTTGATTGCCAGCGCCTTTTGGATGACAGGCGGCAGCATATTGGCCATTGCGCCGCTGCCGGTAAGTACGGCTGCTTTTTTTAGAAAATCTCTTCTCGAATCCATTTATACAGAGCGAAATTATATCAGTGGGTTGGTTAAATAAACTCCAAATGTATTTCAGTTTGCAGAAAGGTATGTTAAGTTGCAGTTATGTTATCCAATACGATGAGCCGATCTGCAAATGCATTTCTTGGCGTGCTCCCCATTATTGGCTGCGTGGTGTGGTTTTTTCTCAAAGTATTTCAATTTCAAACCAGCCCCGAGCAGTATCCCGACGGAATGGTGATCCTTCAACTGAGCAAAGGCTGGCTGGAAGGACGCCCGTTTCTTTTCGATACAATTTATGGGAACCACGCGCAACAGCACAATTATTACTTTATTCCGCTGATAGGGATTTTTACCAAACCCATGGGCGTGAATGGCCTTTTCATGGCCTACGTGTGTTTTACCGGTCTCTTCTTCTGGACTTATCACCGGGGTTTTGCCCGATTCAATGTCGCCGAGCGGCGCGCAACCTGGCTAACAGCATTGTGCTACGTCTTTGGGCCGATGGCGTATTTCATGTATCTGGATTATTTTGGCTGGCATCCTGAGCAGTACTTTATCCCGCTGCTCGCGTTTCTCGCACTAAGTTTGGCCCAGCGCAAATGGGGGATGTTCATTGTTTGGCTTACCCTCACTTTTTTGGTAAAAGAATCATCCATAGTCCTGATTTGCTGCCTTTTCCTGTTTTATTCGGTGGTGGATCTGGTGCTTCTTAATCCGGGTAAACATTGGCTAAGCTATATCGTTGACAGACGAAATCTGATCATAACCGGCGTTTCCGTTGTATTATTTCTGATCGGTTTATGGTGGCTTTCCTATTTAAACGGATCGCAATCCAGCCGTCTCAGCCAGGCATTTTCCAATACGCAGCTCAATAGGACATTCTTCTATTACATTGTATTTTCCTGCGCAATCGGACTGCTCACTTTTGGCTTAGGTCTGATCCCGTTTATACCATGGCTCCGCACACTCCCTCGCAAAGGGCTGATAATCTGCGTACTGGCAAGTTGTTATGGGGTTTTATTTGTCATGTTTGCAACGGAGGCGCTCTATTATTTTCCAACAATATATCCGGGCGTTTCGTATCCGCCCAGGATCAGCGGCTTGTGGGCGTTTATGTTGAGCGCATTTATTTATTTGAGTTACCGCCTGGCCCAGGCAGGGGTAATGCCAGGTCAAAATGCATTGGCCTGGATACTATCAGGCTGCCTGCTTCAATTCATTTTAGGCTCGTTCCTGGTAGCCCATCATTTCAATTTCGACGCCAAGCCATCCACAATCAGGGACAATGTTGCTTACATGATCAACACGCGCTTTGGTTTTAGCCCATATCCTGATGGCGTTGCCCGGCAGCTCCATGGATTGGCAAAGGAAATGCCGGTGGGTTCGGAAGTCATTGTTCCGTTTCAATATCTGCGCTATTTCGAAAGGGTTTACCCCAGTTTCTGGCCTCAGGATGGACAGCTTCCTGCGCACATTCTAGGGAAACCGTTGATATACATTTATGAAAAAGAATTGGTAAAAAACGGCGCCTACCGCCAATTCCCCGGGAAAGGTTATGCAACGATCCCAAATGAGCATCTTTTAATTCTGGCTGATTCCAGCTGGTATAAACTGAAATTAAAATGAATGGGGAAGACAGATCCGGGAAAGCGTTAATGAAACATTAATTGCACATTCAGGGCCAGTTGATATGCCTTGGTGTTGATACCGGAAGGCGGGATTGCGTAGCTGAAAGTGGGCTGGGCAATGATCGATAAGCGCGGCGCAAAACGATAAATCACACCCGCCCCGACGATAGGCGATATCCTTGAAGTGTTTCGGCCCGACTTGAAAGTTGCCGTTCCGATATCCGGGATCGTTAACCGGCTTGTTGTACCAAAATTCCATAACGCACCTGCGGAAAAATACGGCGATAACTTTTTTGCGGACGGCTGATAATTGGCAAGGACTGGAATAGAAAAATTATGGGAACGACTGCTGGTGGTGGAGCTCTTTATTGTGGAATAACCAAACCACAAGCCCGTTGACGCCGACCATTTTTCAGAAAAAGAGTATCTTGTGTTCAAGCCCACCCAATATCCCTTTGGTGACACTTCCGATTTCCAGGTCTCAGTAGAAAATGTTCCGGGGCTGTATGAATCGGGCACTATAACTTCTAAGGTGCTTTTGGAATGTCCGTAAAAAGGAGCCACTGTTGCAGAAATGGCAAACTTACCCTGGCTGAATGCGCCTGACCAGGAAAAGAGAAATCCGGTGAGGATCAATGAGGTGTAAAATTTCGGTTTCATGTTGCTGGCGTTGAAGGGTTAGTAACCACTCATTACTTAGCAAGATATGTGAAAATAATGTAATTAAATAGAAAATAATTTGTAGTATTTTAGGAAAAATGTTAAAGCATGTTAAACTTAAACTTCTGATTCACGATGAAAACAAAGTACTATTTCCTGATGGTTATCGCGGTGGCCATTTTCTCAGTTGCGGCAAAAAAAGCAGTGATTGCCAATGATATCGTTGGCACCTGGAAATACCTGATCAGCGACGTTCCACCAGAATACGAATCCGGATTTTTTACATTTGAAGAAAAGGAAAGCAAGACGGTCGGATATGTTGGGGATACTGAGAAACAGGAGATGAAAGAACTCGTGGTGGATCAGGGAAAAGTGACCTTCACTACGGAAAGCCAGGCAGGCGTCTTCAAATACAGCTTTGCGCAGAAAGGGGATACATTAACCGGCACTGTATCATCCCAATATGGAGATTTCCCGATAAAAGCCATTAAGGAGGCCAAAAAATAAAGTTGCAGGGAGCTAATGTAACGGCTATTAAAATTTGATACCCATTTGGTACGGTTTTTAATGTGAACGGAATAATTCATCACAACATTAAAACCGATATCTTATGAAGAAGACAATAAATCTGGCACTTGCTGCTATGCTTTGTGCCGCCACATATTCTTATGCGCAAACCACATCCAGCTCAGGCCAGTCGGACAAACAGGATAAAAAAGCGCAGGGCAGTCAGGCGGCGGGAGCCAGCAAGCCAGCAGCAGGGGCAGCACCAGCCAGCGCCGGCAGTGGCAATGCAGATGAGAATCGTGCACAAAAAAGTAAGGAAGGCGATGGAAGCACACGTCCGGGTGGCGCAGCCCATAAAAACGCAAACGATGTCGGGCGCTATTCTGATACTGAAAGCAAAGATCCGAAGTCCTTTAATTCCAAAGAAGCGATCGCAAAACGCAGAAAGAATTTAACTGAGTCGGATACAACTGTAAAAAAAGGAAGCGGGTCGGCTGATAGAAACACCAAAAACCATACGGGTAAAACGGGGAATTATCAAAACCGTGATGCGAAGCAGTCGACTAAGCCCCGTCAATAATGGCCATATTAAAAAGGTTGCGCTAAGCAACCTTTTTAATATATTTGCCCCGCAATCCGATGCGTACAATTATCGTCTACATATGGCTGATCACAACCATTCTGCCGACTTTCAGTCAGTGGGGGACCATCGCATACTATCAGATCAACAAAGCATACATTACCCGCGTTCTCTGCGAAAATCGGGATAGGCCTCAGTTAAATTGTAATGGTAAGTGCTATCTGGCCAAAAAGCTTAAAGAGCAGCAGGAAAAGCAGGATAAGCAAACCAGCGATCGTGTGCAGAACATTCCTGTGATTCAGTTGTTTTCTTCGCCAATCACTTCCTTCGAGTTTTTAACAGCTCATTACGCCCCTTCTCAGGAGCATAATTTCCCTTATCATCTGGCCTCCTATCAGGCCCCGCTTTCCATTCTCGTTCCACCTCCCTGTGCGTAAGCACGTGTTGCGTTTTTGTACGCATTTTCCTATCCGTTGAACGCTGATGTTCCTACGGGCAATTCATCTGTTTACATTTAAGACATTCATGCGCTCATTCTGAATACGGGATGTGCACATCTATCAATTTGTATATTCTAATGTATATCAAATATCTATCGCTGTTAATTTTTGTTACAACAATCTCCACAAATGTCTTCGCACAGCCTGAATCGGGCATATTAAATGGCCGTATCGTGAATTCTGTGCAACAAGCCATCTCAGGGGCTTCCGTCACATTGCAAAGTACAGATTTCGGAACCATTACGGATGCCGATGGTCAGTTTAGGCTTACGGGTATTACGCCAGGGTCATATATCCTTTCCGTTTCCAATATTGGTTACACTGCTTACACCCAAAGCCTTCGGATCTCGAAAGGGAAGAATTCGTTTCTGAATCTGCAACTGTCGGAAAGCAGGGAGGAACTGGCAGAAGTTGTGGTTAGTACAGCCAAGACACGTTACCAGGTGCTGACCTCGAGTGCGTCAACACGCAGCAATACGCCGTTACTTTCCACGCCGCAGTCGGTGCAGGTCCTGTCTTCCGCCGTGCTACGCGACCGCCAGGCTTTTACATTAAATGAGATTGCCGGTTCTTTCACAGGAATGAAGGCAAATAACGGAAATGGTAATTTTCAGATTCGTGGCTTCACGGCTTATTCACCTAATGATGCCAGTTTTTTACTATATAATGGTATCCGCGGAAACCTGTTCCTGTGGAGCCAACAGCCACTGCTTTATAACATTGAATCCGTTGAATTGCTTCGTGGTCCGTCGGGCGCTTTGTTTAGTGAAGGTTCGCCGGGTGGCGTGGTTAATTTTATTACCAAAAAACCCTTGTCCGAAAAACGAGCGAGTGTGGATCTCTCTTTGGGCAGCTGGGGTTTTGGTAGGGCTTCACTTGACTTCACCGGGCCTGTTGATCGCCGGAAAAAGCTTTTGTACCGGGCCATAATCGGGTATGACCGTTCGGAAAGTTTCAGGGATTATCAAGAGAAGAAGAATTTGTTCATCGCACCGTCGCTGACCTATCTTTTTAACAGAAAGACTTCCTTAAATCTCGAACTGAATTACGCTTATCAAAAGGCTGTTCAACAATACGACAACGGGAGCTTCGTGTATTCGAGGCCTGACGGCAGTTTCGACTTCAATTATTATCCCAACAATCTGACGATCCAAAGCCCGACGGATTATGGTAAAACGCATAATGCATCGGCCACGTTGACCTTTGACCATCAGATCAGTAACAACCTGAAACTAACGGTCGTCGAGCGGGCGGTACGAAATGTGCTGGACTACACAGACCACATTCCGGTGGGAAGGATCCGGAACGATTCCATCAGTCGTGGATTTCAGGACTGGGAAACGGACCGGTTTAGTCTGCAAACAACTGCATTCGCGACATATACAGCAAAAACAGGTCCGCTGGGACATCAGCTCACGGCAGGCTCAGATTATAACCGTTATGGCTGGACCCAAAATGACTATCAATACAAATCCTCGACAAGGATCTCCATTCTTCACCCGGATTATGCAGGCAGTATTCCTGATGCTTCGGTTCCGGCCGATGAATCGGATGATAATAAGCGGGTTACAAACCTGATAGGGGCTTATATACAGGATCAGGTCAGTGTAGGTAACCGATTTAAAGTACTGCTTTCCTTGCGTTACGACAATTATAATGGTAAAGAAACACCCTTGTCGGACCGGGATAACAAACAGGGCGATGCATTGCAAGCTTCTGGCTGGATTCCCCGGATAGGGCTGGTGTATTTGCCATTGAAAAATGTGTCGATTTACGGAACATTCTTAAAGTCATTTAATCCCCAAACCTCCAATAATGTGCTTGCCGGCGGCCCGTTCCCAACCCGTAAGGCAACCCAGTACGAGGTTGGTTCAAAAGCTGATCTGCTCAGTAACCGCCTGTCTGCCACCTTATCATTGTATCAAATTGATTATGCAAACATTCTGACAGCGGCACCTACGGACGAAAATTCGCACCGGCAGGCAGCGATTGACGGGACGCGGAGCAGAGGCGGAGAGTTTTCCGTTACCGGAAATCTGAATGCGCTGAGCCTGATTGCGGGATATGCATTCAATGAGCACGTGCTGGTGAGTACGAGTACATATGGTAAAAAAGGCGACCGCTTTGCCAATGCGCCG
Source organism: Dyadobacter fanqingshengii (assembly GCF_023822005.2). Taxonomy (GTDB): domain Bacteria; phylum Bacteroidota; class Bacteroidia; order Cytophagales; family Spirosomataceae; genus Dyadobacter; species Dyadobacter fanqingshengii. Next base: position 992,931 of record NZ_CP098806.1, read on the forward strand.
AAGCATCAAATTAATTTCTGGGGCAAATATGCATTTCCATCCGGTGTACTCAAAGGTTTCGGAGTGGCTGCGGGTGTTCGCTATGCAAGTGATCAGGTTGGTTTGTTAAGCAATCAAAATTTCATTTTCCCTTCCTATACGGTGCTCGACGCGGCGCTTTCCTATCAGCGCAACCGGTTTCAGTTACAGGTGAATGCTTACAATCTGGCAAACAAGCATTATTTCACCGGAAGTCGTTCGGGTGTAACATTGGCCGGACTGGGCGATCCTTTTAATGTAAGGGTAGGGATTACTTATCAGCTCTGGTAATTCACATCTTTAATTATCAGACTTTTATATGAAAAAAGGATCGTTTCGCCGAAGCCTTTTCAAGCTGCACAGTTGGCTCGGCCTGATTACCGGGATATTTTTGATCCTGCTTGGATTAAGCGGCTCTGTTCTGGTTTTCAGAACGGAGCTGGACAAATTTTTCAACCAGGATTTGCTGCACGTCTCATCTGCGGAAAATGCGGTTCCCAATGATGCATTGCAGCGTTGTTACGACCACATTACCAGTCGATATCCCAATCTCGACGGCATTGCATGGGTCAATCCCGATGCCGGGCCGGGCGAAGCTTATGATTTCAGAATGTATTTCAATGACACCCGTTTGATGACATATGATCTGGCATTGATTTCTTTCAATCCTTACACCCGCGCTATCCTGCGAGAAGGACCCTCAACCCAGTTCACGCCGAGCTTCATCGAGTGGCTGTTTCAGTTTCATTTCAGTTTTCAGCTTGGCATGCCAGGTGCTGCGTTGACGGCCATATTCGGCATTACCATGCTGCTGTCGCTGCTTACAGGCGCGGTCGTATACCGGAAAATGCTATGGAAAGTCCTGACCTTCCGGGTCAGGGTCAATCGCAAGAACTGGCGTACGATCAGCTCAGATCTGCACCGCATTGTCGGTGTATGGTCCCTGCTTCTGAATGCGGTGATTTTCTTTACTGGTTTCTGGATGAACCTGTTTGCATTCCAGGCAAAAACGTGGCAGAACGAACTGGTCCCTACCAAACCAAACACGCGCGTTTCCGTCTCGTCCGACCAGATATATCACCGCGCGTTGTCGGCGATGCCGGACCTGGAACCCACCTATGTTTATTTGCCTACACAGCCAGGGCGTAAATTCGAGGTCAGGGGTTATACCAAAGGACAGCTGAAATTATGGGGCAGCGGAAATTCAGTGCGGATGGATCAGCAAAACGGCGAAATTCTTCAAATCAGCCGTTTTGCCGAGAAGCCTCTGGGAGCGCGCATTGAAGCAACATTCTTCCCCTTGCACGTCGGTAATTTTGGCGGACTTGGGGTAAAGATCTTATATGTGTTTATCGGGCTAACACCCGGCCTCCTCGCCATAACGGGCTTTTTGCTTTGGTGGCGGCGGGTTAAGAGCTGAAAAGCATTGCATACGAGAACGTAAAAAGGCCAGCTCGCTGGCCTTTTTACGTTGTTATGGGATCATTAATGTTGGTAATGTGGCTTGCAACACTGTGCGAACTGCGGGAATGGTTTTATATTAAACAGGTGGTTTTCAGGCAGAAAACAATTCATTCATCAACTTACAAAAGACTCGATTACATTATGAAAAAGATTAACCCAACCTTACGAACGGGACTCAAAGTCCTGATTTTCAGCGCTTCCATGCTGATGCTGGTGGCAAGTTGCAGCGATGATGACAGCTTCTGGGACGCAATGGTTCCCGAAACAAATAAGGAGGAGACGGCCACACAGGTGGAAGGCTATGTTTTTTATCCCGCTGTGCAGGCCGCAACTGAGGCTAATGTTGCGCAATTGAAAGTACCGGCTGGTTTCACGATCAGTAAATTTGCAGAAGGAGTGGGCAAGCCCAGAATTCTGGTGGTGAACAGCAACGGAAATGTTTATACGTCCGACCGTGAAGCAGGCGTCGTGGTCATGCTCGCGGATGCGAATGGCGACGGCATTGCGGAAGACAAAAAGACTGTGGCGACCATCAAACAGGTTCACGGCCTCACCATCTACAATGGGAAAATGTTTATGGTGACTGTAAGAGAAGTGTACGAAGCCACCATGAATGCGGACGGAACTTTGGGACAACCGCGCATGCTGATTGACGATTTGCCGGACGGTGGGCAACATCCGAACCGCACCATTGCTTTCGGGCCGGATAAGAAAATGTATATCACGGTGGGAAGCACCTGCAATTCATGCGTGGAGCCTAATCCCGAACTGGCAACTATTCTTCGCGCAGAAGAAGATGGCAGTAACCGCAAGATTTTTGCAAAAGGATTGAGAAACACAATCGGTTTTGGCTGGCACCCGGAAACCAGCGAGCTATGGGGAATGGATCACGGGATCGACTGGCTGGGTGATGATGAGCAGAAAGAGGAGGTGAATCAGATCAAGCAGGACGCGCACTATGGCTGGCCTTTCATTTATGGAGAAGGAAAATATAACCCCGGCACAAGGCCAACAGGCGACACCACTTACCAGCAATATCTGCAAAAAACCTCATTGCCTTCGCTCACTTATCAGGCACACGCTGCGCCGATGAGCATGGCATTTTACACGGGTTCCATGTTCCCGGGCGAGTACAAAAACGATGCATTTGTGGCGATGCGCGGTTCCTGGAACCGAAGTTCACCCGTTGGTTACCGCATAGTCCGCATGCATTTTGAAAATGGTAAGCCTGTTCGGTTTGACGACTTCGTTACGGGTTTCATTGTGAGCAACAACCGCGCTCATTTTGGTCGTCTGGTAGGTGTCGCTATGCACAAAGACGGCTCACTGCTTTTCTCGGATGATACCAATGGTGTGATTTACCGGGTCGCTTATAAATAATGCGATCGGGTTACCGGCACAACAAAAAAGGCAACCGGCGAGCGCTGGTTGCCTTTTTTGTTGGAATTTTTACTATTCATTGCCTTTATTAAAAAATACGCAAAGCCCATCTTTTCCGGCCACGATAATGTCTTTTCGGCCATCGCCGGTCAAATCCGCAATGGAGAAATACACGCCAATGCCTTTTCCAACGCCATAAGGGCCATGAGAGATAGTCTGCTTGACAAATGCTTCCCCATTCCATTGAAAATAATACAATCCTACTACGTCCTTTTCGCCAGGGTCTCCTCCGTTATGCGCCCGATAACGCTTTCCGGTTACCAGTTCCATTTTGCCGTCACCGTCCAGGTCCACCCAGTCCATGGAATGATATTGGGAAGTAAATGGGTCGATATTGTGCCTCGTCCACGCTGTTTTACCTGCTTTTGAGGTTTGTTCATACCAATCCAATCCATAGCTATGTGCCTGACCTACAATGATGTCATTTTTGGAATCACCATTTACGTCCGCGACAATCATGGGCACACTCGCATCCTCGAAAGTGAAATCGTTATGTGCGACCCACTTGTCTTTCATCACATCTTTCGGCGCTTCGAGCCAGCCTGAGCTGATGATGAAATCGCCCCGTCCGTCTCCGTTCAAATCGCCGAAGCCAAGGCCATGGCCTTGTTTTTCAGCGACCTGCACTTTGGTAAATGTGCCGAGCGCTTTCCCGGCTTTATCCCGGTCCAGTTTGTAGAATTTAAATGGCAGGTTCGGGTTGTTCGGAACAATTTCCAGATGTCCGTCATTATCGACATCCCATGCACGCGCCGTTTCAACATTGCCTGTTTCGTCGATGATATGGTCTTTCCAGGGATCTTTGTTATTGCCTGGATTTTCACGCCATATCAAGCTTTTGTTGAACCAGCCGCCGGTGATGAAATCCATTTTTCCGTCGCCGTTTACGTCCATGGGAATGGTGGCAAAATCATCCCAATATTCTCTGACGCGTTTCACTTCGCCAATGTAAAAACGGTCAAAAAATTCAGGCCCTTTATACCAGAATTCACCGGAAACAAGGTCTGGCTTGCCATCATTGTCCACGTCAAAAACACCCACGGACTCAATGCTTTCGGAAGCGACCATTCTCTTTTCAAACTTGATCGGCGATGCCTGCTTTTCTTTCTGCTGCGCCTGGGCTGATGCGGTAAAGCAGCTTGCAAACAGGGTAACAAATGTGACTAACTTCAATTTTTGGCTCATAATGTTTGGTTTGCATGACATTTGAAAACGAATCCCTGGTCGGTGAGAGCGCCAGGGATCGTTTACTTCGTCGGGGTTTAGGAATAATCTCTTACTAATGCGTTAATATCCCGGATTCTGATCCAGGTCAGGATTGACTTGTATTTCGAGGAAAGGAATAGGGAACAAAAGATCGTTTTCAGTCAGCGTATAAGTGGCCGGCGTCAGATAGAAATAGGCCGGGTTTGCCTTCAATTTCGCACCATAAGCATTCATCACTGTAATTGCATTTCTCGTTCTAACCAGATCCAGCCAGCGCTTATTTTCAAAAGCCAGCTCTATCCTGCGTTCTTTCAGGATTGCCGCGCGGAGTGTTGCCTGATTGCTTGCCGTTGTATTGGCTAGCCCGGCCCTTTTACGCACCTGGTTCAGAAAGTTTTGCGCATCAGCCACTTTTCCCTGCTCATTCGCCGCTTCCGCCTGCGCCAGTAAAGTTTCTGCGTAGCGATAGATGGGGAAATTTGTGTTGGTTTGGTTGAATACGGAATGCGGATACTGGAACTTCTTAATGTAAGGCAGATTGACGTAGCTCGTGTCGGAAACGGTCGAAGGCCCTGTTAAAAAGCCTATTGAAGTATTGAATCGCTTATCCACGGTGCGGCTTTCGTATGCTGCCAGCAAATCATCGGTAGGAATGTTCCACCCCGACCCGGACGCAGATTGCGATCCTACCGGGCCTAGTGTAAGCTTGGCATAATCCGGCGTGAGCGGAACAAAAGCATACGGGAATGAGCTGGACAGGTTCAGAGAAGTTCCTTGCAGATATTGCACTTCAAACACGGATTCCGAGTGGTTTTTATTGGATGGGTTAAAAACCGCAGCATAATCGCCCACGAGTGCATAGCCTGTCACTTTGGCGAGTGCGCTTTCGGCGCCCGCCCAGTTTTTCATCGCCAGGTGCACATCACCCAAAAGCATCCACGCGGCGCCCGACGTGGCCCTTCCCGGCTCCTGGGTTGCTTTGTCGAGCAGCAAGCCGGTGGCAGCAGTGGCATCTTCGATAATTTGCGCATAAACCTGCTCCTTGCCGGACCTGGGCAATGTTGCCGTAGCCAAATCGGAGGCCGGCGTTAACGGAAGCGGCACGCCGCCATAATAGCGAACCAGATCAAAATAAGCCAATGCACGGAGGAAAAGCGCCTGACCTTTGAAATTGTCACTTTTTGCTTTATCCAGACTCACCTCATCAATCACAGAAAGGATCTTGTTGGCACGCGCAATGATGTCAAAATTAACGTAATAGCGATCGGCAGTGACCGTGTTTTCGGCCCCGTTCACAAATTCATCGATCTCCTCTGGCATTGGCGAGCGGAAATCATTGTTGTAAAAAAAGTGCGTGTTATCTGAGCGCATTTCACCCATGGCCCAACTTGTCTGGTTGTTATATAAACTTTGCAGCGGCGCATAAGCGCCGTTTACAGCCTGCGCAAAATCAGCTTCCGATTGGAAGAAATTGGCGGGCACCACTGCGTTTTGCGGAGAAACTTCCAGGAAATCGCTGCACGATCCCAGCGCGGCGGACAGCATTAAAATATATATGGTCTTCATTCTCATGACCTTATTCGATTAAATTTTTGCTTAATTAATTAAAACCCAACATTAACTCCGAGCGTGTAAGTCCGCGGAACGGGATAAGATCCGCCGTCGATCCCCAGGCCGGTGGAAGCAGTGCTCACGGCCACCTGCGGGTTAGAGCCAGGATATTTGGTAAAAATGTGAAGCTGCTGAACGCTTGCATATGCCCGAAGCCGTTTCAGGCCTTTGGTCGTTTTGAGCGGCACGGCGTAGCCCAGCGTCACATTGTTGATAGAAATATGGCTGGCCTTATAAACCATGTGGCTGCCCCACCAGTCGCGTTCCAGGCCGGTAGTTCCTGCCGCCAGGCTTCCGTATCTGCCTTTTCCGGGATTTTCCGGCGACCGCCACCGATCTTTCACGTCCGCCAGGACATTAAAAACACCGTCCAGGTTCGTCAGGGTTTGTTCCGAGCCGCGCAGGATATCATTGCCATAAGTGCCCGATATGGTTGCCGAAAAGTCGAAGCTTTTGTATTGAAGCGTGTTGGTCATCCCGAAAATAAACTTAGGGTGCGGGTTGCCGATGATGGTCGCGTCGTCCACAGTAATAATGCCATCCTCGTTCACATCGCGGAATTTAGCCGTGCCGACTTGCGAAGTGGTATGTTTTGGAGAGCTGTCAAAATCGGCCTGGTCTTTGTAAACACCTAAATGATCCATCCCGTAAAGCATCCCTACCGGTTGTCCCACTGTGGTGATGTGTGAACCGCCAATGACCCCGCTTCCCGGACCAGTGATGAGGCGGGAAGTTTTGTTCCCCAGTGAAACGACCTCGTTTCTGTCAAATGAAATATTGAAATCCGTATTCCATTTCAAACGCTCGCCTTGAATGTTGGAAGTGCTTACTGAAAATTCGTGTCCCCAGAATTTCAGCCCGCCAATGTTGGTCTGAATGTTCCCATAGCCCGATGCCCGGGGAACACCCACATTAAAGAGCAGGTCGCTGGTATTTTTGCGGTAATAATTATAGGTAAAATTGATCCTGTCATTCAGCAGGTTCAGGTCCAGGCCAATGTTGAACTGCTCATTGGATTCCCAGCCAATTCCCTGGTCAGCCAGGTTATCCACTCTTCTGCCCCCGGCCAGTGCGCCACCGAAAACATAGTTGGCCGTGGAAATGGTAGGGATATGCGTGTAGTTACCAATGTTAAAGTTCCCGGTGATCCCGTAGCTGGCCCTGAGTTTGAGGAAAGAGATCGTTTTAATGCTGGAGAGAAAGCTTTCCTCGGACAAGATCCATCCCAGCGATACGGAAGGGAAATTACCCCAGCGGTTTTCTACACCAAAGCGGGATGATCCGTCTCGGCGGATCGAAGCCGATACGAGATATTTTCCTTTGTAATTATAATTTACCCTCGCCAGGTAGGACAGCAGGCTCCATTCCTGTATGCCGCTCGATGCGGTGATTGTGCCGGCGGCGCTGATGGTTTGCACCTTATCATCAGGATAATTACTTCCATTGACGGCACTCGCATCATCGCGAAACTTTTGCGCAGTAAATCCGATCAGCGCGTCGAAGCTGTGTTGACCGACCTCTTTCTGATAGTTCAGTGTATTTTCATTAACCCAGGAAAGGTAAGACCCCTGGTTCAGCGCAGATGTGGGCGTTTTGTACAAACCAACGCCACGCTCACCCGTGGTTGTGCCATTGAAGACAAAACCGCGGGAGCTTCCCATATCAATGTTACCGGATGTGCGCAGATATAAGCCTTTTAATGGCTGGTATTCAGCATACATATTGGAAAGAATACGGATGTCTTTGTTATTTACTACTCTGTCGGTCAGCGTTCTTGCGTAGTTAGGCGTAGCGAACATACCCGGTGAAAAGGCAGTCAATGTCAATGATCCATCCGGATTTTTCAGTGGAGCAAGGGGCGAAGTTTGCAAAGCCTCGTTAAACGCACCGCCCACATTATCCACGCCTGAATTGGTGTTGGTAGCGTAAGTCGGAGCCACATTAAGGCCAATGTTGAATTTCTCGTGCGGACGGAAATTGGTGTTGATCCGTAAGGAGTAACGCTTATAACCTGATCCCACCACAACGCCATCCTGGCTTAGAAAACCCGCCGTAGCCGTTGTGCTGAATTTTTCGGAGCCCGTGCTTAATGATAAGCTGTGATCCGTCATGGGTGCTGTACGGGTGATGGCATCATACCAGTTGGTGCCCGCTCCATACTGCTCAGGGTTTTGAAAAACAGGGTCTACATCAAGGCCTCTTTCAATGGCCAGCTCCTTGCGCCAGGTTGCAAACTCCCTCGCATCCATCATGTCCGGACGGCCACGCTGAGGCACTTGCTGAAACCCGAAATAGGTGCTGTAATCAATGCGCGTCTGGCCTGCAACGGCCTTTTTGGTTTCGATGAGGACCACACCATTTGCTGCCCGCGAGCCGTATAGCGCCGTTGCGGAGGCATCTTTGAGCACACTGATGCTTTCAATTTCGTTGGGGTTAATGTTGCTGATGCCGCCAACAATGGGGTTTCCGTCAACCACATACAAAGGGTCGGCTCCGGCAGTGATGGACGCGGCGCCACGGATACGCACGGTCATACCCGCGCCCGGTGTGCCTGTTGCCTGTGAAATCTGCACACCGGCCAGCTTTCCCTGCAATTTTTGTGTGAATTGCGATACGGGAAGGTCGGCCAGATCTTTGCCATTGACCGTTGCAATAGAGCTGGAAAGCTGACGGTTGGATTGTTTTCCATAACCCACCACAATCAGTTCATCAAGTGATTTTTCATCATCACCCAGTACGACGTCGATGCTGGTTTGATTGGCAACAGCGATTTCCTGGCTGGTATAACCCACAAATGAGAAGACCAGAACAGCATTCTCATCGGGCACACTGATCGCGAACGCACCATTTGCATCCGAGATCGTCCCTTGCTGCGAACCTTTCAGTACAATGCTTACACCAGGTAATGCGCCTCCTTTTGAGTCACTTATTTTTCCTGAAATTTGTTTGTCAATGATCGCAGCCTCTTCTTTTTCAGGGTTAACAGGAGCAGGTTTTTCCGGTATTTTTTGGAGCATAATCTGACCGCCGACAATGCTGTAAGAAATGTTCAATGGTTTTAATGCCATACTCAGCACTTCCGACAGCTTCTTGTTCACAGCAGCCACATTAATTTTACGGTTTGCACCAATGGCATTGGAACTGTAAACAAATTCCACTTTCGCCTGCGATTCGATCTGCGCAAGAACCTTGCGGATCTCGGTATTCTCCACTTTGATCGTGATGGAACGGTCCAGCAGATCCTGCGTACGTCCTTCGTGGGCATAACCCAGGGATATGCCAACACATAATAAAATGGACTGTAAAACGGTGATCCTCATAATTTGTAGGATGAGAGGATGAAGGCGTATTCGTTTTTTCATTAGTTTTGAACGTTTTGTTTGGGCTTGAAAAAGTTGGGCAAAACCCCTCTCCATTCATTAATTTTTAATGAAGACTTGTTAGACACAAAAAGGGGGATAACGGAGAGTCGAAGGTGCTCGCAACACGTTCGGCTCTTTTTTTTGGAAATTCTAATTCATATTCATCTTTGGGTTTAGTTAGTGACTGCGCAGCCTTTTCCACTGATCAAAATCCGGGTGCCCCTGACTTCATAACTCGCATTCACCGAATTGCATAGCAGGTCCAGTTTTGTAAAAAGAGGCTGTTTGGTAATGTTTCCGCTGAAAAGGCAACCGGTAAAGGTTTCATCTTCCAAAATGATTTCGATGCCGTAAGTTTCTTCCAGTTTTCCAATAACCTCACTGAACGGATTGTCCTGGAAATCAAATGATTCCGCCATCGGTTTTCCCTTTTTCTCTGCCACCACCGGAACCGGATTGGAAACGAGGCCGGTCTCGAAGGAGCGCGTTTGAGCAGTGTATTTAACCCGCTGATTGGCAGTAAGTATCACACCATCTTTGATTCGGCTCGTTTCGGTTCCGTCTGCCCGGGCATGTTGTGAAACAGAAACTTTGCCGGTCAGCACCGATACTTCAATAGCACTTTTATCTTCACTGCCATTGACCCAGAAGCTTGTCCCCAGCACTTTGGTAACCACATCTCCGGTGTGCACAAAAAATGGCCGCTCCGTATCCCGTTGAACCTGAAAAAATGCCTTGCCTTCCAGGTATACTTCGCGCTGGACGCCCGAAAAAGACGGATCATAGGCAATGCTGCTGTTCGGGGAAAGTTGAATTTGGGAACCATCCGGCAATTTAATGGCTTTTGATTGAGAGGTTTTGCTGGTTTCCGTCGTCAGATTTTTGTTAATCATGTTGTTGACGGCCGCGTTGGTTAGCAACGCATTTTGGGAAGTTTTGTATTGATATCCTGCCCATCCTAAGGCCAGAAAAATCACTGCCGCCGCTGCCCATTTCCAGATCAGCATTTGCAAAACGGGTTTTTCTTCTTCTGTTTTGTGCTGTATTGCATTCCAGATCCGCTCTTCAATGGCATTATTTTCCTGGCTGCTGCGCTCCGGAATTGCTTCGTCGAGCGTTGCAAACCATTGCTCGACCAATCGTTTTTCCTGATCCGTGCAGTTCCCACTTCGGTAGCGGCTTAGTAGTGTATAAAAATTTTCCTTGCTCATGTTCGATTTAAGTGCCCCTTTTTACTAAGACCAAAAAAGACAGGCTCACCGCAAATGAGAATAAAAAATCATGGAAAGTTTATACTAATAGGGCAATTGAGTGGACTTAATCTTCAAAATGTAATACTGGAAATGAATGCGAGTAGGAGTGTCGTGCTGTTTCGGAGCAGCACTTTGAGTTGGCGGAGCGCCTGGGTGATGTGATATTCTACGGTGCGTTCAGGAATGTGCAGCTTTGCGGCGATTTCCCGGGCAGACTTCCCTTCAAACCGGTTCAGAAGGAAAATGTCGTGTGTTTTTTGGGGTAACTGACCCATGGCGCCTTGTAATGCGGCTTCCAGTTCTTCCAGAAATAAAGGATAATCGGGAGCCACGGTGTCATTGGCTGTGTCCAGGTCGGCAAAAACTTTTTGCTTATAATAATTGATCACCTTATTCCGCACAGAAACGAACAAGTAGCTTTGTACATTAAAAACATGGAGCTCTTTGCGCTTTTCCCAGATGTTGACAAATAAGTCCTGCACAATTTCCTCTGCGACATCTTTATCGTGCGTTTTGCAAAGCGCAAAATCATACAATCGCTGCCAGTATTCCCTGTAAAGTGCCTCGAAATCGTTTTTGTGAAGGATTATCGGACGAGGAGTCAGTTCGGCACTATGTAGAGAATCGGAATCCAATGGGTTATGTAACGTGTTAATGAACGTAACGATAGAAAAAGCTAGGAGGGTAAGCCTTTTTACTTGTTCATCCCGCCGCTCTTTGCCCCGTTAACTAAATTACCCGGCACAACCGCCCTATTTACATTGCACAAACTTCCGAAAAGCGATATTTTTAGCGTCTTTAACTTGCTATAAATCAACTTAATGTTGGTTATATGAAAAAAATCTTCCTGCTTTTTGCTTTGGCACTGGGCCTGAATGTGTCAGCGCAAAAACCGGATTCCCCGCTTGCCCGGATCTGGCAGCAGAGTCTTCCTTTTATTACCAACTATTCAACAGACGATTACAAAGCTGCTTTTCAAAACTGGGCGCTGGTGCAGGGCGATAATGGCATTATGTATGCGGCCAATAATTCGGGCGTACTCGAATTTGACGGCAGGTCCTGGCAGCTGATCCCCACTTCCGAAGGCAATCCGGTCCGTTCGCTGGCCAAGGACACAAATGGCCGCGTTTATGTGGGCGGATCGGGCGAGGTGGGTTATCTGGCTGCAAATGGCCAAAACAAAATGATTTTCCACTCCCTCAAAAACAAGCTCAGCCGCGCAGACTGGAATTTCGGGAACGTCTGGTTCACATTTGCCGACAAAGGCTCCGTGTATTTTATTTGCGATCTCCACATTCTGGAACTGGTTAACGGGAAGTTTAAAGTTTGGAAAAGCAACTTTGGCGCGCTTGGTTTTGCGTGGATGGTCGATGGCAAATTGTACGTGAGCACGAGTGAGCAGGGTTTATTGAAGAAAGAAAAGGATTCGCTCAAACTGATCGAAGGCGGTGCTGCATTTAAAGGAATGGGGCTTACCGGCTTGCTGCCTTATGAAGGAAATAAAATGCTGGCGGTAGGGCTTAGCAAGGAGTTTTTTATTTACGACGGCTCAAAATTGGAACCGTTTATCCAAAACGGGCATAGGGTGCGGATCCAGGACGCTGTATATCATGGTTTACGACTCAGCAATGGCGATTATGCGCTGGCTACCACAGGCTCGGGGTTTTATGTAATGGACCGGAACGGGATAATCCGGAATAACATTGGCCGCAAGGAGGGTTTGCCGAGCGATGCGGTTTATTCGGTTTTTGAGGACGCAGAAGGGGATGTTTGGCTGGCAACGGACAATGGGATCAGTCGTCTTGAAATTAATTCTCCGCTCCGGGTTTTGAATGAAAATTACGGCCTGGATGAAAACCCCATGGATATCGAGGTTTTCAATAATAAGCTTTTTACTACGAACAGCAAAGGGATTTTTGAGCTGAACAGCGTTTCTTCACAAGGTATTTTCAAACCATATTTCAAAAAAATTGACGGGATTGATAACTTGACAATGCATTGTCAGGCCTTTGGTAATGAGCTTATTGTGTCCAATTATGACGGTGTTTTTGTATTAGATCAAAATGGAAACCGGTCACAAATAGCCAAAGAGAATGTAGTGCGTGTGGAGGAAGCGCGATCAGCGCAAATGCCCTCACATTTAATGGTGGGCCTGGAAGGGAACGGACTTACGGAGCTGCTTTTTTCGAATGGAAAATGGGTGCAGGGCGGCCGCCGCGATAACATGCAGTTTTATTCAGAAAGCTTTACGCGCGCCGCTGACGGAACGATTTTTATAAACAGCCGACGAAACGGGATCTACGAAATAGACTGGCAAACGCCCGGACATTCGCTACGCGACCCATTTAAACTCATTCACCACGGCCCCGAAAATGGACTGTCATCCAATAAAATCCGCTGGCTCGAAAGGGTAGGGAATACGGTCTTCGCTTCCACTGACGAGGCAATGCATCGATTTAATCCCTCTAAACGCGTTTTTGAGGTCGATTCACTGCTTACTGCGGGCGTAGCGCCCTACAAAGGTGGCTGGATCAACGAGATCGTTGCGGGCCGGGACGGCACAATGTGGTTTACACTTTATCATCATTATCAAAGCCACGTTTTTGAATATGCACAAAACGGATTGCGCCGGTTACCCGTTTCCGGAAGGCTTTCCGACGCGCTTATTTCCAAAGTGCATGATAACGGGGACGGATTTATGCTTTTCGGCTCCAACAAGTGGATTGTTCTTTTTGATAAAAACATTAAAAGGGTCGCTTCAAAGACATTAAAAACCTTAATCCGCCAGATTTCGATCAATAAGGATTCTTTGATCAGTTTTCGCAATGTGCAATCGCCTCCTGAAATTGCATATGGGCATCAGGGGCTGCGCTTCCAGTTTGCCTTGCCGAGCTATGACCTTTCTGCAAAAAATGAATTCCAATATTTGCTCGAAGGCTTTCACGATAACTGGTCGGCCTGGTCGGGCGAATCGTTTGTAGATTTTACTAATTTACCGGAAGGCAATTACGTGTTTCGTGTGCGCGGGAGAGACGTATATGGACAGGCGGGTGCGGAAGACAGCCTCGCATTTACCATTCTTCCGCCCTGGTATCGCACCTGGTGGGCATTTGCAATGTATGCGCTGCTGCTGGGCGGGCTGGCGGCTGTGTTGGTCCGGGTCCGGGAAAGAAAATTGCAAAAGGAAAACCTGGCCTTGGAAAATACGGTCCGTGAACGCACGGAGAAGATCATGCAGCAAACAGAAGAGCTGAAAGAAATGGACCGCATGAAATCCCGTTTTTTTGCCAGCATTTCGCATGAATTCCGCACACCATTAACACTGATCCTGGCCCCGCTGGAAGAAGAATTAAGTCAAAAACCACCAGCCGAACAAAGCAGGCTGCTTATGATGAAGCGTTATGCCAACCGCCTGCTGGAACTGGTGAACCAACTTCTGAACTTGTCCAAGCTGGAAGCCGGTAAAATGGAATTGCAGGTCCAGAAAGGAGATTTATATCAATTCCTGAACATTCTGTCATCCTCTTTCGACTCACTTGCGCAGCATAAGGGGATTGTGTTTGAAAAGAACATTGCATTGCCCGTAGCAGCATTCTGGTTTGATCCTGATAAACTGGAAAAAATTATCATTAACCTGCTTTCTAACGCATTCAAATTTACACCTGAGGGCGGTTATGTGACATTTGCCGCTAGTATTGAAGAAAATGCCAGTGAGCAAGTTCTTCACATTGTTGTGTCCGACACTGGAAAAGGCATTGGGCAGGACGAGCAGGAACAGGTTTTTGAATCGTTTTACCAGGCGCGGCAAACTGTGGAAAATCAGGATGGAGGCACGGGTCTGGGATTAGCGCTCGTCAGGGAACTGGTGCGGCTGCACAAGGGAAGCATTGAATTGCAGAGTGAGCTGGGCAAAGGTTCCGTTTTTTCAATTGAAATACCCATTGATAAAGAAGCATATGAAGCGGGTCAGCGCATGGAAACGCAATCCGGCGAATATGAAATGCTGACAGCACAGCCGATTTCCGATGCCGCGATCAAAACTGCATCCAAACAAGCCGAACGGGAAAACCATGTCGACGAGATCCGTGAAACGGTGTTGATTGTGGAGGATAATGCGGAGCTGAGGGATTATATGGCGTCGCTGCTCGAAAGCGATTACACTGTTTTTAAGGCGCCGGACGGGGTGGAAGGGCTTGCTTGTGCGCGTAAAGTGCTGCCGAGTTTGATTATCAGCGATTTAATGATGCCTAGAATGAATGGTATGGAACTCACCGCCCACATTAAATTCGACGAGCGCACCAGCCACATTCCGGTGATCTTACTAACGGCAAAGAGCGCCCAGGAGTCACGGATCGATGGATTGAAAACCGGTGCGGACGATTATCTGACCAAACCATTTTCCGTTGAAGAGTTGAAGATCCGTGTCAAAAATCTGATCGAGCTCAGAAAAAAACTTGCAGAGCGTTATCGCGAACGCATTCGTGTGCATGTGACAGCGCAGGAGGAAATGTCGCTCGATGATAAATTTTTGATGCGGGCCAAAGAGGCCGTGGAAGCGAATATGGAAGACGTGCTTTTCTCGGTTGAAAAAATGGCCGGGGAAATGAACCTGAGCCGCACGCAGCTGCTAAGGAAGCTGAAAGCCCTCACCGGATTCGCCCCTAACGACTTCATCCGGGACTTGCGCTTGCAGAAGGCTGCGGAAATGATCCGGCAGAAAGCGGATACGATCACGCAGATCGGTTATGCCGTTGGTTTTAATGATCAATCGTATTTCAGCAAGAGCTTTAAAAAGGAATTTGGAGAAACCCCCACCGAATTTTCCGCGAGAATTTCGCAAAATGACGCATAATTACCTGGATATGCTTCCGGATTACAAGTGTCAGAGACTCAACTCGTGGCAACTTTGCAGCCTCAAACAAACAAATTTTAGCTATGAAAAATTTTCAATTCATGACAGTACTGCTTGCGTTCTTACTTTCCTTATTGTTTTATGAAAGCACTGCGCAAAAGAACCTGGCCTATGCAGGTCAAACCTATGTTCAACATGATGCGCCTACAACGGTTGCTTCATTACATATTGCCAATGAAACACGTGAGATCATGGTGAATGGAACACCATATTTCGCGATTAACAAGTAATAATAATTTCAAATCAGTATCTATTAAACAAAATGAAAAATAAAATGAATGCAAACAAAGCACTTTGGGAAAAGGGTGATTTCACCCGTCTGGCAGCAACAATGCGTGAAAGCGGTTCTGCACTGGTAGCGAAATTGGGAATCACAAAAGGTCTGAAAGTCCTGGACCTCGGCTGTGGTGACGGCACCACGGCCATACCCGCCGCCAAACTCGGCGCGAATGTTGAAGGCGTAGACATTGCCAGGAACCTTGTCGAAGCCGGCAACGCCCGCGTAAAGGCAGAGGGATTAACCAACATCACATTCCGCGAGGGCGACGCCATCAACCTGAACGACATTCCGGACGCGAATTTTGATCTGGTAGTGAGCATTTTCGGAGCCATGTTTGCACCTCAGCCACTTGATGTGGCCAAAGAAATGTTCCGTGTGACACGCCCTGGCGGAAGGATCGTAATGGGCAACTGGATACCAGGCGACCCTACGCTGGTTGCGCAAATCCTGAAAGTAAGTTCCGCTTATACTCCCGCGCCGCCCGAAGGTTTCGTGAGTCCGATGCTCTGGGGCGTGGAAAGCAATGTGATAGAACGGTTCGTTGCCGCCGGCGCGCAGAAAGAAAGCATTTCATTCGAAAGGGAAACATTCACCTTTCAGGCACCTTTCTCACCCACTGTTTTTCTGGATACATTCCGAAAATACTACGGACCCACGATGAATGCATTTGAAGCCGCAGAAAAAAATGGAAAGGAAGCCGATTTGCAGCGTGAGTTAGAGGCTTTGTTCGAAAGTCAGAACCAGAGTTCAGACAAAAACACAACCTCCATCCCCGCCACATTCCTGAAAGTGACGGTTCTTAAATAAAAAGTACAATGTTAAAAGGCCTGCTATCATGATGCGCAAGCGTTGTGATGAGCAGGCCTTTTGTTTGAAGAAGCAAATCATCCCCAAAATTGATGATACACGCTTCCATCATTGCCTCTTGCGTAAATGGCCCGGTGGGATGGGCCGGCGGATACTGCAACGACCGGTGTCTTAGAAGTAATCGCTGAACGGCGGCTTAAAATCGGTGAACGTCTTGTGTAGGTTAACGAAGCGTTTAAACAGGGTTTCGTTTTAAAAATTGCTAATTTGCATGCGTATTATTCAAGAAGTTGCTCATGAACAAAAAGGAGCCGGAAGAACTGGTTGGTGTGAAGGAAATTGCACGTCGGGCGAATGTGTCCATCGGAACCGTGGACAGGGCGATCCATAACCGCCCCGGCGTGGCGAAGAAAACCAGGGAAACCATTTTGCAGATCATAAATGAGCTTGACTATCAGCCTAATCTGCTGGCCAAAAGACTGGCATCGCGGAAAACCCTCCGCATTGCTACGCTCATTCCAACGGCCTCCGAAGAAACGAGCTTTTGGCATGCCCCATTACAGGGTATAGAAAAGGCCGGCACGGAGCTCAGCCAACAGGGGATCATCAGCGATCATTATTTTTATGATCAGGATTCAATTGGTTCATTCGTTGAAAAAACAGGCATAATACTACAAAGCAAACCCGACGGCATCCTTTTCGCACCTTCCTTCATGGAAGAGTCCGTAAGTTTCTCCCGCACCTGCAAGCGTCTGGACATCCCTTATGTGTTGATTGACTCCGACTTACCCAATGACGAAAGCATTAACTACACAGGCCCAAACCTGTTTGATAGCGGTTACCTAAGCGGGCATCTGGCCAGTTACCTGGTTCAGCCTGGGGATGAAATTTTAATTGTCAATATCTCCAAAGAAATTGATGATCATCACCATCTGTTAAAAAAAGAAGAAGGCTTCCGGGCATATTTTGAAACCCAGGCCACCATTCCTGGCATTCACAAGGTGGATATTCGCAAAACGGACCCGGCGTCCATGGATGAGCACCTAGCCAGGGAATTCCACAATGCAGCGCACATCAAAGTAATTTTTGTAACCAATTCCCGTGTCTCAGCAGTAGCCAGGTTTTTGGAAAAAACAGGGAAAAAAGCGCTGCTGATCGGTTATGACTATATTGATGAGAACCTGGCTTATCTTGAAAAAGGGGTGATCGACTTCCTGATCTGCCAGAAACCGGTGGAACAGGCCTATCGCGCAATGCTGACGTTATATCAGCATCTCGCTTATGGCACCGTCCCGCAGAAGAAGGAGTTTATGCCCATTGACATCATTACCCGCACAAACTATCACGTTTACCGCAACTGACCGAGGTTGCGCCAAAGCGTTTCCCTCGACCCGCTGCGGTAAAATTGTTAATGCTGCTGGGCAAACGGACTGGGTATCCGGATCAGATCCTGAATTTCGCTTCCTTCGTGCATGAACCTCGCCAGGCTGTAAACCGACCCGTCGTGGCCAATGGTGAGGGCATTGACATATGTCGGCCTTGACCCGTCCGGGTAAAAAATGGGCCCGTGATCCTGGTACCTGGCCGTTGAGATGTGATATGTGATCAAATGCAAATTTTCAAGTCCCTTGGCGGCGCCTTTTGCGATTTGTTCGGCACCCTTCACACGCAGACCATTCTCATAAATCGGTCCGCCCGTCAGATAATAGATCGTTTCTTTGTCGGGACCCAGCTGAAAACCTAGATATCCGTAGCTGAACTGATCATACATGCCACTTTTTTTCGAGGGAAGTGATGTGATCCGGTCCAAAACCGTAATTTCTTGTTTGTCAGGATCAAAACTGAAAAGGTAACCCGAATTACCGTGCACGCCATAAGCTACCAATTCCTCCTCATGCCAAAATATCTTGCGCCAGTTATAGCCCATTGAACCCGGCCGGGTAGGATCGTACTGACCAAAATAATCAAGGCGAAGGTTTGCCTGCTCCACTAGTTCAAAAGTGGGCATACCAGGCCTGTAACCCAGAATATCGCCCTCTGAATTGGAAAAATAGACCTTCCCTGACCTTGAATCGACAAACATGGAGCGGCAGATGACCCGGTAATCGTCGCCCACTATGCCACCCTCGCCTTTTCCGCAGGTGAGTCCGAGATTTTTAAGGGATCCTGTTTTCAGATCAAGATCCAGCAGATAACCCAGCGGCCAGGTTAAGGCGAAAATGTGATCGCGTGCCTTGTCGATGGTCATTGTCAATATTCCTTCTCCTTCCGGCGCCAGCGCCAGGTCCTCAAACTTTCCGGTAGCAAGGTCATAGGAAATAAAATGACCGCCTGGGTAATGCTGGTAACCCAATGGCGGGTTCACCGGCAAGCGCTCCATGCCATCGATCATTTCGTAAACACCCAGGTGCGTCGCGAAATAAAGCTTACCCTCGTGTTCGTAAAAACGGACGTGGCTTTTGCCTTGCGGAATGGCGTTAAGATGCTGTTCGCCACAAATTTCAGTGAGGTCGGCCAAAAAATGGGTTTGGTCGGTCAGCGGATCGTAGCGATACATTTGTCCTCCTGTTTCATAAGATTCGGAACATAGGACGTAGTAAATATTTCCATCGCTGGTCGCTGTAATGGCATTATAGGTATCGTGTGCCAGGGGGAAGCCTGAATAGTAGGGGGTTGCGGTCAGGTGCGGCTGGGTGTCTGCCATTTCAGCCGCCGTTTTGGTTAATGTAATCATGAAAGGTTTGTTTAAAAGGGGACTGGCATTCTCATTACCCGGAAAGGCTTTGGATTATTTTTTACTCCGTTTCTTAATCTGTTCGGCGTTTTGATACACTTTTTCAATGGCTGAGGCAATCCTGTCCATATCGCTGCGGGACGCGAGCAGCATGTTTTGGGTAAACCAGACAGCCTCCTTGCAAAGCTGATCATTCTGCGGGCAATGATTGCGTTCGTTATAGCTGCTCAGCAATTCCTTGGGGTAGGCATGCTGGTAAATTTTGGATTTAAAAGTATCAGCCAGGAAAGGCTGGGTATTGAGTACGGCGTAGCCCGAAGAACACGGAATGTCCTCAGCACGAAGCGCTTCCAGGAAATCGGCGCGCGACAGTCCCTTGAATTCCTGGGTGTCATACCGGAACGGAAACAAGTGGAAGGCTGCCCTGGTCACCTGGTTGTAAAGTCGGTAAGGGCGGATACCGGGAATGTCTTTTATTTTGGATTTCAAATAAGCGGCGTTCTCGTTTCGGAGCGTGGTTTGCGCTTCAAGACGGCGAAGCTGCGCCAGGCCAATGGCCGCCTGGTATTCCGTCCAGCGAAGTTTGGTGCCCTGCATGGTGCTGCCTGTGCTCACGGAGCCCACTGCGGTGCCATACGGGTTTCCAAAGTTCGTATAGGAAAAACAGCGGTCCATAAATGCATTGTCGTTACTTACAATCGCCCCGCCTTCGCCCACCGCCAGGTTCTTGGAATTCTGAAAGCTAAAACAGCCTGCATTTCCGATACTTCCCACTTTTTTGTTTTGATATTCAGCCAAATGTGCCTGACATGCATCCTCAATCACGACGAGATTATGCTTTTTCGCGATGGCCATGATCGGCGTCATATCCGCCGGTAAGCCCAGAATATGGACCGGAATGATGGCCTTGGTACGCGGAGTGATTTTGGCTTCAATCTTCGCCGGATCGATCTGGAAAGTTTCCGGGTCCACGTCAACAAAAACGGGCAACGCACCATTGCTCAGTACCGCAGAAACCGTCGCAATGAATGTGTACGGAGGCACAATCACCTCGTCCCCGGCCTGTATACCAAACTGCGCAAGTGCTGTCACCAACGCATTTGTTCCATTAACAACCGCAAGGCAGCGTTGTGTGCCTATCGCAGTGGCCCATTGCTTTTCGAATTCCGTAACCATTGCCGCCCGCGACCATATCCCGCTCCGGATGACGGAAAGGAGTTCTTTTTCGTCTGTTTCGGGGTTCCATTGTGGCCATATGGGCCAGTTGCTTTTGTTCCAGGCTGGGGTGCCTCCCAAAATAGCCGGCTGAGCGGCGTGGTTTCCCAGCAGGCTTACGGGTAATCCCGCTGCCAGTCCGGTAAGGGCGTTCTTCTTGATAAACTCTCGTCGCGTAAGCTGATTCTTCATGAAGGTGTTGGTTTAGAATTCTGTGGCAATGTTCGAAACTCATCGGTCGCAGTAAATGCAGGAGCGGTCCAATGTCAGACAGTCGTCTCTTTTTAAAAATTACCGTGTACGTTAACAAAGGTAGTATAAGTACTAAATCGCGCATTATCATGGGTAAGAAAAATTTTATTACAACAATGCGTGTCAGATATTTTAAAAGTGCCTGAAAAAGGAAATATACCGTTCAATACATTATTTCTCCTTTTAAGACATATGTGTATATAATATTTCTTAAATATGAATTAATCCAGAATAATGTAAAAATGTCCTTCCATTACTTGCTAATTACCTATCTTTTTATACTTTTGGCGGTAACGTACACGTAACTAAGCCTTAGAGAACGCATGAAGCCATTTTTACAACCCACTAATTCCGGCAAATTTGCAAGGCGCGGTTCTGCGCTATGCCGCATCTTGCTCGGTTCTACGCTATGCCTGCATTTATCCGCTATGCAAGGATATGCAAAGGCAGATTATCTGATGCCATTGCATGAAACGGCGGTAATCCTGGTGAAAGGAAAGGTCACCGATTCAAAAGGGGAGGTGCTGCCCGGTGTCAGCATTTTGGTAAAAGGGACGCAGCGTGGCGGCCTGTCTGACGAGAACGGGAACTATCAGATTGAGGTAAGCGATAATGCTGCCACACTTATTTTTTCCTTTCTCGGGTACGTTACCAGAGAGGTTTCGGTGGGAAATCAGTCGCAGATCGACGTTGTGATGGTGGATGATTCCAAGGCTTTGGACGAGCTGGTGGTGATCGGTTATGGAACAGCGAAAAAAAGTGATCTGACCGGATCCATTGCGAGGGTGGATGCCAAGGCTTTCCAGAATCAGCCCATGACCCAGCTTACCGATATGCTGACGGGCACAGTTGCAGGTTTTCAGGCCAATCAGGGAACGTCTGCAGCGGGTGGAAGCTCCATGGAAATCCGGGGCGTCAACTCGCTGAATGCGGCTACTTCGCCCATGGTTGTCCTCGACGGCGTGATTTTCAATGGCAGCATTAAGGACATTAACCCCAATGACATTGAGACGATGGACATCCTCAAAGATGCAAGTTCAGCAGCTGTATACGGTGCCCGCGCTGCAAGCGGTGTTATTCTGATCACTACAAAAAAAGGAACTTCCGGCAAACCAACGATCAATTTGTCGACGCGGGTAGGCGTTACACAGGTCACGTCCGACAAAGTGGCTTTCCGGAATCCGCAGCAATATCTGGACTACAGACGGGATTATCTGCAAACCCTCGGTGGCACGCGACCAGCATTCTTTTATTTTAATCCGCAGCAGCTGCCTGCGGGCGTTTCCCTGGAACAATGGCGGGCTGCCAGCGCTAATCCCAACGCAGATAACACGCGCGAATGGCTAAGCAGGCTCAATTTTTTTCCGGAGGAAATAGAAAGCTATACATCCGGCCAGACGACCGATTGGGCAAAGGAAGTCCTTCAAAACGGGATCAGGCAGGAATACGACCTGAGTGTAGGCGGACGTTCGGATAAATTAAGCTATTACTGGTCATTGGGTTACCAGAATAATGAAGGGATTGTCAAAGGCGATAAATTTTCCACGATCCGTTCGCGATTGAACCTCGACCTGAAAGTCACGGACTGGCTCAATGTTGGGCTTAACACCCAATACGCGTTCCGGGATGAAAGTTCGGTGGTGGCATCATTGGCGAGTATGTACACAGCCAGCCCTTATTCAACACCTTACAATGCAGACGGCTCGATTAAACTGTATCCCAACGGCTATGTGGGCGGAGCAGAAAATCCGCTGATCAATTATAAAGGTCAGGACCGTCTTTTTACCACTTCGAGCATTTTTGCTGCACTTTATACGGAAATAAAATTGCCGCTCGGCATCACTTACCGGCTCTCGTTCCAACCCAGGATGACTGCCACCAAAGACCATAATTTCTGGTCGCCGCAGACAGTTATGGGCTCCCAAACTTATTCGGGCGGATTTGCGCGAAGGGAGAATATGAGCTCGTCGGAGTGGCTGATGGATAACCTGATCAAATGGAACAGGAAGTTTGGGCCGCACCAGTTTGACGTAACATTGCTTTACAACATGGAACAGTTCAAATCCTGGGGCGACAGCCTGACGAATCAGGGCTTTGCACCGAGTGCGAACCTGGGCGTGCACGGAATGCAGTATGGCGACAAGCCAACCATGTACACGAACGATATCCGCTATACGGGAGACGGACTCATGGCCCGCGTCAACTACACATTGCTGGATAAATACCTGATCACCGGCTCGGTCCGGCGCGATGGTTACAGCGGTTTTGGCCAAAGCAACCCTTATGCTTACTTCCCCGCTGCGGCGTTGGCCTGGCAGGTGCATAAGGAGTCTTTTTTCCGCTCCAATATTTTTGATCAGTTAAAAGCGCGTGCTTCCTGGGGCAGGAATGGGAATAGGGAAATCGGGCCTTACGCTTCGTTTTCGCAGCTGGGCGCTTCGCCTTATTATAATGGTTCGGCGACGCTTGTCGGCGTTTACACTTCGACGCTGGCCAATTCCAATTTATCCTGGGAAGAAACAGAATCGCTCAATTTTGGTGTGGATGCAGGTTTGTTTAAAAACCGGATTGAGGTAACCATGGACTATTATATGAGCAACACGCGCCAGCTCCTCGTGCGTCGCTCGCTCCCCAGCATTACCGGGTTCAATCAGGTCACAACAAACATTGGTGCATTGAGCAACCGCGGTTTTGAGCTAACAGTGAAGACGGTGAATGTGCAAAAACCCAACTTTAACTGGGAATCGTCGCTGATCTTTTCATTAAACCGCAACAAGATTACGAGGCTGTTTGGCAATACGGGCAGCTATGTTTTGCAGGGCGAATCGCACGAAGGGGAAGTGCCGGATTATACCAACAAATGGTTTCCGGGACATTCCATCGATGCGATCTGGGACTATGACGTGCAGGGGATCTGGCAGGAAGAAGAGGCTGAGCAGGCCAAAACCTACGGGCTCAGGCCGGGGGATTATAAGGTGGCCGATCTGGACGGAAACGGCGCTTTGGAAGCATTGCAGGACAAAACATTCATCGGTTACACGGTTCCACGTTCGCTTTTCGGGTTTAGAAATGACGTTACTTTCCTGAAACATTTTTCCGCGTCCATATTCATACGTGCTGACCTGGGACATCTTCGCTCATTCCCGTGGGCGATTGCGGAATACTCGACATTCGACCGTCGGAGCACTGCGAACTACGATTACTGGACGCCTGAGAACAGATCGAATGAGTTTCCAAGACTTGGGAATAACAAATCGCCTTTCGGCGGCGGGCTTATGCCTTACAAATCATCAGCATTCGTGCGGATTCAGGACATTTCCCTGGGTTACTCGGTGCCATCCGACCTTACCGAAAAGATCAAAATGCGCGATGTGCGGGTTTTTGGAGCGGTCAGGAATGCTTTCACATTTACCAAATGGCCTGGCTGGGACCCTGAATCCGGAAATTCTCCCATGCCGAGGACATTCACTTTCGGCCTGAACCTTTCGCTTTAACCGGCTCCAAAAACATTTAACCAGACATTAAAACAGGAAAGAAATGAGACCAATGAAATTCATTTTCGCCAGCTTAATGGGGTTCGCGTGGCTGCTGACCTCTTGTTCCAAAGATTTTCTTAAACCGGAACCGCTTTCGTTTTTCACGCCGGAGAATGTGTTCGTTGATAAACAGGGTTATGAAGCCCTTTTGATCACCATGAGAAAAGACCTCACCCGCGAGCAAACTGCCCAGAAAAATTTCATGGCGCACCAGTCGGCTGCCTCGGAATCCGGTGTTCCCTGGCTGCAAATGGATTTTACCATGCTGACGCCCAATTCGGATAATTACCAGCAGTTTGTGACCCAGATCAATGACATTTTCGCCATGGTTAAGAATGCCAATACGATCATCAGCCGCATTGACAACATTACCTGGAAAAGTGAAGAGGAAAAAAACCAAATCCTGGCTGAGGCATTGTGGCATCGTTCGTACTGGTATTACCGGCTGGTGGGCAACTATGGCGACTTGCCATTTGTGCAGGAAGAAGTGAAGGGCGTAAAACTTGATTTTAAAACTCATTCGCGCTGGGCTATTCTGGACAAAATTCAGGCAGACATGGAATTTGCGACGCAATGGATGCCGGTAACTGCAAGTCCGGGCATTCCTACCAAAGGGGCAGCGGACCATTTGCTTACCAAAATTTACCTCGCCAATATGGAGTTCCAGAAAGCCGTGAATGCAGCCACCCGCGTGATCAGCGGTCCGTATGCGCTCATGGGCAGCCGCTTCGGCAGTGAGGCAGGCGTGGCCAGCAAGAATGTGATCTGGGACCTGCACCGCCCTGAAAACAAGAACATTGCAGCCAATAAGGAAACGATCCTGGCCTTTGTAGACCGTTGGGAGGCGCCGCAGGCAGCCCGGACAGTGGGGCTTTTTACCATGCGCGTTTACCATTGTGCATGGTATAACAATGCAGTGGCGAAGGATAAGGACGGTAACCTGGGAATGATTGCTTCCGGAACGCTTTATGATTCGCTTGGCCGGGGAAACTGCGATGTGGCGATATCGGATTACCAGGCTTATAATATCTGGAAGGAAAATGGTTTCGACTATAAAACCACTTCGGATCTCAGACGCGCAAACATTAACTGGTGGGACCGTGAGGAGTTATTTTACAACAACCCCGCATCGAGCCAGTATCGCAAGCCATTTGATCCCAAAAATATGGATGTGCCCTCGGAATACTGGGCGCGGATATTTGCCATGCCCTGGTATAAAACCTATGTGCCCAACAAACCTGGACAAACCGGGATCCCGCTGGGAAGCAATGGCGATTGGTATATTTTCAGGCTGGCAGAAACCTATTTGCTGAGAGCAGAAGCACATTACTGGCTGGGACAAATGGCTGCCGCGGCAGAGGATATCAATCAGGTGAGAACGCGTGCCAAAGCATTGCCGATTAAAGCCGGCGATGTAACGATCGACTATATTTTCGATGAGCGCGCACGCGAACTTTTTGCGGAGGAGCCGCGTCAGAACGAGCTGAACCGGGTGTCCTATATTATGGCTTCAAAAGGGATCAATGGTTACAATCTGACCAGCATTCATGAAAAAAACTGGTTTTTTGACCGCGTAGACAAGCACAACAATTTTTACGACCATTATGCGGATCTTTCATTTTTGGGTCAAAGTCCCCGCATAGCTCCTCACAATTTTCAATGGCCGATTGCCGATAATATGATCACTGCAAATGCGCAGGGCAGGATTAATCAAAATAAGGGTTATGTAGGGTCAGAAAAGAATGTGCCGCCGTTGGAAGAAGTGGCACCTCTTTAACATCTGATATTTTTAATCGCAAAAACCGCCCGTTATTCAGACGGGCGGTTTTTGATTTACATAACCTTTATTAATTTTTAATCTCTACTCACTTTTCAGAACCTCAACCGGATTGCTTCTCGCGGCTTTCATCGTCTGTGAGCCGATCATGACAAATGCAATGACCAGGACGGCCAGTAAGCCGGCAAAAAGCTCGAAAATTTGCACGGGTGTGTGATAAGGGAATTTAGTCAGCACAAAACTTTCGAAGAAAAGGTAAGTGACAGGCAGCGCGATAACTGCCGATATGGACAAAAGAACCAGAAAACCGCGACTCAGCAAATAAACCAGGTTGCCCGAACTTGCACCCATTACTTTCCGGATCCCGATCTCTTTCAGCCTCGTTTCGGTTGTAAACACCACCATTCCGAACAAACCCATGGAAGCAATAGAAATGGCCAGGAACGACAGGAAGCCAATGATCTTGATCATGGTCGAAAATTCGCTGTATGCTTCTTCAATGGAATCTTCGTAAAACTCAGCTTCCAAAGGATGTACGCGATCGATCTTTTTCCAGGTGGATTCAATTTTCGCCATGGTAGCCATCATGTCTTTGCTTTGTATTTTTGCATTCACCACTGCGCCGTTTTCCGGTGTCCAGAACATGAATGCAACGGGCTCGATGAGGTTTTCAACTTTGCCGTAATGAAAATCTTTCATGACGCCGACGATGGTCATCCGGTGCCCGTTGAATTTGAAATTACTGAATGTGATCTCTTCTCCGATTGCTTTCGCGGGATCGCCGTTACCGATGTTGAAGCGTTTCAAAAACTGCTGATTGACAATCAGTTCGCGGGCGGCGTCGCCCGTGGTGGGTCTTCCTATGAAATTTCCTCCGGCAACGAGCTTGTATCCATGCAGCGGCATATAGTTTTCGTCTACATTATTGGTCATCACCAACGCGGAATCGCGGGAATCTTTGTACTTCATATAACCGCCCCACGCATTCCCCACGCTCGTGATGATCAGCGACCGGGACACGGCGGTTACTTCCGGCATCTCGCTCAGTTCCTTCACCATTGCATCGGGTTTGTTGCCCTGCATATTGATGTTCAGAATGTTCTCCGTATTGAACCCGAGGTCAAATGCCAGAATGTTCTTATACTGCACATAGCCTACGGCGGTTGTTGTTATAAAAATCAGCGTTACCGTATATTGTATCACCACCAGCGCGCGCCTGAATGTGATGGGTTTAAATGATTTTACAGACGACACATTCCTCAGCGCATTGATCGCGCTGACCTTCGAGAAAAAAACCGCAGGCATAAGGCCGGCCATAACACCCACTGTCACCGAAAAGAGGATGAAAGCCACGACCATTGCAGGCGTGAGATTAAGCGTCACAGTTCGTTGCATCTCCGGTGCCATGTTGATGAGTTGCGGCCGCAAAACCAGGAAGATGACAAAAGAAAGCAGCAGAGCAGAGAGGGAGATCATGATCGCTTCGGCGAGGAACTGTTGCTTGATCTGATATTTTTGCGCGCCGATCGCTTTGCGAAGGCCCACTTCCTTGAAACGCCGCATAGCCCGTGCTATGGAAAGATTGGTGTAATTAAAACACGCCGATAAGATAACCACCAGCGCAAGCCCGCCCAATATCCAGAGCACAACAGGAGGCATATGCGGACCCGAAGAGCCGCTCATGGAGCCGGAATGAAGGTTTTCTCCAATGACAATGTCATGCAACGGAAGCAGTTCCAGCTGGATCTTCGCTTCTTCCTCCGAAAGATTTTCCTCTTTTGCAATTGCGTTCAGCTGCGACTGAATAGCTGCGCGGCTGGCTGCGATATCTGCGTTTTCAGGCAGCATCAGATATACAGAGTTCGAAAACATATTTGCCCAGTCTTCGAAATTCCTGTCATTTTTATTAAGCTGGCGCGCTGTTGACAGTGACACCAATGCTTCAAAGCTGATATGCGAAAAGAACGGGACGTCCTTCATGATGCCCGTAACCAGGTAATCGAGTGTGTCGAATTTGATCGATTTGCCGAGCGCTGAACCGTCGCCAAACAACTTTTCCGCTGCTGTCTCAGTCAGAACGATCGAGTAGGGATCTTTCAGCGCTGTTTCGGGATTGCCTTCCAGCATGGGAAACGAAAATATCCTGAAAAGCGACGGCTCGGCCCAGAAGCCTTTGATCGGAAGCACATTGCCGCCCACCTGCGCATCCTGCGAAAAATCGTTGCGCAGGATAGCCACTTCCTCAACGCCGGTTACTTTTTCCCGGATGAGTTTGCCCGTTTTTATGGATGTCGACGAATATTTGCTGCCACTTTGCTCACCTTTGAATGTCGCAACATTGGTAATACGATAAATCCTGTCACCATGCTTATGAAACTTGTCGTACGAACGCAGGTCGAGCACGAACGCTATGAGCAGTAAACCAACAGACATACTGATGGCAAGGCCGATAATGTTGATGGAGGAGAACAGCTTATTGCGCATCAAGCTGCGTCCCGATGTTTTGAAGTAGCTTCCGATCATGATTTAGATGGAAAAAGGTTAAGAAAAGGTCCCAGTATTATGGAGTTCAAAAATTCCATGCCCTTCTCGTTAGGTATTCAAAATCAATCATTTAGGTGAAAATTCAACGTAAATTCTGTTCGATAACGAACGTTTATTAATTGCGTGGACATTCGGGCATTCGTCCAGGGTTGCGGAATTTAAGAATCTATTGAATGAACCTATCAAAATGGAATTCCTTATCATTTTGATAGGCTTAATTATGCTGGCACTAGCTTGAAAATTATTATAATTATCTGATAATCTGATTGTTATTTAAAGTGAGATGCTTTTGGAACAATGTTTAACCTGTTTGAGCCAGCAAACCAATTTTAAATTGAAAAGCATTCATCTAAAATCAAATCTCATGTTAACAATCCTCTTAGTGGCCGCGGGCTGCCTGTGCTTTGCGCTGTTTTATCAAACCGTCCATTTTTTTGAAAAAATCTGATCATGGCTGCATTATTCATTGTGTCAATCGGCGTGTTTTTCTATATGTGCTACGTATTGATCAAGCCCGAAAAATTCTAACTCCACGGATCGCGACAGCTTAAATGACAAGCTGCCTGATAACTATTTTAAAAATGAACACAGAAATTTTAGGCATTATAGCCATGTACGCAATTACGATCCTGATGGCAGTCCCATTTGGCAGGTACATTGCGAAAGTCTACGCAGGTGAAAAAATGCTGTTGGACCCGATCTTCAATCCAATCGAAAGCATATTTTTCCGCATCAGCGGCATTGACCAAAAGGCCGGAATGAACTGGAAACAGCATTTGGCAGCCTTACTTACGATTAATTTTGTGTGGTTCCTGCTGGGCATGTTTATCCTGATGAACCAGGGCTGGCTGCCGCTGAACCCGGATGGAAATCCCGGGCAATCGGCTGATCTTGCATTCAATACGACGATTTCATTTGTGGTTAACTGCAACCTGCAGCATTATTCGGGAGAAAGCGGGGTGAGTTATTTATCCCAGCTGTTTTTAATGTTCCTGCATTTTGTGAGCGCTGGAACAGGCATGGCCGCAGCCGTCGTTTTATTTATTGCATTAAAAGAAAAAACGGCTGATAAGCTTGGGAATTTCTATCACCTGATGCTCATCTCCTGCACCCGGATTTTGTTGCCGGCTTCCATTTTCGTCGCCAGCGTGCTGGCTTTTAACGGAACACCCATGACATTGGCGGGTAAAGACAGTATGATCAGCATGCAGGGCGATACGGTTGGCGTATCCACGGGGCCTGTGGCTGCCTTTGTCGCTATCAAGCATCTGGGAACCAATGGCGGCGGGTTTTACGGCGCCAACTCTGCACATCCACTGGAAAATCCGAATTACCTGACCAATATGGTCGAAATGTTTTCCCAGATGATCGTCCCGCTCGCCATGATCTTTGCGCTGGGTTTCTTTTTGAAAAAGAAAAAAATGGCACGGATGATTTTCGGGGTCATGACCGTGGGGTTCCTGGTGCTATGTATTCCTACCGTCGTCTGGGAAGTCCAGGGTAATCCGGCCATTGCGCAGATGGGCATTGACATGGGATCGGGCGCGATGGAAGGGAAAGAGTCGCGGCTAGGCAGTGCGGCTTCCGGTTTTTGGAGTATAGCAACCACCGTTATATCCACGGGCTCGGTAAATGCCATGCACGACAGCACGATGCCGCTGTCCGGAATGATGCAGCTGCTCGCCATGATGACCAATGCTTTTTACGGCGGATGCGGGGTAGGGATACTCAATTTTTTCATCTTCATTATTCTGGCCGTTTTTATCAGCGGGTTAATGGTGGGACGTACACCTGAGTTTTTGGGTAAAAAAATTGAAGGCCGTGAAATGAAAATTGCCATGATCGTCGCGCTTTTGCATCCTCTGCTCATCCTCGCAGGCACTGCGCTGGCGGCAGCGTTTCCCGAAATTACCCTGGCAAACCTGAATAATCCCGGCTTCCACGGGTTCAGCGAAATGCTTTATGAATACACTTCATCGGCAGCCAATAACGGCAGCGGTTTCGAAGGCCTTGGCGATAACAATCCCTGGTGGAACATTACCACCGGCTTTGTTTTGATCCTTTCGCGGTTCATTCCGATCATCGGGCCTGTTGCCATTGCCGGACTTTTGGCCAATAAAAAACACATTCCCGAGAGCGCAGGCACACTTCGCACCGATTCTGCAACATTCGGCATGATGGTGCTGGCTGTCATCATGATCATCACCGCGCTGTCATTTTTCCCATCGCTGACGCTTGGGCCCATAGCCGAATATTTCAGCTTGTAAACGGGCCTAATCAGCGAAAACCAAATTCAAAACATAAAACGAGCGCGAAGCCGAACGGCGGTAACCTCTATACATTTATGAAAACTCAAAATGCATCCTTGTTCCAAAAGGATCTGGTGAACGAAGCTTTAAAGCAGTCTTTTATCAAACTCAATCCCAAAGTCCTGTTCCGTAACCCGGTTATGTTCACGGTGGAGATAGGCACAGCGATTATGTTTGCGGTCTGTATCTGGATCTTATCCGGAAACACCACGCAGGGTAGTTTCGCTTACAATTTTGTGATCTTTCTCATCCTCCTGCTCACATTGCTTTTTGCCAATTTCGCCGAAGCCATTGCCGAGGCCCGGGGAAAAGCGCAGGCCGACAGCTTGCGGAAGACGCGTGAAGAAACGCCTGCCAAACTGGTTGTCGAAAACAGGCCGGGCTTTGCCGTAGCGACCGAAAGCATAATGTCCGCGCAGATGAAAAAGGGAGACATTTTCATTTGTGAAGCCGGGGATAATATTCCTACCGACGGCGAGATCATCGAAGGTTTGGCGACCATTGATGAAAGTGCGATCACGGGCGAGTCGGCCCCGGTGATACGGGAAGCAGGCGGCGATAAAAGCAGCGTGACCGGCGGCACGAAAGTGCTGTCGGATAAGATCAAAGTAATGGTCACCACGGCTCCCGGGGAAAGTTTTCTGGATAAAATGATCGCACTCGTGGAAGGTGCGAGCCGCCAGAAAACACCAAACGAGATTGCATTAACCATCCTTTTGGCCGGGTTTACCCTTGTGTTCGTGATTGTTTGCGTGACATTGAAACCTTTTGCAGATTTTTCCAATACGCCCATCACCATTGCCGCATTTATTTCCCTATTCGTGTGCCTCATCCCGACCACGATCGGCGGTTTGCTTTCCGCCATTGGCATTGCTGGTATGGACCGTGCGCTGCGCGCGAATGTGATCACCAAATCGGGTAAGGCCGTGGAAACGGCGGGCGACATTGATGTGCTGCTGCTCGACAAAACCGGGACCATTACGATTGGTAACCGGAAGGCGACCCGCTTTCACACGGCCAACGGCGTACCGGAAAATCATTTCGTAAAAAGTGCTGTGCTAAGCTCCATTTCGGATGAAACCCCCGAAGGAAAATCCATCCTGGAACTGGCCAATGCCACGCCAACAACCTACCAGATCAGGGATCCGAAGTTTATCAAATTTACAGCTGAGACCCGCAGTTCAGGGGTTGATTTTGATGATACGCGCATTCGTAAAGGGGCTTTTGATTCTATCAAAAATATGGTCCTGCAAGCGGGCAATCAGTTTCCGGCGGAGATCCGGGAAAAGGTGGAATTGATTTCCAGCAATGGAGGCACGCCGCTGGTTGTTTCAGAAAATGAAAGGGTTTTGGGTGTGATTGAATTACAGGACATTATCAAACCGGGCATTAGCGAACGTTTTGAAAGGCTGCGCAAAATGGGCGTTAAGACGGTGATGGTAACGGGCGACAACCCCTTAACGGCCAAATTTATAGCTGAAAAAGCAGGTGTGGACGACTTTATCGCCGAGGCTAAGCCGGAGGATAAGATGAACTACATCAAGAAGGAACAGGAAGGCGGTAAACTGGTAGCCATGATGGGCGACGGCACAAACGACGCTCCTGCGCTGGCCCAAGCCGATGTCGGCGTGGCCATGAACAGCGGAACGCAGGCTGCAAAAGAAGCCGGTAACATGGTGGACCTCGATAATGATCCCACCAAACTGATCGAGATCGTGGAGATCGGAAAGCAGCTTTTAATGACGCGCGGCACATTAACCACCTTTTCGATTGCCAATGACGTCGCTAAATATTTCGCCATTATTCCGGCCCTCTTCATTGCCAGCATACCGGCACTCAAAGGTCTGAACATTATGGACTTGAACAGTCCCGAAAGTGCAATCCTGTCTGCCGTGATTTTCAATGCCATCATTATCCCTTTCCTCATCCCGCTCGCATTGAAAGGCGTTGCCTACAAGCCTATCGGGGCAAGTGCGCTGCTCAGAAGGAACCTGTTCATCTACGGACTGGGCGGCATACTCATCCCGTTTGCAGGCATTAAGGTGATTGATATGGTGGT
This sequence comes from Dyadobacter fanqingshengii, assembly GCF_023822005.2. Classification (GTDB taxonomy): domain Bacteria; phylum Bacteroidota; class Bacteroidia; order Cytophagales; family Spirosomataceae; genus Dyadobacter; species Dyadobacter fanqingshengii. Next base: position 1,025,710 of record NZ_CP098806.1, read on the forward strand.
GAGCATCTGGATTTAGATATCAAATAAAAAGTATTCAAAAACAGCTTTAATGAAAGCGCAAACAATGAAAACGAACATATTTCCCGCTATTAAATTAACATTGATCACACTGATTTTTTTCGGTGCTCTCTATCCTGCAATCGTTTGGGGCATTGCGCAACTTGCTCCTAATCATGGACATGGTGAAGTGGTGAAAGCCAACGGCAAGCGCTATTACGCAAATATTGGTCAAGCATTTACCGAAGACCGGTTTTTCAACAGCCGCCCTTCCGCGGTAGCCTATAATGCGGCCGGCAGCGGGGGCAGTAACAAAGGCCCTTCCAACAAGGAATATCTGGGCATTGTGCAGGCGCGGATCGATACTTTTTTAATCCATAACCCCGGAATTGACAAAAAAGACATTCCTGTGGAGCTGGTAACCGCCAGCGGCAGCGGTCTTGATCCCGACATTTCGCCCAAAGCCGCGCTGGTGCAGGTCAAAAGGATTGCTGCCGCACGCAACACAACAGAAGATAAAATCAGACAAATCGTGAATTCAAATACGGAGAAACCATTGCTGGGTATGTTCGGGCCTGAGAAAGTGAATGTGCTGAACCTGAACATTGCTTTGGAAAAACTATAAAAATATTCCCTTATGAAAAGATTATTATTGGCTGCATTGGGTTTGATGATTTTCAAACCGGTTATGGCCCAGGATTCTACCGAAACCAAAAATCCGCTAACGATCAGCGGTTACGCAGAAGCTTATTACAATTATGATTTCAACAGGCCGGTGAACAATACAGCGCCTGGTTTTATTTACAACTTCAACAGGGTCGGGGAGGTGAATTTGAACCTGGGTTTTATCAAGGCAAACTATACCACGGATCGTGTACGAGGAAACCTGGCGCTGGCCACCGGGACCTATATGAATGCCAACTATGCGGCCGAGCCGGGCGTCTTAAAAAATGTTTTTGAAGCAAATGTGGGTGTTAAAATCTCAAAAAATAACAACCTGTGGATCGATGCCGGCATTATGCCTTCGCACATTGGTTTTGAAAGTGCCATAGGGAAAGACAACTGGGCGATGACGAGGAGCCTGGTTGCTGAAAACACGCCATATTTTGAATCCGGTGTGAAATTGGGTTTTACCACGAAAGACGAAAAGCTGTATGTATCGGCCATGTATTTAAATGGCTGGCAGCGAATCCAGAGAGTCGACGGTAACACCACCCCGGCCTTTGGCACCCAGGTAACATACAAACCTGCAACGACAATCACATTGAATTACAGCACTTTCATAGGGAACGATAAGCCCGACAGCTTGCGGTTAATGCGTTATTATCATAATTTTTACGGCGTTTTCCAGGTCAGCGAAAAATTCGGTGTAACTGCTGGTTTTGATTATGGAACCGAGCAAAAAGCGAAAGGCAGCAGCGATTATAACAACTGGTTTGTGCCCGTGCTAATCGCCCGATATTCACCTTCGGCCCGGGTTAACATGGCAGCGAGGGGAGAGTATTTTCAAGACAAAAACGGGGTTATTATCTCAACGGGCACCACGAACGGATTTCAGACCTTCGGCCTTTCGGTCAATGTGGACTATGCCATTTTCCCGGGCGTGCTCTGGCGTGTAGAAGCCAGGAATTTGAACAGTAAGGACCGCATTTTTCTGGAAAGAACGAGTGCCGGGACATCAGAACAGACATTCAGAAAAGACAATCTATTCCTCACCACATCCCTATCCATTGCGTTCTGATTGGAGCAGGGTTATTAATGCACATTGATTAATCGATACACAAGATGTCCGAAACCAGCCCTAATGCACAACATTTTCTTGATCTGATCAAAAGGTCGAGGCGCGGAAAGTTCAAGATCTACATTGGCATGAGCGCCGGCGTGGGCAAAACTTTCCGTATGTTGCAGGAGGCGCACGCGCTTCTTCGCAATGGTATCGATGTAAAAATTGGCTATATAGAAACCCACAACCGAAAAGAAACACACGATTTACTGGATGGCCTGCCCGTCATTCCCAGGCGAAAACTGTTTTACAAAGGAAAAGAACTCGACGAGCTGGACGTGCAGGCGGTGATAAGCCTGCGCCCGGAAGTGGTGATTGTGGACGAGCTGGCCCATACCAACATTGAAGGCAGCAAAAACGACAAGCGCTGGCAGGATGTGCTGGAAATTCTGGACGCCGGCATCAATGTTATCAGCGCTGTGAACATTCAGCATATCGAAAGCCTGAACGAGGAAGTGAAAGGCATTACCGGCGTGGAAGTGAGGGAACGAATCCCCGACAGCGTGTTGGGCGCGGCAGATGAAGTGGTTAACATTGACCTTACTGCCGATGAGCTGATCACGCGGTTAAAGGAAGGTAAAATTTATAAACCGGAAAAAATACAGACCGCGCTCAGCAACTTTTTCAAAGCAGACCACATCCTGCAATTAAGGGAACTGGCATTGAAAGAAGTGGCGAGCCAGGTGGAACGGAAGGTCGAATCGGAAATACCGAAAATGGTGGCTTCGCGGCGTGAGAAATTTCTGGCATGCATCAGCAGCAACGAAAATACCGCGCGGCACGTGATCCGAAAAACGGCCAGACTGGCGAGTTACTACAATAGTAAATGGTTTGTTTTATATGTGCAGACGCCCAGGGAAAGCCAGGACAAGATCGCCTTGGATAAGCAAAGGCATTTGATCAACAATTTTAAACTGGCTACGGAAATGGGGGGCGAGATCGTCCGCGTACAGCGTGCCAACATTTCCGAGGCGATCATTGAAGTGGCCGAGCAACGGGAGATCACAACAATATGTGTGGGTAAGCCGCATATTACGCTCTTGAAAGTTATTTTGGCCACAAATCTTTTTAACAATCTTTTGAAAAAGCTTTCGTCTTCCGACATTGATCTGGTAATCTTATCCTGAGCGTGAAGTTGAGCAACATTTGAGCCGAAGATGAAAATAAAAAGCAAACTGAGACTGGGGTTAGGAACCCTCTTTTTTCTGATCCTGGCCCTGGGCCTGATCGCAGCCAAGCATGTTTACACCCTCAAAGATGATACGGAAAATATATTGGCTGATAACTATCAAACTCTTGATTATGTGCAGCATATGCTGCTTGCGCTGGACGAGGTGAAGACCAATCCCGAAGCCTGGAAAGCATTTGACCAGAATCTGGAAAAGCAGCAACGCAATGTGACAGAAATAGGGGAAGCCGAGGCCACGCAGAAAGTTCAGGATCATTATGATCTTTTAAAGGCCAGTCCGCAGAGCGACACATTGCCGGTTGTGGTCCGAAGGGATTTGGCAGCATTGGCTAAAATCAACATGCAGGCCATTCAAAAGAAGAGCGATATCGCTGTGGGCTCGGTCCGTTCCGCCATTGGCGGGATAGTCCTCACGGCCACATTGTGTTTTTTAATTGCCCTCACGCTGCTGATTAACCTTCCGTCCAACATTGGCAATCCCATCCGTGAGCTTACGGAGAGCATCAAAGAAATTGCCGCGAAGAATTATTCGCAGCGGCTGCATTTTTCAGGAAAAGATGAGTTCGGTCAATTAGCCAGTTCATTCAACACCATGGCCGAAAAACTGGAAGAGTATGACAACAGCAACCTTTCGCAGATCCTGATGGAGAAAAAAAGGACCGAAGCGTTGATCAATAACATGCACGAGCCGGTCATCGGGCTGGATGAGAACAAGCACATTCTTTTTGCAAATCATGAGGCAGTGAAGATCACGGGCATGTTAATGAGCGACATGCTGGGGAGATCGGCCGTGGATCTGGCCGTTCACAATGATCTGATCCGCGTGCTGATCCAGGAAAAGCAGGAATCCAATGGGCTCACCACCCAGGCTTCGACGCCTTCGCTTAAAATTTATGCAGACGATAAGGAAAGCTATTTCGAAAAGGAAATTGTCGACATTACGATTATCCCGACCGGCGAACGGCAGAAGAAATTTATAGGGCAAGTGATTATTTTAAAGAACATTACACCATTTAAAGAACTGGATTTTGCCAAAACCAACTTTATCGCCACGGTTTCCCACGAGCTGAAAACGCCTATCTCGTCCATTAAAATGAGTTTGCAAATCCTGGAAAACGAGCAGACCGGCGCGCTGAATGAAGAGCAGAAGCAGTTGATGGAAAGCATTAAAGACGATAGCAACCGGCTTTTGAAAATTACCGGCGAGCTGCTCAACATGTCGCAGGTGGAAACAGGCAACATTCAGCTAAGCATTCAGCCCAGCAGTCCGTATGCCATTGTGCGTTATGCGCTGGACGCGGTGAAAATTCCATTGGAACAAAAGGAAATTGAGCTGGTGGTGCAAACGGATGAAAATTTGCCGGATGTGAAAGCCGATATGGAAAAAACGGCCTGGGTGCTCATCAACTTTCTTACCAATGCCATCCGTTATTCACAGCAGGAAGGCCGCTTGCAGCTCGAACTTAAAAACGGCCCGAACGGCATCAAATTCTCCGTTCGGGATGAAGGCAAGGGAATCGACAGCCGCTATCGGAATAAGATCTTTGACAGATATTTCCAGATTCCCGGCAGCTCCAAAACCGGCACCGGACTGGGACTTGCCATTAGTAAAGAATTCATAGAAGCACAGGGCGGAGTCATTGGTGTTGCCAGTGAAATTGGCATGGGAAGCACATTCTACTTTGAACTCGCCAAAGCGTAACCAATATGGTTAATCCAAGTTGTGCTATAACGAATGGTTTGCGTAGATGCAAGCGATGATTTGACCACTCGCAAGCAAGTTTTTTGACTATTTCAAGAATAAAATGTCTGCGTTCTCGTGCACATATTTTGCGTGGTCGAGAACGCGATAATGTCAGAAAAAACAAGATAATGAGGCGAATACCCAAAATATGTATTGCAATTTGAAATTTTCGCAAAGGAAAAATTGCATTATTTTTAAAAGAACCATATTAATGTGAAGTAAAAAACGGTTACTTTGTTGCGTAAACAAAAATTTACTTCAATGAAAAAACCTAAGCCCAAACCAAACATGTGGTTCCCTAAAAACCGTTCGTTGCGCTATCCGCTTGCAATGATGTTAGGGATGTCCCTCATCCAATCTCCCCAGAGCATCGCGCTCCCATTGACGAAACACGCAACCGTTGACGTAACCCGCCTGGACAGGACCGTCACCGGTAAAGTGAAAGACGAAAAGGGAGAACCGCTCGTAGGAGTGACCGTTACCATTAAAGGCAATAATGCCATCGGTGCATCGACTGACCACAACGGGGATTTTTCGATGGTTATCCCCGAAAGCCTCATCAGCAATGCTACGCTGGTGTTCAGTTACATTGGTTACGCGGCGGTTGAAGCGCCATTAGGCCAGCAAACGGTGTTCGACATTGCCTTGACGTCCGCGTCCAATCAGCTGGAACAGGTTGTAGTCGTTGGGTATTCTGCCAAAAAGGTGAAATACCTGTCGAGTTCTGTCTCGACGATCAATAATGAAAAGCTGAGAGACGTTACATCCAATGAGCTTCCTAATCTGCTTCAAGGAAAAGCGCCGGGCGTTGTGGTTTCAAGCGCATCGGGCGATCCTACCAGCGCAGGACGTATACTAATCCGCGGTGCAGGGACCATTTCTGCGGGCACTTCGCCGCTCATTGTGGTAGACGGGAACATTGGCGGAAATTACAACCCTGTTGATGTGGAGAACATTACCGTATTAAAGGATGTTGCCGCAACCGGTTTGTATGGATCTCGTGCCGCGAACGGGGTTATTATTGTCAACACCAAAACGGGTAAAGCCGGAAAAACCGAAATCAGCTTTGCCAACACGATGGGCTTTGCGCAAGCTACGACCGGAAACTTCCGCTTGATGAATTCACAGCAGTTGTATGATTTCCAAAGCACGTTCTATCCGCGTGAAGCATCCGTTCTTCAAACCAACACAAATTGGTGGGATGAGGCTTTCAGGACGGGGTTTGTGAATAACCACACAGTTTCTGCCTCCGGAGGAAGTGAAAAAACCACTTTTTACATCTCTGCCAATTATTACAAGGAACAGGGAACGCAGATCGAAAATGATAAAACCGGCTATAATTTTCGTGCGAACCTGCAGTCCCAGCTAACCAGGAGGCTGGCTGCCAAAGTGTTATTTAATGGTACATTTAATAAGGACAATTATGCAAACAGTAATACTTTGTACGATGCCTACAACAACCTTCCGTTTGACCCGGCCTATGATGCAGATGGCCAGCCGATAGATGGCAGGACATACCCGGGCTGGCTGGGGCGTGACCGCGAAAGTTTCCTGCATTCTGTGCCGTACAATTATTCCAAAGCGCAAAGTCTGGCGGTGACCACCGACGTGAACCTGGATTACGAGCTAACTGATAAAATTACATTGTCGTCCTATAACAGGATCAATTTTGGAAATGGCCTGAGTGCGAGTTTTAATGACAAACGCACCAAGCAGGGCGGCGCCAACAGCGGTGAATTGTATAACGGAACGTCTTATTCCAGTCGTTTGCTGACATCGAACCGCATCCGTTATTCGGAGGATTTTGGTAAACATGGTCTGACGCTATTAGGTGTTGCCGAGGCTGAAACCACATATTCGAGCAGCACCAGCGCAGCGGGCAAGGGTTTACCTCCGGGCCGCGATGTAATGTCAGTGGCGACAGATATCCTTACCAATCCAACGGGACTTAACGAGCAGGTGGGTTTCCGTAAGTTTCTGGGACAGGCAGATTATAACTACGACAACAAATATTTCCTGGTAGGGTCATTTGTAAATGAATTTTCTTCCTTGTTTGGAAAAAACAATTCAACGGCCAACTTCTATCAGTTAGGCGCATCGTGGATTTTAAGCAATGAGGAATTTCTGAAAAACAACAAAACCATCACATTCGCCAAGGTCCGTGCAAGCAATGGTACAGTGGGTAATGCCGACGGGATCAGTAATTTCGCTTCACTAGGTCTATATACCATTTCTTCTGATGCATCTTACTCAGGACTTCCGGGCGCAGCTCCGTCTCAAAAAGGGAACCCGGATCTGACCTGGGAAAAAATCAGATCGTCCAACGTTGGTTTTGATCTGAGTTTCTTCAACCGCATTGACCTTGTTGTTGATGCTTACGTAAAAGAGGCCAGCGAGCTGTTGTATCGCAAGCCCCTCGCTGCCACAACGGGTTACAGCTATGTGTGGGTGAATGCAGGATCTATCCGCAATAAAGGGGTTGAATTCAGTCTGACAACCACCAACATCAAAGCCAAAGGCTTCAATTGGGAAACCAACCTGAACATGGCTTTCAACCGCAACAAAGTGCTTGAACTGAGTGATGGTTCCACCGTTTTCAACTCAGGCGCGCGCCAGCCGATCGCTGTTGGCCACAATATGGACGAATACAATTTGCCGATATGGGCAGGTGTAAATCCTGAAAATGGTGATCCGCAGTGGGAAAAAGTCGTGAAGGATGCAAATGGCAATGTTACCAAGGAGCTGACCAGCACTTACAACCAGGCACAAACCGCCGACTCGCGTCAGTTTACAGGAAAAACGGCTGCCCCCAAGTTCACTGGAGGTCTTTCGAACACATTGACTTACAAAAACTTCACCTTATCTGCTTTCTTCAACTTTGTATACGGAAACTGGGTGTATAACGAAAGTCGCGTTTATTTCGATAACGACGGTTTGTACGAAAGTTATAATCAAATGGTCCTTGCCAAAGGATGGAGCCGCTGGGAAAAGCCTGGCGACGTGGTTACGCACCCGAAACCGATCGTGGGAGGGAATAAGGATTCCAACCAGTCTTCGTCACGTTACCTGGAAGATGGCAGTTACATCCGTTTGAGAAATGTACGCGTGGGTTATTCGCTTCCTGACAATGTTTTGGGGAAAAGCGGTTTTTCAAGAGTATCCGTATTTATCAGCGGCGACAACCTTTGGACCGGCACCAAGTTCTCCGGCCCGGATCCGGAAGTAACCTTGACACAGGTTGATTTAAGCTCAGGATTATCCAGCCTAAGATATCCAATCAGCAAAAAATATCTTATCGGAATCAACTTTTCATTCTAATATCATGAGAAAATATTCAATACATAAATTACTGTTCATGGGCGCATTGCTGTTTGTTACGGCATCCTGTGAAAAATACTACGAGCCCACAACTTCCATTGACGAAGAATCGGCGCTTACTAATGCCGGTGACGTTGAAACGGCGACCATTGGGACATATGCCGTATTATTGAATGCGGCTTACGTGCGCAGTGTGCATTTCCTGATGGAGTATCCCAGTGATGAAATAGCACAGGGACAATCTTCGGGTGATGACCTCACGCGGGCATATCGTTACACGCATATCAACACATCGGGTCATGCCACCAACTTCTGGGGACAAGCCTATAAGGTGATCGCGGCGGCGAATAAGATCATTGCTTACGTTCCCGACGAGTCGTCTGTGATTTTGCGCCAGCTCAAGGGTGAAAATCTTTATCTGAGAGCCATGATGCATTTCAATCTCGTGCGTGTTTTCGGGCGTCCCTATACGCAGGAAAGTGGTAACAATCCGGGGGTTCCGCTGTTGATGGACGGCATGAGTGACGACGCGATCAATAACATTACCCGCAGTTCGGTAAAGGAAGTGTATGACTCCGTAATCCAGGATCTGATCAAAGCTGCGGACCTGATGTCTGAGGATAAATCAAACTCTTTTGCATCGAAGGAAGTTGCGCAGGCGCTGCTGGCGCGCGTGTATCTGTACAAAGGCGAGAATGAAAACGCCATCAAATACGCCGACCTGGTGATCAAATCGGGTCGTTACAAGCTTGTGCAGGGTGGGGAATTCAGCAGTTATTTCAAAACGGCACCCGCCAGCAACCAGGAGACTATTTTCGCAATCCGCCATACCAAAGTGCAGGATAGGGGATTCTCTGCCATTGGATCCATGTATTTCAGCGCCAATGCTTCCGGGATCGCCGAGGGGCAGGGTGTCAGCGGTTGGGCCGAGATTTATGCGTCGAAGAAATATGTTGATTTCCTGGCTAAAAATCCTGCCGACCTGAGAAGCAACTTCATCTCTCCCTACACGATAAACGGTGTTTTGCAGTATAATATGAAGTTGACACCGTCTACGCCCATGTATTACATCAATAAATACTCCATGCAGGAAGGCGTCATTAACCTGAGCTCTCCGGTATATCTGCGGCTCGCAGAAATGCACCTGATCCGGGCAGAAGCCAATGCAAAAACGGGCAAAACAGCCGCTGCATTGGAAGATGTAAACCTGCTTCGTCAACGCGCAGGCTTGTCGGGTAATCAGCTCTACACCATTGGGAATCTGGGCACTAAGAAGGCTCTGGATGTAGTGATGGAGGAGCGCTGGCTTGAACTCGCGTTTGAAGGACACCGTTCCTATGACCTGTTCCGCAATAATTTACCCATGGAAAGAAATTATCCGGGAACACATTCACTGAACAATACGCCTACAACCAACATTACGCAAAAGGTTTTACCGACCGACGCCCGCACCATTTTCTTTATACCACAAGCAGAAATTGATCGCAACCCAAAACTTACCCAAAACCCATAATATCGGGTGTTACTTATGTTAAAAAGGTGGCGCGGGAAATCTCCGGCGCCACCTTTTTTTAACCGCCTTTGATCCGGTTCAATTCATCTTCCGAACCTGCGCGCCGGCTGCGGGCAGCATTGATTTCTTTGCTCCCGAAACGATAATTGAAGTTCACTTTAACCATCTGGCCTTCGAACCGGAAACGGAGATTGGTTTTGATTCCCGCATATTCCGATTCATATCCGCCTCTTGCCGTATGGAAAATATCGCTGAATGAAAGTTTCAACGTTGCATTACTCTTCCAGAATTTTTTCTGGACGCCCGCGTCCATCATGCCCATCGCCCAGTTGTAGTCAATCCGCCGGTATGGCGAGTTATACCAGCCCGTCAATTCCAGGGTCCAGTCGTTTTTTAGCTTGAATGTGCTCTGGCCGTTCATATTGAAAGCCGTTGTGCTGTTATTGATGATCAGGCCGTTGTCCAGCGCCGCTTTCCAGATGTTATGATAGCCGCTGATGTTGAAATAAACATCCCACCATTTGGTAATGGCGGTTGTAATGCTCACATCCAGGTTGAAGCCCTGAGAATGATCCAGATTTTGCGTAATGAAGTAAGTGCGGCTGCTGTCGTATGGGATCCGCAGGCCCACCACCGGAAACCGCGTTCTTCGGTAACCCACCGAAGTGGTCAGTTTTGCTTTGTAAACGTGCGTTAGTTTGAAGCTGTTCGCATATTCTGGTTTCAGAAACGGGTTGCCTTTGGAATAAACAAGCTCATCCACGCGGTATTCAAACGGGTTCAGGTTTTGGTAACTCGGCCGATTGATCCGCCGGCTGTAATTTAAATTCCAGTTGTGGTTTTTAGAGGCTTTGAATGATAATGCGCCGCTTGGGAAAAAGTTGAGATACGTCGTGTCCACCTTGTCCAGATCATTATGTTTGAAGCTCGTGAGGTCACCCAATGACTTGGTATGTTCCGCCCGCACCCCCGCCTGCAAATCCCATTTTTTACCCAAAGGAACATTATAGTTCACATAAGCTGCATAAACACGCTCGGTGTATTTGAACCTGTTGCTTCGGTTGGTATCGATGACCTCAACATTGCTGATCACATTGTAAAAGTCGAAAGTGTTATCCGACTTAACGTCCGATAATTTGAAGCCATAGCCCAGTTTTCCCTTCTGCACACGTTGTTCATAATCAGCCTTGAACGACCGGATCGTAATGTCGACGGGCGTTTTGCTCACATAGTTCCGTTCCAGCGGTTCCTTGTTATCCAGACTAAAAAAATACTTGTTTGGCTGATAACTGATCCCGCGCGACACAAACCGGCCAAAGTCGGCGTCGACATTGAGCTCGTGACCGGTCGTGTCTGCATAATGGTAATTCAGATTAATGTTCAGGTTTTTATTTTTTTCGGGATTAGAAGTTTGGGAAAAAAGTGTCAGCGAATCGGTTTGCAAATCATTCCGCTTGCTGATGAATGTCTCGCTCTGCCCACCGCCATTATGGTTACTTATACGGCCGTCGACGCTGAAACCAAGCGTGTTTTTTGAATTGATAAAATAATCCGCTTCCCGCTGCTATACCAGCCACTTTAAATGTGCCGCCGTCATCGGCTACATCTGCTTTTACCAGCGAAGAGTCCAGCGATTTATTAACCGAAACAGCTGCAAACGGAACGGCCTCATTTTGTTGGTTTTTAACTGTTCCGCTGACTATAAAGCTTTGAGAATAAGCAAACAAGGGGAAGAGCAGGATAAATGTAACCTGTAAAATTTTTTTCATAAAAACGATCCATAGCTAATGTCCGCCTCAAAGGGACAGAAAAGCACGTGAATGTTGCACGCGGGCACTATTAAAATTATTTGTGGCAATCAATAGACAACCCGGCTAATGCAAGGAGATTGCCCGTGTGCCAACCTTTTAGGACAGACCAGTGTCTCAGAGGGACCTAAGCATGTCATCGATTGAGGACTTAAACCTATTTGAAAACGAATTGAATTTGCTCATGAAATTGTTTTTAAAGCGGATTTACGACCTCAAATATTTAATAGCATTACTGCTGATTCTCGAAAGCTGTATTGTTCCTTTTTCGCCACCGGAAGTGAGCCTGGATGAGCAATATTTGGTTGTGGATGGATTTTTTAATGTGGGCGGCAACGATAGCAGCCGGATTGAGCTGCGGAGAACACAAAATGTAAATCAGACAGACCAGCCGCTCATCGAAACCGGGGCAACCATTGTCGTTGAAGCAGAAGCAGGAAGGAGCTATGCATTTGCTGAATCCATGCCCGGGACTTACTTACTGCCGCCCGGTTCTTACGATATGCAGGATAAATACCGGATCAGGATCAAAACGGGAAACGGGCAGGAATATCTGTCGGATTTTGTAACAGTAAGCCAGACACCCACCATTGACAGCCTCACCTACAAACTGGATAATGTCCAAAACGCAATGATATTTTACGTCAATGCGCACGATGAGCAGAACAAAACGCAATTTTATCGATGGAAGTTTGATGAAACCTGGGAGTATGAATCGACTTATTCATCGGCGCTGGAAATAGTGGATAGCCAGCTCGTTTCCAGAAAAGAGAACATTACCAAATGTTGGGGAAACAAAAATAGCGGCAGTATTTTACTGGGAAGCACCGTCCGGCTCAGTGAAGACATTATTAAAGATCTCCCGCTCAACACCGTTCCGATTTCAACTAACAAGCTTTTTAGAAAATACAGCATTCTGGTGAAACAATACGGCCTGTCGCGCACGGCATTCGAATATTGGACAGAACTTTCAAAATCAACACAGCTGACGGGGAGTCTTTTTGATCCCCAGCCTGGCCAGGTCACAGGAAATATTAAAAACATTGCTGATCCCCGAAACCTGGTCTTTGGTTATTTCAGTGCTTCAACCGAAGAAACCAAACGCATCACGATCTCGCCAAACCTGGGTATTTATCCCAGATGTACCGAGCCGGACACCATCCCGGTCCAATGCACCGGGTTTCCCGATGATCCGTGCGCCTTCAACACACAAAAATTGCTCCTTACTTATTGGGGTCCAAGGGCGGATTACGTCTTGGTTGCAACGCCCGACTGCGCAGACTGCCGCACCGCAGGAGGAACGACCCGGAAGCCCTCATTCTGGTAATCTGGGCAGAAGGAATATGTCTGTAATATGTTCCGCTTCGCCCAGGCATGATTATGTTATGATAAGATATATCTACATTCAATTATTATGATCCGTTCTTTACCTTTTTACGCCCGGCTTGCCTATGTGTTGGTAAGCATCATATCGCTGGTGTACATTGCTATCATTGGACAAACGCTGCTGGCCCCGCTTATTTTTGCGTTCCTGTTTGCGCTTTTGTTGCTGCCATTTGCCGGGTTTCTGGAATATCGGCTGAAATTCCCAAGGGCATTATCTTCCATGGTGGCAGTAATAAGCCTTACAGCCGCTATCGCCGCGATTTTCACCATTCTGGGCTCGCAGCTAACGGCGCTGGCTAAGGATTGGCCTGCTTTCAAGGAGCAATTGCTGGCCACCACCAGCAGTTTACAGCGCTGGATCGAGCTTACTTTTCATGTGGACAATGAAGAGCAAATGAGCTATATTAATGAGTCCGCCACCAAGGCTGTGGATACGGGAACCTCTATTCTTGGCCACACATTGCTTTCCGTCTCTTCCATTCTGCTTTCGCTTCTGTTCATATTTCTTTATACATTTTTCATGCTCTTGCATAGAAGGCTGTTGCTGCGGTTTACAGTTTCGCTGTTTGATCAGCAGCACAGCGTGATTGTGTATGATGTGGTAAGCCAGGTCCAGTACATTGTTAAGAAATACATTGTCGGCTTGTTTTTGCAGCTGCTTTTGGTAACCGGACTTTCGTGTGCTGCTTTCTGGCTCATAGGCGTCAAATATGGATTGTTGCTTGGGCTTATCTCCGGCATACTCAATGTGATCCCTTATCTCGGCATTTTTACGGCATTATCACTCGCCAGCCTCGTTACATTCGCGACGGCCGGCACCAGTCAGGTTGTGTTTGTTTTGGTTGCTATTGTAGTTATACATTTAATAGACAGCAATTACATTATGCCTAAAATTGTGGGGTCGAAAGTAAAGATCAACACATTTATCGCCCTTATCGGTCTGGTCCTTGGCGAAATGATCTGGGGCATTACAGGCATGTTTTTGTCAATTCCGGTGATCGCCATCTTTAAGGTGATATTCGATCGCGTAGAAGGTCTCAATCCATGGGGGATTCTGCTGGGAGAGGACGACAGCCATCCCGACACGAAACCAGCCATTCAGGAGATCGTCGAAGATGAGCAGCATATGGGCGAGAAATAGTTTAATACAGCATTAGCAGGAATTTTTTCAATTATAAATAATACTAAATGAGCCAGTTCAAAGTGAATATTCTGTCTTTCGAGCAGATTAAGGAGTTGCCGGGATCTTGGGAAAAGAGCGATCTGGTCAATTTGTTGAATGCAATGGATTATGACAATCCCGCAGAAATTAAGGATTCTGAACTCAAAGAAATGTGCATGATGTCCCTGACGGATTACGAGCCGGAAGAATCTGCTAAAATAGTTTTGGATTATACAATAGCCGGACGTCTCACAGAGGGTCAGATAGAAAATCTATCGCATGAAATACTGACTGAAAAGCTCTGGGAAGAGTACCCGGAACTGCCGTTACATCCGGATCTCTACCGATCGACCCAGTTGCTGTATGACGCTTACAATGGCAAATTTCCGCGCCCGGAAGCTGTTCGGTTCACGGTCGAAATAAAGGGAGATTTGAGCATTTTTGAGGAAAATCCCGAGGCGCCCATTGTGAGGCTTCTCGCCGCTGGCTTGTCTGACCGGAGCTTGATTCAGCGTCTTTTTTCCGACCAGATCGAAAGTGATCGTTTTGCTGAGGCCAAGGATATTCTCTGGCAGTTGAACAAGGTTTCCGGGGATCAGAATTCGATAACCTACGACATTGTAAGTTCCGCATATTGGCTTGATGAAATAAAATACGCCGACAGTTACGAAGCTGAGACCCATGCGGATGCAGTTTCGGATGAGGCCGAATAACGCATTATAGCTGCGTTCTCCATTGACCATTTCGACTCAGCCATAAATAAATTTCATTTGCGCAAGTATTTGCTTGCACAAATGAAATTTTTGTGTTTATATTTGCAAGCACTTACTTGCATATTATGAAGGCCAGACGAGATGTATACCAGGCGATAGCCGATCCCACCCGACGAGACATTATCAGTCTTATAGCTTCCCAAGCGGACGCCACGCAACCGTATAACGTGAATGCCATTGCCGAAAAATTTGATATGACCCGGCAAGCAATATCACTGCACGTCAAAATTTTGGCCGATTGCGGATTGCTGGTCATCACGCAAAGTGGCAGGGAAAGATTCTGCGAAGCAAAACTGGAACGGCTTGATGAAGTAGAAACCTGGATTGAACAGTCCAGAAAGCTGTGGACCAGGAGATTTGAAAAGTTAGATCATTATTTAAACAATGTAAAAAGCAAAAGCAATGGAGAAGACTAAGGAAGATCTGTTGATCACACATTTATTTGATGCGCGGCCTGAACTTGTTTTTAATGCGTGGACAGATCCAGCGCAATTGAAACATTGGTATGCCCCGGATGGCTGTACCATTGAATTCAAATCTATCGAAGTGAAAGTAGGAGGGGCGTTTCACTCCTGCATACACGATCCTGTGCACGGAGAATGCTGGATAAAAGGTTTTTACCATGAAGTGGCCTTTCCCGAGAAACTGGTTTACACCATGACCCTTACCAACGAGCAGGGAGATGCTGTGAGCTCCGATCAAGCGGGAAAACCCGGGGACTGGCCGAAGGATATTGTTACTACGGTCACATTTGTCGCTGTTGGGGAAAAAACAGAAATGACATTACACCAAACCGTATCAGAACAGGAAGCTAAAAAAACAGGCGCATATCAAAGCTGGTTCAGTATGTTCGACCGCCTGAGCACTGTGTTAACAGCCCGCCTCCCCATCTAATGTCGGCATTTTTCTAAACCAGGCTTTTATTATACCGATCGCGGTATTCCAGCGGAGACATGCCTGTTATTTTTCTGAACACTTCCCGGAATGCTTTCAAGTCCGAATAACCTATTTCGTACATGACTTCGTTGATGGTTTTCCGGGAATTTTCAAAAGAGCGTTTGGCGACTTCTATTTTTACCCTTTGCGCGTATTCCAGCGGGGTGTTACCAGTGGCTTTCAGGAATCTGCGATCGAAATTGCGTCGGCCTATTGAGAATTTAGACGAGAGTTGATCCACAGATATTTTCTCATCGATCTTACTTTCAATGTATTGCTGTGCCTGCTTGATCTCCTGATCATCGTGTAATTTTTGTCCGCTGAAAATTGTGAAAATCGATTGAAACTCCCTGTTTATTTCAATTTGGAACAGTTTTGCGCAGTAAATGGCCGTAGGGCGGTCGTAGAATTTCTCGATCAGGTGGACAAGCAGGTTCAAAAAGGAGTATGCGCCCCCATTGGTATAAATTCCGCCCTCATCCGTTATTGTCCGATGCGATTGCAATTTTACGTGAGGAAACAAAACACTAAATGTATTAACAGCGGACCAATGTGTAGAACAGGTTTTTCCGTTAAGTAGTCCGGCGGACGCGAGCATAAACGCCCCTGTGCACATGGATGCAAGCTCCGCACCATTCTTATATTGCTGCGACATCCAGTCTACCATGGCGATATTCCCTGCCAGCGCACTTTCAAAGTCTCGGGCCAGGGAAGGGATAATGATGAGATCTGTTTTTGGAAGTTGGTTAATATGCGTGTGCGGCCTGATGCTGACCAGTCCTTTACTAAAATCAGCTTGATCCGAAACCCCCACGATCTGGATCTTGTATAACGGTTTGTGTCCGTTCTTCTCCCAGTAAGCGTTGGCTTCTGAAAATATCTCGTAAGAACCTACGATACAGGCAACACTTGACAAGTTGCTCTGGCCGTCCGGTGCGATAATGGCAATGTGCTTCATTGTTTTTATACAAAGGTTAGCAATTCAGGTTGTCTTAAACAACCCGTCATAATGTCTCTATCCCCCTACAACAAAGTCGTTTTACGACAATAAATTTGCATAAAATATGATTGGATCAGCGAAGTTTTAAACAAAATTTATTTACACTTAACTTTATGCAAATGGAAAATCAGGATTTCACAACAACGTTTGTGGTAGACAAGTCAGCCAATGACGCCTACAATGCAATCAATAATCCCCGCGCCTGGTGGTCCGAGGAAATCGTCGGCTCTACGGATTCGATCAATGGTGAATGGAGTTACCATTACCAGGATCTGCACCGGTGCGAGATGAAGGTAATTGAGCTTATTCCCGACAGAAAGGTGGTCTGGCTTGTTACTGACAATTATTTCAACTTTACCACGGACAAAACCGAGTGGATCGGCACCAAAGTTTTATTCGACATTTCAGAAGAAGGCGGCCAGACCCAGGTCCGGTTTACGCATGAAGGGCTTGTTCCTGACTATGAATGCTATGAAATTTGTTACAATGCATGGAGTGGCTACCTCAACAACAGCCTGCGGCCGCTCATTGAAACAGGAATCGGAGCGCCAAATAAAGGGACTGATATAACCAGTCATGACCAAATAGGAATGGAATCAAAACAATAAAAATCACGGCCATGGAAAATCAGGATTTCACAACAAGTATTACTGTAGATAAATCACCCGCAGAAGTTTTCGATGCCATTCTAAATGTGCGCGGCTGGTGGTCCGGTTTGTACGGAGAATCATTTGAAGGAAGCTCAGAAAAAGTTGGTGATGAGTTCAGCTTTCTGGCGGGTGGCGGCATGCATTATAGCAAACAGAAACTGGTGGAGTTGGAGCAGGACAAGAAGCTGGTCTGGCTTGTTACAGAAAGCAATCTCACATTTCTGGAAAATACCAATGAATGGCAAGGAACGAGAATCAGTTTCGAACTCTTTCCGGAAGGCGAAAAAACAAAAGTAGTGTTTACGCACGTTGGATTAATCCCCGAATTTGAATGTTACAATTCTTGCGCTCCCGCGTGGACGGGCTATGTGCAGGATCAGCGATTGAATCTGGGTTGATCATCAATCCGAGCTGAATTCAGAAGAAACCCAAAACCGGACATTCCTACCAAACTGTTCAGATTTGAACATAACTTAAATTTGTAAATTACATATAACGTATTGAAATACTGCGTGTTATATTGATTATTACCGGTTGGTACAGTATTTTATCGACATAATCGGAGTAAATCAAAAGAAGTTTTACAGAACACATTTCAAGGTTAATGAAAAAGACTTCTCCGCCGCATTGGGCAACCCAACTTCTAGCGCGTTTTGCAGATCCCAACACCTCGGAAGAGGTTCAGGGGGATTTGCAGGAAATGTATCAGCACTGGGTTGGCAGCGTTGGGGAACGTGCTGCAAAACGTCGCTATGTTCTAAATGTAATCAAATTCCTGCGCCCGTTTGCCCGGGACAAAAAGGCGCAGGAATATTCAAAAACAAATTCAAACAGTTTGGCCATGATCCGTAATTATTTAAAAATCGCTCTGAGAAATCTAACTAAAAACAAGGGTTATTCAGCGATCAATATCGGAGGTCTTGCGGCAGGAATGGCGGTGGCCATGATGATCGGGTTGTGGATACATGATGAGTTTTCTTTTAATAAATACCACCAGAATTACGCCAGGATAGCCAAAGTAATGCAGACCGTCGACGTGGAAGGAACCATTTACCACGGGGAATATATGCCTGCGCCGCTGGGAAACGAGCTTCGTACTTTTTTTGCCGATGATTTTGAACACGTGGTCATGTCGTCTTTTTCGGGCGAGCACATTGTCGCTTTCGGGGATAAAAAGTTTACAAAAAAAGGCTTTTACATGAGTACGGAAGCGCCTGAAATGTTCTCCCTCAAAATGCTTCGGGGAACGCGCGCCGGCCTGCTAGATCCGTACTCGATCATGTTGTCAGAAAGCATTGCCGCTGCTCTTTTCGGTACTGAAAATCCGATTGGCAAAATTGTCAAGCTCGACAATAGAATGAACCTGAAAGTGACAGGGGTTTATGAAGACTTGCCTTATAATACCGAGTTTTGGGATATGACATTTATCGCTCCCTGGGATCTCTATGTGTCCACGCAGGATTGGGTTAAAAGAGCCCTGGATAATGATGAGTGGGACAATAACTCATGGCAAATCCTCGCACAGATCAATCCGAAATCGAGTTTTGAAGTCATTTCGAAAAAAATAGGGAATGTCAAACTGAAACATTCCCCGAAGTCGGCGTATATGAAACCGGTGGTTTACCTGCATCCGATGGGGAAATGGCATCTTTATTCAGGCTGGGATTCTTCCGGTAATCTCAATGCGAGGATTCAGTATGTTTGGCTATTTGGCATTATAGGCATTTTTGTGCTGTTGCTGGCATCCATCAACTTCATGAACCTCAGCACGGCCCGGTCTGAAAAGCGGGCCAAGGAAGTGGGTATCCGGAAAGCGATCGGCTCCATGCGTGGACAGCTGATCGGACAATTTTTAAGCGAATCGCTGCTCGTAGTGGTTTGCGCATTTATGCTTGCGATATTGCTCGTCGTTGTGCTGATTCCAGCTTTCAACAGGCTGGCCGACAAGCAGATCGTTTTCCTATGGGACAATCCCTTATTCTGGCTTGCAGGAATTTCGTTTTGTCTCATCACCGGGATTATTTCCGGAAGTTATCCGGCATTGTATTTGTCTTCTTTTCAGCCTGTTAAGGTGTTAAAAGGGACATTTTCACTGGGCAAATATTCGGCCCTGCCACGCAAAGTGCTGGTTGTGCTGCAATTCACAGTCTCCGTGACGCTGATCATTGGAACGATCATTGTCTACCGCCAGATCCAGCACGCGAAGAACCGCCCGATCGGCTTCGACCGAAATGGCCTGATTGCCATCAATATCAACACGCCGGAGCTTTACAACCAGTATAATGTGCTCAGAAACAGCCTGCACGAAACCGGCGCTATAGTAGAAATGTCAACATCCTCAGCGTCGCCCACACAATCAAATTCGAACAATGGCGGGTTTGAATGGGAGGGTAAGGATCCCAATTTCAAAGAAAATTTCACGACAATTGGCGTCACGCATGATTATGGAAAAACCGTTGGCTGGCAATTCATCGATGGCCGTGATTTTTCAAGGAAGTTTTCAACCGATTCATCCGGCATGGTGCTGAACGAGACTTCGCTGACATACATGGGTTTTAAAAAGCCCTCGGATATTATCGGGAAAGTGGTGAAGTGGAATGGGACGCCGTTTACTGTGGTCGGTGTGATCAAAGATATGATTATGGAATCTCCGTTTGAGCCGGTGCGGGCTGCGCTTTTTATGGTTAACTATGGCTGGGCCAATGTGATCAACATTAAACTCAACCCGGCCATGTCAGCCCACGAATCTCTTGAAAAAATTAGCGCGGTTTTTCTCAAACTCAATCCCGGCAGTCCGTTCGACTATAAATTCGCCGATCAGCAATTTGCGGTCAAGTTTGCTACCGAAGAGCGCATTGCAAGGCTGGCGGCTGTTTTTGCGGTCCTGGCCGTTATAATCAGTTGCCTGGGATTGTTCGGGCTGGCCTCTTTTACCGCCGAGCAGCGTACCAAGGAAATCGGAATCCGGAAAGTGCTGGGCGCTTCGGTGTCCAATCTATGGGCGCTTTTGTCCCGAGATTTCGTAGTGCTCGTGATCATTTCATGCCTCGTATCCATTCCACTGGCATGGTATCTTTTGAGCAACTGGCTGCTTTCCTACCAATATCGCACAGAAATTTCCTGGTGGATTTTCGCCATTTCCACGCTTGGCGCCTTATGCATTACGCTGTTGACAGTCAGCTATCAGGCAATCCGCGCTGCGCGGCTGGATCCTGTTAAGTCGTTAAAAACAGAGTAATTGTGCAAATCTTTTTAATAATACCAACCCATTGAATGCTGCCGGGCATGTGCGCATTCAATGGGTTACGCACAACTAAATTTCCCGAATCGTTTGGAAGTGTTCACTTAGCAAAATACATTTGCAGCTTATCTATTTGTAATTTGTCTAAATAAGTTTAATGAAAATTCTTCTATCAATCGTAATATCCCTATTCGTATCGTCCCAATGCTTCGCGCAAACAGGGAAACTGAGCGGTACGGTCCTGGACAACACCAAAATAGGTTTGCCAGGCGCTAATATCCTTATCAAAAACACCAGCTTCGGTGCGCAGACTAACGACGCTGGTTTCTTTGAAATGCTCAATCTGAATGATGGGGACTATGTTTTGTCAATCTCTTCTGTGGGTTTCAAAACAAAGGAAGTGGGCTTCACCATTGCCCAAAATGAGGTGGATCTGAAAACCATTGTATTGTATGCCGGTGATGAGATATTACGGGAAGTGGTGATTGAAGGGGAAAGGGAGAATAAGTTTTCTAGAAGCAAAACGGCTTATGTTTCCAAATTGCCGCTGAGGGATTTCGAAAACACGCAGGTTTACAGCACTATTACCAACTATTTATTAAAATCCCAGATCGTAACCAACTTTGACGATGCCCTGAAAAATGCAACAGGCGTGGAAAACTTATGGACATCGACCGGTCGCGGCGGAGATGGTGCGGGATATTTCTCACTTCGCGGATTTTCTGTTCAGCCCAAACTGGTGAATGGCCTTCCCGGACTTACTAATGGAACGATCAATCCGGCCAACATTGAACGCATCGAGGTTTTGAAAGGGCCCTCGGCTACATTGTTTGGAAACGCAGTAAGCTCTTACGGCGGTCTGATCAATGTAGTTACTAAAAAACCATATGCAGGCACTGGCGGTGAGCTTTCATTTACGACCGGCTCTTATGGACTGAACCAGATTACAGGTGACTTTAACACGGCTTTGAGTAAGGAAAAAAACCTTTATTTCAGGCTTAACACGTCCTACGCCACAGAACGGAGTTTCCAGGATGCAGGTTTTAGAAAATCATTTTTTGTCGCGCCGTCGCTGTCTTACAAGGTGAATAATAAGCTTTCCTTCTCTTTTTACGGAGAGATCACACAGGCTGAGCAAACCAACCCCATGTTCCTGTTTTTGAACAGAAGCGCCCCGACGGAGTCGAAAAACATGAAAGAGCTGGGATATAACAATAAACTTTCATTCACCAGCAATGACCTGACACTACAAAACCCGACACAGAACTATCGCGTCGAAATGGATTATAAACTGTCCGATGAATGGCAGTCGCAAACATTGATTTCCAAGAGCGCAACTTCTACCAAGGGCTATTATTCCTATTTGTTTGATTACGGCATCTTGGGAAATGATACATTTTCGCGGTTTTTGAATAAACAAAATGAATACACCGGAACATCCGATATCCAGCAAAACTTCATTGGCGATTTTAATGTGGGTGGCATGAGAAACCGGGTTGTGATTGGTTTGGATTACTTTTCTGCCATTTCCACAAGCAATGGAACGGGTTATGCTTTTTATGGGAATGTAACGCCGGAAGGCGGTGCGAGTGGTGATAACCCGTTTACACCCAAAGTGGAAACAAGGGATTATCCGCTCTCTACTGCGGCCGTGGATGCAGTTCTGGCGTTGCAACCGGTGTCCAATGCGAAATCTAAATACAACATTTACAGTGCTTACGCATCTGATGTCCTGAACTTAACGAAAAGCCTGTCCGTGATGGTCGGCCTTCGTCTTGACCATTTTGATAACGTGGGAAGTGTGACGACGTCAGAGGATGATTACAATCAGACGACATTATCTCCCAAATTCGGGATCCTTTATCAGCCTGTTGCCGATAAAGTTTCTGTTTTTGCCAATTATCAAAACGGATTCACCAACGTTGCCCCGGCGCTCGTTGGCGACCCGGAGGATGGCCCGCAAACCATTAAGACATTCCGGCCCGAGCAAGCAAATCAGATTGAATTTGGTATTAAAACCAACATTATCAAAAACAAGCTGAATGCGACGATCAGTTACTACGATATCAAAGTGAAAGACCAGGTTATCACGGATCCGTCTTCACCTTTCAACAAAATCCAGGGCGGTGAAATTTACAGCAAAGGGTTTGAAATAGAATTAAATGCAAACCCTGCTAATGGCTTGAATATCAGGGCTGGATACAGCAATAACGACAGTAAGACAACGAGGTCGGATAATACCGAAATCCTGGACAAGCGCCCACTTGACGCGGGTTCGAAACACCTTTACAATGCCTGGGCAAACTATGAAGTGCCGGTGGGAAAGTTGAAAGGATTTGGCATCGGGGCAGGAGTGAACGGCGCCAGCGAACGATTTGCGATCAACTACGTTTCAACAGGAAACTTCACGCTTCCGGCTTACACCGTCGCCAATGCATCGCTGTTCTATCAGGCTGAAAATTATCGCATCGGCATGAAGGTCAATAACGCTTTCAATAAAGAATACTACAAAGGCTGGTCCACCATCGCTCCCCAAACACCCCGCGCGCTACTAGCCAACATTACCTACAATTTCTAAAATGGTAGATATCCGGTTGATGAATATCACATCGCATTTTTGAGTGAGTTTCGGGAGCAAATGCAGGCGATTCGTGAGTTGGTGCATACCTGCGTCAACTTACTCTGCAACTGCATCAGGCCTTTGGAACAGTTTTTAATGTGTATTTATAAAACAACTACATTAAAAATATGAAACCTGAATTCAGAAGTCTGGCAGGCGGGTTGGCCGGTGCCATTGTCCTCAACATCATTCACGAAGCAGCGAAAAGATTTTCGCATAAAGCGCCACGGATCGATAAGGTCGGTGAGGAAGCGTTAACCAAATCCCTGCACGCCGTTGGTGCGTCGGCTCCAACGGGCAATGCGCTGTTTGGCACCACATTGGCGGCTGATATCGCAAGCAATACCATGTATTATGCCATGATAGGCAAGGGATCGAAGGATAACTTGCTGTTACGCGGCGCTGGCTATGGCCTTTTCGCAGGATTAGGTGCGGTAGGGCTTACACAGAAGCTTGGATTGAGTGATAAACCTGTTACCAAAACAACGGAAACAAAGGTGATGACCGTTGCCTGGTATTTATTAGGCGGACTGGCTGCCGCCTTCGTAATGAAAAAGGTAGGAGAGTATGAAGAGTCAAGGGGAGAGATACTTTCGTTCTAAAAAAAAGTCACCCTCAGGATATTCCAAGGGTGACCTTTTTTAATTCAATTTCCAGCTTGGTCTTTCAAAATGGCAGGTATACCCGCCAGGGTGTTTTTGCAAATAGTCCTGATGCTCGACTTCCGCATTCCAGAAATCGCCTGCCGGAACTACTTCGGTAACGATTTTTCCTGGCCAAACGCCGGAAGTTTCCATTTCTGCAATTAACGTTTCAGCTACTTCGCGCTGGCTTTCGTCCAGATAAAAAATGGCCGAACGATAGGAAGTTCCAATGTCGTTTCCCTGCCGGTTACGCGTAGTAGGATCGTGAATTTGAAAAAAATATTCCAGTAAACCGCGGTAGGTGAGTTGTGATGGATCGAAAACAACCTCTATCCCTTCCGCATGTGTTCCGTGGTTTCGGTATGTAGCATTGGGAACGTCTCCGCCCGTGTATCCTACCACCGTTGAAATAACGCCTGGCTGGTGCCTGAAAAGTTCTTCTACTCCCCAGAAGCAACCACCTGCCAAAATGGCTTTTTCAGTACTCATATAGTCTGTTTTTAAATGTATAATACCGATGGCACAAATTCCATGCCCTCTTTTTTAACCAGCAATGTTCAGCCAAAACTGGCGCATTCATTTAAATAACCGACAAAAAATACCGAAAGTTGCATAATCAGCCTCCTCCGACTTTTACCTGCTCGGGATCTTCATTATAACCACCAGAGTGATCCGTCATATTTTCTGCACTTTTAACATTATCCTGTTTCGTAGCGTCCTGATCTGACCCACTTGTCTGCGCGCTATCTGTGTCAGTATTTTCAGATGCTGCGATTTCTGTGTTTTCAGAGCCGGATGATAAAAATGCGCTCAGATCATTCAAGCCCTTTTCCCAGCCATCTTCATGTGGTTTCAGAAATTCAGGTCCTGAGAATCCTTCCTGTATAACTTTTAGTTTGCTTCCCTCACCATCCGTGGAAAAAGTCACGTTCAATGTATAACCGCTTTCCGAGCCTTCATCGCTCATATTCCATACCCACGAATACGCCAGTTTTTCGTTCGGGATCACTTCGCTGTAAGTGCCCGTGATCTGTAACCCCGACTCGCCCACGTGGTATTCCACGGCCCCGCCTTCTTTCAGCTCATTTTTTACATCAACGAGCGAATCGCCCATCGGGTGCCACCATTGTTTTAAATCTTCCGCCTCAGTCCAGGCCTTGAAGAGCGTCTCCACATCCACATCGAAGCTCCGTTCGATCTCAATAACATTTGTCTTCTGCTCCGTATCCATATGCTTTCAATTTTAAGTTTGTTGATTCCTGCAAGTGTCGGCAAGTAGTCGTTGTTTATAATAACTATGCCTCGACCTCACAGCACGGGCAAGAAAATACTGAATGTTGCGCCTTCTCCCGGATTGCTGGTAACCGTGATGGCACCGCCGTGATTGGCAGCTACGCGTTCGCAGATAGCAAGACCGATGCCCGTCCCGGAATACTGGCTTCTGCCATGAAGCCGTTGAAACAATTGAAATATCCTGTCAGCGTACTGCTGGTCAAAACCAATCCCATTGTCCGACACATCTATCTGATGATACATATATGCGGTGCGGATCACTTTCGCAGAAGAGGGCAGCTCTGCACTGGGAATGGTCTTTCCGGTAATGTTGATCACCGGGACCCGTTCAGGCTGTCTGAATTTGAGCGCGTTACTGATCAAGTTCAGGAAAAGCTGGTTTAGCTGCATTTTGTCCCCGTAAATTTCGGGAAGCTGTTCGGCAGTAATAACCGCCGAGGTTTCCGTAATCAACAGTTCGAGATCATTTGAAACTTCATAAACAACCCTGCTGAGTGAAACAGGTTCCATGACGTCCTTATGTTCTGTTATCCGGGAGAAAGAAAGCAGGTCTTCAATCAGGTCAGACATGCGTTTGGCAGAACTCTGCATCCGATGCAGGTAATTGATTCCTTCTCCGAGGTTGTTTGTATATCGTTTTGCCAATAAGTCGGAAAAGGATTGGATCTTCCGCAGCGGCTCCTGCAGGTCGTGAGAGGCCACATAGGCGAATTGCTGAAGATTCACATTCGATTGCTGCAGCATATTATTAGAGTCCGAGAGCTCTTCATTGGTTGCTATATACTCCTCATTCAGGGCCGCCAGCTCTTCATTCATGGCTTCCAACTGCTCCGTACGCTGCTGGACCTGCGATTCAAGTGCTACCTTGATCTTCCGCTGAATGGTAACATCCTGGGCAGTGCCGATCATGGTAATCGGTTTGCCATTTTGGTCAGTAAGCACCTTGCCTTGCGCGTGAAGGACTCTGGCAGCCCCCGTTTTCTCGGCATCCATCGTATATTCCATATTATATACCCCGTCCGAGCCTGGCGCAATAGCCTTGTTCACCGCTGTAACTACTGCGGGTAAATCCTCGCTGGAAATGGCTGCATAAACCGTTTCAAATGTGATCTGCTCCTCCTTTTCGATGCCAAACCAATGTTTCAGACGATCCGAATAATCAAGTGTCCCGGTTACGAGATCAATGGAGTAGGTGCCGAGTTCCGCGAGTTCAATCGCACCACGCAGGAAGGTTTCCGTTTCTTGTAACTTTTTTCGGCTCACCACTTGTGAGGTCAGGTCGGTGGCAACGACAAAAACGCCCGTTATGTTGCCATCAGAATCCCGTTGCGGCTGATAAGCGAGATCCACGTAAATGGTTTGCAATACACCGTCAAATGCGATATTAACAGGTTGCTCCTTCGAAATATACAGCACACCGGTGTCTATGACATCCTGCAAAAGTTTTTCAAAGCCCTGTCCAGCAATTTCAGGAATAGCCTCAGCCAGTGGTTTGCCAACAATTTGTTGCGGTTCTCTCCCGATGAGCTTTCCGTAAAACTGGTTCGCCATTGTGAAAGTCAGATTGTCCTTATGAATGATGGCAATGCCGACGGGCGATTGTTCAAACAGTTCCAGCAACTGCATCTGGCTTTGCTTTATATGCTGTTCAATATTAACACGTTGTGTCACATCGATCGCAATGTCCAGGATGGCATATACATTTCCCTCACTGTCGTAAACAGGGGAGTACGTAATGTCATATTTATTATGCGTCATTACGCCTTGCTGTACGATATCCACTTGTGTTCCAAAGCTTTGAAATGCGACCCCGGTTGTGTAAACATCGTCCAGGATTTTCAAAAATGCCTGGTCTTCCAATTCCGGCATCACCTCACGGAGCGGAAGCCCTACAATGTTGGGACCTTTGCCCACGATATCGATAAAAGCCTGATTCGGCATTTCCACAACCAGGTCCCGCCCGACAAAAAGCCCGATCGCTGCCGGCGCTGACTCGATGACTGTCCTCAATTTCGCCTCACTTTCCTCCAATGCTTTTTTTGCCAGCAGCTGGGCAGAAACATAGTTCTCCTCATCGGTTACATCAATAAAACTGCCGAGCAGCCGCTTGGTGTTTGTGGCGGTCAAGTGCGACTGGCCTTTGCAAAGCACATAGCGGCTTGTTGCAGTGCTGTCTTTAATTGTGCGTAATTTTAAAGAAAAAGACCAGGGAGCGGCCTGGTTCAGTGCATGTTCAATTTCGTTGGTGAGCGTACTGCTATAATTGGGATCGATCTGATCCAGAAGGACTTGCAAGTCAACAATGTCGCTGCCGCCCAGCCTGAAAAGATTTTTAGTGCGTCGGCATAAACGGATTTGCCTGGTTTGGAAGTCGAGTTCCCAGGTTCCTATTCCTGCTGATTCCAGGGCAAGATCGAGGCGGTGTAATTCCAGGGTATTGTCAGTATCAAATGAGTTAGCCTGAGCTGCCATGAATTGCGGTTTAAAAAAAGCAAAAAGTAAATGACCCTTTGTCAAGCTCTTGATTCCTGAGAAAGGATAATATGTGCCTACAAAAACACTATGCCAAGATTTTTGCATGGAAAAGGAACCAGTAAATTCAATTTGTAAAAAAAATCAGGTTTGGGCTTGGAAAATCTGTTTAATTATCATTTACTTTGTAATGCAAAGTACTTTTAAATAATCGTCTTAATCATGCCATTGTTCTATGAAAGATCAAATCCTGTTAAATCTCGACAACCCTGGTCAGCTTGAAAAGTTGTATCGGACAGACAAACCGACATTCAAGCGCGCGTTCAAAGCTTTATATCCCGACTTGCAAGGCAATGTCCTGGCCAGCTTTTGGAATGAGCGGCTCAATTTTGCAAGCGAGGAAATTTCCTGGGGCAGCAGCAAGGAACTAACGTTTGTCGTTGTGGCCTCACTGATCGCGGGGCTGATCGCAAAAATCCCGACGATGTTCCATATCAATGAGGACTTTTTCTACCCGCGCAATATTGGTTTTGTGGTTTTCCCAGCATTAATGGCCTTTTTCGTTTGGAAAAACGAAATGCACAAACGCAATATCATTGTGTTGGCGGGAGCAACACTCGCGGGTCTGGTTTACATTAATCTGCTGCCGGATGTGGACACGAGTGACACTTTGGTTCTGGCGTGCATTCATTTGGCGTTGTTTCTCTGGTCATTATTAGGCTTTGCGTTTGTTGGCGACCGGAGTAACGTGGGTGAAAAGCAACTTGGATTTTTAAAATACAATGGTGATTTGGTCGTCATGACGGGACTTATCCTGATTTCGGGAGGCATTCTTACAGCCATTACGATCAACTTGTTTTTGCTGATCGGCATTAAAATTGACGAATTTTATTTCCAGAATATCGGTGTTTTCGGTCTGGCGGCAGCACCCATTGTTGGCACATATCTTACACAGACCAATCCACAGTTGGTAGGCAAAGTTTCCCCGGTTATTGCCAAAATATTCAGCCCGTTGGTGTTGGTAATGCTGCTTGTTTACCTTGTGGCTATGATTTACTCAGGAAAAGATCCTTATAACGATCGCGAGTTCCTGCTGATTTTCAATGCATTGCTGGTGGGGGTGATGGCGATCATTTTCTTCTCCGTTGCCGAAACCGCCAAAACGAGCAGGAGCCAGGCCGAGGTTTGGGTGATTTTCCTGCTATCCATTGTGACTATCGCCGTGAACGGCATTGCACTTTCGGCTATACTATTCAGGATCTCGGAATGGGGGATCACGCCGAACAGGGCAGCGGTGCTGGGTAGCAATGTGCTCATCCTGATTAACTTGCTGCTGGTAACGATACAGATCTACAAAGTAATGACCAGAAAAAAGGATATCATCGAAGTAGGAAAAACCATTGGTTCTTACCTGCCCGTTTACTTCATCTGGACGATCATTGTAACATTTGTATTTCCATTGATATTTGGGTTTAAATAAAGGATCTGGGATGAAGAATGATGTTCTTCATCCCAGATTTTTGATTAATAAAACACGGTAATTTTTATAGACGGTTCTTAATAGGAATGGCATATGTTAATTCCTTGCTTTCAACAAACTCCCCTGTTTGTTTCAGCTTATTTAGTTTTTTTACATACCCGTTTGCATCCAGATTATAAGTGTATTTGTAAGTGGCGGGATAATTGGTACGGATTGACTTTTTTACACGATGTTTTCCAAAATTTCCAAAAACAGGTAAATATGGGTCCCCAATCCATCCTAGAGTAGATGGTCCAAAAACATGCATGGGAAGCGTTTCACCTTTGTCCAATTCAACCGGTCCGCCGACATATTCGGTATATTCATACTTCATCATGTTGAAAAACTCATCTCCTTTTTTGGTATTGTTTACCATTAAAAACTTCACCGCATTTCCCAGATTATCATATGACACCGTTACAGTGCTGAGAACTTTATCCATCAATATTACTTTAACCAGCTGATTCTGGCCATTGTATTGATAGGCAGCATGAATGGTTGATAACACATTAACGCCTCCTGTTTTGTAGTTGGTAACTTTCAATTTCGAGGCCCGTCCGTTCTCTAATTGCCATTCCATTTTCTTTTCCTTCACATTATCATGATAACGGATGGATACAATTGAGTTGCCGATATATTCATAATCTACCCGGTAAGTGCTATATCCTGTAAATTTTGGATCAGCTGTACCATTAACCTGTTTAATTCGACCATCTGAATGGTAAACCAGCGTTTCATTGCCGAATTTTGATAGTCTGAAATTGGGGGTCATTGCTGGCGGGGCCTGGCTGATTTTTTGTACATCTTCGGCTGCTTGAATTGCCGTTACCTGGCTTTCTTCCTGGCAGGACATTAAAAATAATCCGCAGGCAACCCCGGACATGATTGTGACTTTTCTACATAATCTTTTCATAGTAGTAAGCGTTAAAATGGATTTTTACCGCTGTAATACTAGGACAATAGATTTTGTTTTTAACAGAGAATGAATATCCGGTCGATGCAATGAAACTAACGGTAAGGACGAAAATTAGAAAAATAACTATTTAGTTGTTATAATAAAATTTGGGATGTATTATTTCCTATTGCATCGTAGTAATAATTTTGTATTATATAAAAGGCCATCCCGATTTACTGAGATGGCCATGAACATTAATTGCTTAGGAGAGTTTACTGATTCAATTCAATATCAAGTTTGTATCTTTGAAGCAATCCCTTCAAATTTGATCCGGAGAATTTAGATCTTTTCAGACGGTTTAATGTAGGGTCAATATTAAAGTTGTGAGCAGTCCTGAAATCAGTTTTTTCGAGAATTGAATCGACAAATCTTGCGCCGTCCAGATCACAATTGTCAAAAATGGCTTCTGTTAAATCCGCTTCTTCAAAATTTGTGCTGAGCAATGAACAATTTCTAAATGTTGTTTTATTTAACTTGGTATTAAAAAAAATAGCATGATCCAGCACACATTGATCAAATGAGAAAGAGAATATAAATGCGTTGCAAACTGAAAAATCAATGCCATTTATTTTACAATTGGAGAAAACTACCTCGCGAAAGCCGGCACCATTAATTTTGGTTTGCGAAAAATCACAATCAATAAATTGACATTCGATAAAGTTATTTCCCGTGAGATCGCTTCCCTGGAAATTGCAGCGTATAAATTCGCAATTGATCCAGACGCGATGATCTAAATCTTCTTCTAGAATGAATACATCTTCAAAATGATTGCTGTGTTGAATGGACGGGTCAATTAACGGATTCATATCGATATTATTTAAATAGGTCATGGCTTTTAAAAACCAGACACTTAACTAAGAGTTTACCCTAACATTTATTTCTATTTAATGCAATTATAGCTTATGTTCTTCATTCACCAACTGCCTCCTCGGGAAAGCGCTTGGTAAGCTTGCCAACCGTAAGTCCTTGAACGATAATGGAAAACAGCACCACGAAGTAAGTGATAGCCAGGAAAATATCTTTGTTCAGGTCTTTATCAATCGATAGGGCCAAGGCAATGGAAACACCACCGCGCAAGCCACCCCAAACCAGGATTGCAATCGATTTTTTGCCAAACTTATTTTTGAACGGGATTAATTTCACGGGAACGTAAATGGAAATGAAACGGGCCAGTAACACCACAACGATCGCGATCATTCCTGCCCACCCAAACTGTTTCAGATCCGGAATTAGCAGCAGTTCGAAGCCGATAATGAGGAACAAAATTGCATTCAGGATTTCATCGATCAACTCCCAGAATTTATCAATGTAATCGCGTTCCATATCCGAAACGGCGCCAGGGTTTTTACCATAGTTCCCAACCACAAGTCCGGCTGCGACCATGGCAAGCGGGCCCGACATATGCAGCGCCTGTGCAGCCAAATGTCCGCCCATTACAATAGCGAGTGTAATTAACACATGCACATTATAGCCATCAACTTTGTAAATCATCTTGGATCCCACAAACCCGAGCGCGAGTCCCAGGGCAATTCCGCCGAGTGCTTCTTTCACAAAAAGCATGGTAATTCCGCCGAATGTAGTATTCACTTCTTCGCCTCTGGCGAGCGCGAGCATGAGGATAAAAATAACCACGGCCATTCCATCATTAAACAAGGATTCGCCCGCAATTTTGGTTTCGATGGATTTGGGAACGCCAGCCTGTTTCAGAATCCCCAAAACGGCGATAGGGTCGGTTGGGGAGATTAATGCGCCAAAAACGAGACATTGGATCAGCGGGATTTGAATGCCCGTGAAAGGCAGCAGATAGTAAACCAAAAAGCCAATTATAAACGTCGACATCAGCACGCTCAGCGTCGAGAAAACAATAATAGGAAGCCGCTGCTCGCGTAAATCTTCCAGGTGAATGTGTATGGCGCCAGCGAAGAGCAGGAAATTAAGCATAGCGCCCATCAGGATTTCCGTTAGATCAACACTGCCGATCAGCGTTGTGATCCGCAAAAATATCCTTGGGAAAATCGTGTCCGTAGCGATCAAACCGAGAGAAACGAGCAGCGCAATAACCATTACGCCGATAGAAGGCGGTAATTTTAGAAATCGTGAATTTATGTATGAAAATATAGCCGAAAGGACGATTAAGGCAGAAAACGAATAGTATAATTCCATGCAATAATTTTTAGATTAATCTAAAATAACGAAACACAGCGCTTAAAATCAACTCGGAAAGCCGTTTCGCGTAAACTCTAATGGTTTTCTAATGTTCACTTTGAAGTAGGGCGTGACGACTTTTCGGACATTGTTTATTAGGTTTACAACCCCGAAACCTGACCCTGCTATTGGCCCTTATGAGACAACATCTGCCACTTTGTTTGTTGCTGTTCCTATTGATTTCGTGCAATGCCAAAAAGCAAAATAACACCCCTGAGTTGAAGGAGCCGGCCGTTTCAGGGCAGTCGGGCAGAGAGTTGGCGGCGACGCATTGCAGCCGTTGTCATGCTTTTGTGCCGCCTGAAATACTGGGAAAACCGAATTGGAAAAAGGTGCTTCCGGACATGCACGAGCGCATGGGGCCGATCCTTGCCAAAGCAGACTGGCAGAAAATCGAGCAGTATTTTATAACCAATGCACCGGATTCCGTTGCTCCGCCAATCCGCACGAATAAAATCCGGATAGGCCTGAAACATTTCAGATATAAGGAAACCTCGTTCTCCCACCGGCCCGCCATGACCTCCATAGTAAAAATCCTGCCAAATAAGCGGGGCATCGTATATAATGATAGTAAAGGCAAAAGCAATGTGCTCACATTCCTGAAACCCGACCTCAGCGAAAATTACAGCATGCGCCTGGAATCTACACCTATTGACTTTTACGAAAAAGGGGAGGAGTTATATCTGACCATGATCGGCAAAGGTGTTTTTCCAACGGATGCACGCGATGGTGCGCTGCAACGACTGGTGAAAAACGATTCGGAAAAAGGCTTTAAATCCGGGAACATTGCCATCTCAAATTTGCAGCGGCCCGTTTCGATGGCTTACGGAGATTTGAATAAAGATGGTTTTGAGGACGTCGTCGCCTGTGAATTCGGGAACGAAAGCGGGCAACTGTCCTGGTTTGAAAACAATGGGCGAGGAGGTTATGACAAACGGACCCTGCGCGATAAACCCGGCGCAATTACGGCCATTATTAAAGATGCCAACAAGGATGGGCTAATGGACATTTACGTGCTCATGGCCCAGGCAGACGAAGGTGTTTTTCTCTATATCAATCAGGGTGGTGGCAAATTTGAGGAAAAACGTTTGCTATCATTCATGCCGCTCAATGGTTCACAGCATTTGGAGCTCGCGGATTTCAATAAGGATGGTTTTGAGGACATTATTTATGTGTGCGGCGATAATGCGGACAAAACGCCCATCTTGAAAAATTATCACGGGATTTACATTTTCCTGAATGATGGGAAATCCAGTTTCAAACAATCCTATTTCTATCACATGAATGGTGCTTACAAGGCCATGGTGCGGGATTATGATCTGGATGGCGATCTGGACATTGCCGCGATTTCCTTCTTTCCTGACTATGCCCGTTATCCTGAAGAGAGTTTTATTTATTTAAAAAACCAGGGAAACTTGAAATTCGAAGATTACTCATTCCCACAAGCGCCCAAAGGAAGATGGATCGTTATGGACGCGGGTGATATGGATGCGGACGGCGATATAGACTTGGTTTTAGGCTCATTCGTACATTTTCTTCCGCTGGGTGACAAAACAGGATTAGGCAAAAAATGGATTTCAGACGGGCCTTCAATCATTGTTTTGGAAAATACAATCCGGTAAACGAACTGGTTTACCGGATTGCATACAGTATTATTTTTCAACCTTGCCAAGCGGCCGCGCATTCTTCCCCCTGCGTTTTTGCAAATCATCCCCCAGATCTTCGCGCGCAGCTTCCGCGATCTTTTCCAGCTCTGCTACGATTTCGGGATTTTGAGAATAAACGTCATAACGCTCGCCGGGATCGCGGTTCAGGTTGTAAAGTGCGAGCGGGATCGCATGGTCTTCGGGTGCGGCTCCGGGCTGACCGTCTTTTCCGGGTAATGATCCTTCATAAGTGCGTCCGGGATGCGCAAAAACCAGTTTCCAGTTGTCCTTCCGAACTGCTTCCAGATTATTTTTCCGATAGTAATACAGGAAATTTTCACGCGGTTTTTTGGTCTCGTCGCCTTTCAGCAGATCGGCGAATTCAATGCCGTCGATCTTTTCTTTCGGCAGCTTTGCGCCGGTTAGTTTTACCAATGTAGGCAGGATATCAATGTTGGCTAATAGCTTGTTGGAAACCCTGCCAGCCGGCACAACGCCAGGCCAGCGGATCATGGCCGCCACGCGCTGACCGCCTTCGTAGGACGTCCCTTTTCCTTCACGGAAACCGCCCGCCGAACCTGCATGATCTCCATAATTTAGCCACGGACCATTGTCGCTGGTAAAGATCACGATCGTGTTATCATCTAAGCCCTGGTCTTTCAGCTCTTTCATAATTTGCCCAACCGACCAATCCAGCTCCGTAAGCACGTCGCCGAAAATGCCACGCTCGCTTTTTCCTTTGAAATTGGCACTCGCAGCTAGCGGAACGTGCGGCATCGGGTGCGGCACATAAAGGAAAAATGGCTTCTTTTTATTGCGTTTAATGAAAGAAACGGCCTTTTCGGTGATCGTTGGTGTAAGCGCACTCGCGTCGTTCAGGTCTTTAATTTCCTTCACCTGCTTGTTGCCATCAATCCAGAACAGCGGCGGATATTGCGCCTGTTTTTGCCATGGGTGCAGCGGCCACATATCGTGCGAGTAGGGGACGCCATAATATTCTTCAAAACCCTGTTGCTTCGGTAAGAAAATCGAATCGCTTCCCAAATGCCATTTACCAAAAATCCCGGTTGCATAACCATTAGCTTTCAGCAATTCGGCAATCGTCTCTTCCTGCGGATGCAGCCCTAGTCCTTGTTTCGGCCCGAATGCGCCGTAAACGCCCACGCGGTTCGGATAGCAGCCCGTCAGTAAAGCCGCACGCGAAGCACTGCAAACAGCCTGGGCAGCCATGAAATTCGTGAAACGCGTTCCCTCCGCAGCCAGTTTATCAATGTTGGGTGTTTTGTAACCCAATGCTCCCGTAACGGAAAGGTCACCGTAACCCAGGTCGTCGATAAAGAACAGGACAATGTTTGGCGTTTTAGCTGCCGGTTTCGGGGCCATTGCCACCATGAATGTGGCAACGGTTAGCACAAGAAAGGGTAAAACAATAAACTTTATTTTTTTATTAAAACGCATATTACCAGCCCGGGTTTTGGGTTAATGATGGATTTAAATCTCGCTCTTTTTGCGGAATCGGCCATAAATAATGACGGCTTGCATCGAATGATTTGTTCACAGCAACCACTTCCACTGTTTTCAATGCACCGCTTGCATCTTTATAAGTGATGCCATAAACAGGCCCCGGCATTACTTTTTCGGCTGTTTTCCAGCGGCGGATATCAAACAGATGCTGTCCCTCAAAAGCCAGTTCAACGGTCCTTTCACGGCGCACAATGTTTCTCATTTCAGCTTGTGAAGTGATTTTTACAGCAGGCTGTTTTACATCGGCTCTCCCGTTTCTAACGAGGTTAATGGCAGCCAGAACGCTCGCATCAATTTGTCCCAATTCAATTTTTGCTTCGGCGTAAGTCAGTAAAACCTCCGCATAGCGCAGCAGAATAATGTTAACGCCGCTATTGACCGGGTTTGCAAAGTCCTCATTATTAATGTATTTCTTAATGTTGAACCCTGTGGTGGAAGCAATGTAAGTGCTGCCGATCGCATCCGCCGTTCCGCTGTTGGGCGCGGGTTTGAAAGCAATTCCACTGGGTAGGATATCACCGTCCAGGAAAACTGAAAACTTCAAACGCGGGTCGCGGTTTACATACGGTGTTGCAGGATTGTAGCCGCTCGTAGCATCCGTAATGAGCTTTCCGGCAGTGGTTTCGTATGTATCCACAAGTGCTTTGGTAGGCACATATGTGCTTTGGCTGTTTTTCTGGCTGTACGGCGCCAGAAGCGGAAATACATTGATCGGGTAATTGTCTTTGATAAACTGTCTGTCAAACAGAACCTCCTTATTATTTTCGGCCGCGTAAGTGAACAATTTTTCATAAAAACTATACAATTCATAAGTCCCCGATTTGATCACCAGATCAGCTTCCGCAGCCGCTTTTTCGTATCGGCCTGCGTACAAGCTCGCCCTCGCCGCAAGTCCCAGCGCCGCGCCTTTGGTCACTCTTCCAATGTCCGAAGCCGGGTAAGTTGCGGGCAGTAACGCAGCCGCTTCGTTGAGTTCTTTGTCAACAAAATCCCAGATTTCGGCCACCGGTTTATTCTGCAAATTCCTCGATTCATCGATGGTGATGGAGGTCGTTACGAGGGGAACACTGCCGTATAAGCCAGCTAGTTTAATGTATTGATAAGCACGCAAAACCTTCGCTTCGCCTTTCAGTTGGTTGATCAACGCTGTGTTGCCGGTTGGCACTTTGTCTACATTTTCAAGAAAGTACGAAGTCGCGCGGATGCCCCGGTAAGCGCGTTTCCATTCATTGTAGATTTTCGAGCTCGTTCCGTCGTAAGTGCCCAGCTCCACGTAAGCCTGCACATCAAAATTCTGGTTCGTATGCGCGATCTCGGTAAGCGCATCCCAGCTGATAATGTTGGTACTATCCAGATCTGTATACAAGGCGTTTACGGCCAGTTTTGCATCGGTTTCAGTTTGCCAGAAAACATCAACCGACAACCGGTCGTTAGGGAAAGTTTCGAGCAAGTTATTGTCGCAGGAAACCAGCAGGCCGGACGAAATGGCCATTGTGGTAATGATATATTTGAATGTATTCGTTTTCATAATTTTCAGTTCAGCTATGCTTATAATGATCAGAATTGAAGGTTTAAACCCGCTGTGTACAAGGCAGTTTGCGGAAAATATACAGCGCGGCCAGACGGCGCTTCCGGATCCAGGTTCCACTCATTCAGTTTGGAAATGGTGAAAACATTGGTTGCCGAAACATACACGCGGATCCTGCTCAAACGGATTTTTTGAGACACAACCGATGGCACATTGTAAGCCAGCTGCACATTTTTCAGGCGCAGGTAGGAGCCATTCAAAACCAGGCGGTCCGAAGTGGCCACATTTCTCAGGTCGTATTTCACAGGACGCGGGAAACGTGCATCTGTGCGCTCGGGAGTCCAGTAATTGTTGGTGTAAATCTCATGCGTAAATCCTTCCTGATTTCCCATTTCGGCCAATGCGCCCGCCAAACGGGAATCCACTTTTGCTGCACCCTGGAAAAGAATGTTCAGGTCAAAATTCTTGTATGAAAAGTCAGCATTCAGCCCGAAAGTGTATTTGGGAAATGAATTTCCGATGGCCGTCATATCATTCGCATCGATCTTTCCGTCGCCGTTCAGGTCCACATATTTAACATCGCCCGGCTTGGTGTTGGCTGCATAAGTGGCTTTGTATTCGGTAATTTCCTGCTGTGTCTGGAAGAGGCCATCGGTTTTGTAACCCCAAAGCGTGTTGATGGGCAGACCCTTTTTGATAATGTAACGCGGGTCAATGTCCGAGCCGGTAAGGTAAGGGCCGGTCCCTTTCAAATCGGTCACCAGGTTTTCGTTAATGCTCAAATTTCCACCTACATTATACCGGAAACCGCCAGCCGCAGGCGTTCCACGATAATTCAAACTGAATTCCCAGCCTTTATTCTGAACTGAACCTGCATTTTGAGGCGGCGCCGTCAAACCAATGGTTGCGGGAATGTCGAGGTTAAGGAGAATGTCATCGGTTTCTTTGTTGTAATAATCAACCGTCAAATTCAGTTTTCTTTGGAAAAATGCCGCGTCCAGACCAATGTCCAGCTGCGTGGTCGATTCCCATCCCAAGTTGGTGTTGGCCAAAGTATTCTGTCGATAACCCTGAACCGGCAGCGCGCCGAAGCTGTAACCGTTGGCTGTAAGCGCAGCATAATAGCTGTATAAATCCACCGATTGATTCCCGGTAATCCCCCAAGATCCTCTGAATTTCAGGTCATTCACCGTGTTTTCAAGCCCTTGCCAGAACTTCTCCTTCGAAATCCGCCATCCGGCTGAAAATGAAGGGAATACGCTATATTGCTTTGAGCCCGTGAACTTGGAAGATCCGTCATAACGACCATTCACTTCCAGCAGATACTTGCCATCATAATCATAATTGACACGCCCAAAAAACGATCTCAAACCATATTCTGCATCTCTTCCGGCGTTTGTTTTGGTCCCGTCATTCGCGCCCTGGCCGATAGACCCAATGCCATTGTTATAAAAACGCTCGCGGTATGCCGACAGGAATGTTTGCGTATTGCCAATTTGCGAGTAACCCACCAGCGCTTTCAGGTTATGGTTGCCAAAGGTTTTTTCATAAGTCAGCAAGTTGTTGATCGTGTATTCCCGAAGCGTGTTGCGGATCTCGTAAAGGCTGTTGTTCGCAATGGTCTTGGTAATGTTGGTGTTTTTGTCTGTATTGACGTACGAATTTGTGTAGTTTTTCTGCTGCGTATAAAGTCCGCGACCGGCAATTTGGGTTGAGAAAACAAGTCCTTCTGCGATCTCAAAGTCAGCTTTGATATAACCCGCCAGATAATCTGTTTTTTGCTTGGATTGCCCACCTATTTCGATGAACATCAACGGATTGTTTCCCTGCGTACTCAGCCCGTAAGTGCCGTCCGGATATTTCGGAACCGCCCACAGTGAGCCATGGAAAAAGTTGTTCAAAGGTGAAATCACTTCCCCTTTCGATGCATCTGTATTCGTCGTTGGGTTTTCGGTGCTCGTTGTGCGGTAGTTAATGTCGGCACTAACGCGGATCCTTTTCGAAACATCATAATCCGTATTCAGCCTGAACTCGCCGATTTTATTGCCGAAATTTTTGATCACCCCTTCCTGATCCTGGTAACGAACGCTCAAACGCGTGCGCAAAGCCTCGGTCCCGCCCGCAATGGACAAGGAGTGATTGTGCTGAGGCGCAGTGCGTAACAATGTTTCAAACCAGGTGTTAGGTAAAGGATACTTTTCACGGTCGGTCGCATTCACATACGCCTGGATCGATTCTTCGGTAAAACGTGCCGGCACCGCTGAGCCTGCATTGGTGTAAGCCGCCACCTGCTCGCGCATATAAGCTTCCAGTCCCATCATTTTAGGCACATTATTGGATTTTTGAAGCGCGTAATAGCCGTGGTAATCCACCTGCACTTTGCTGCCTTTTGCACGTTTTGTGGTGATCAGAACAACGCCGTTTGTCGCGCGAGAACCGTAAATCGCAGTGGAGGCCGCATCTTTTAATATGGAAACAGATTCAATGTCATCGGGGCTGATGTCGCTTAGCTGTTGCTCAATGCCGTCGACAATCACCAATGCATCGTTTTTGCCCAAATCATAACCGCTTGTGCTGCTGCCGTTAATGTTGAATGTCGTAATCCCGCGAACCCGGATCGTCGCATTGGATTTTCCCGGCGATCCGCCTAAATCCGTCACGGCGACGCCGGGCATTAAGCCTTGAAATGATTGCTGAATGTTGGAAACAGGCCTGCGAGCCACGTCCTCGCCCTTAATGGTTGACACCGAATTGGTTAGGCTATTGCGTTTCTGCGTTCCGTAACCCACAACCACGAGTTCATCGAGTTGTTTTGTATCAGCGGCAAGTTGAAGGTCAATGACGTTACGGCCGTTCAGCGAAGCTTCCTGGGTAACGTACCCGATTCCCGAAAAAACAAGGATCGCATCCGAAGGAGCGCTTAATTCATACTTTCCTTCCACATCGGTCGTCGTGCCGGTAACTGTATTTTTAACAACAATGTTAACCCCCGGCAAACCGGTTTTGTCAGTGGCGGATGTTACGGTTCCTTTTACAGTAACATTCTGAGCGTAAGTAGTTAAGCTCGTAAGAATGAAGGCCGAAAAGAAAACCCATCCCCGTAAATTCGGGATTGTTTTTGATAGATTTTTAAACATTTTTGGATTGAGATTTTTAATGAATAAGGAAGTTGGTGGTTGTAATGTTTTTACTTTTGCGAGGGCAAATGTAATGGATAGAATATTTAATCGATTAAGTTAGTAGACAATTTAATTGCGTATCCTTTTTCTTTGTAATAAAATCACCAAATAAATAAAAATAGGCCCATGGAAAATTCAGAAAACAAACAAAAACACGAACAGATCCAGTACATTGAATTCCTTTCGAAGGATCTGCAAAAGGTGAAGCAATTCTATTCCGAAAGTTTCGGCTGGACGTTTACCGATTATGGGCCGGAATACACGGCTTTTTCCGGCGACTATGTGGATGGTGGTTTTACGACGGGCACGCCCGTCCGGGGGAGCATTCTGGTTATTCTTTACTCCGGGGACATTGAAACGACGAAGGAAAAAGTGTTGAAAGCAGGCGGCGTTCTGACGAGGGATATTTTTGAATTTCCCGGCGGAAAGCGCTTTCAGTTCACAGATCCGGACGATAATGAGCTGGCGGTGTGGTCTGAATAACTGCAAAATCGGAACAGGATAAGAGCTGCACCTATGTTCCGCGCGTATCGAACACATGCCCGTGATCAGCGTTGAGCGCGATGGCGCGCATACGGGAGCGGTCGTTCCACTTAATGTTGTTTAAAATGGCCCTTCCGCATTAATATGGTCTGCTTTTTTCGCGCTTCCAGGCATTTCGCCGCGCTTGTCTTTTGCTGGTGTGGGTTTACCGTTTTCGCGGTCGTACCAGTCGGGCGTCAGGTTTGCGGGCTCGGTGTCGCCGGTTTCTTCCTGCCATTGTTTCAGGATTTTTTGTAACTCCGCAATGGGCGCGGCGTATGTTTTGTTGGCTATTTCATTTCTGGATTGCAGTGGATCTTTGAAGTTATCAAAGAACTCTTCGGCGGGTCGCGGTGCAATGAAAGCATCTCTTTGAAGCAATGTTAACTTGCCCTTTGCTTTGGCCAACTTCAATGCTGTTGCGGACGGGCTTTGATTGGCATCAATAGGTCCGCCATTGTCCAGTTCCGTTCGTTTATTGATCACATATAAAAAATCCTTCGTGCGCACCGAGCGCTCGTAAGCAGCGTAATCGTGCCAGTTATGCTCGCCAAAAACATATTTCCTGAATTCTTGATCGGGTGTTCCAAACAGCGCTGCAAAGCTTTTTCCCTGAACCGTTTCGGCTGGTTTTACGCCAGCCAGTTCCAGCAACGTCGGCGCAATGTCAATGCTGCTGACCAAGCTTTCCGTAACAGTTCCTGGCTTTATTCCTTTCGGCCATTTGACAATGAAAGGTGTTTTTACACCCGCGTCATACAGTCTGGTTTTGCTTCCAGGAAACGGTCTGCCATTATCAGCTGTGAAAATGATAAGCGTATTTTCCGCAAT
The DNA here is from genome assembly GCF_023822005.2 of Dyadobacter fanqingshengii. Lineage (GTDB taxonomy): Bacteria > Bacteroidota > Bacteroidia > Cytophagales > Spirosomataceae > Dyadobacter > Dyadobacter fanqingshengii. The sequence continues at coordinate 1,067,148 of NZ_CP098806.1, forward strand.
CCCCTGGCGTTCCAATTCTTTTTCCAGCTCGCCTACATAATGGTCGAGGCGGGAAATTTCATTATAATAAAATGTAAGATCTTGCCGGGTTTCCTTAGTGTCTACCAATGTTGGCGGGACGGAAATTTCTGTTTCGGAATGGTGCTGCGGTCCTTCTGTTGTTGTTGACCATGGGCGGTGTGCGTCGTAAGCGGCAAGCCAGAAGAAAAATGGCTTGTCTTTTGGCCTGGCTTTAAGCAGATTCACCCATTGCAGTTCACCGCCTTCGCCGTTGGCTTTTTTGTCGACTAACAATGTATCGTAATCTCGTTTGGTCGCCGGGCCTTCATGCCATTTCCCTACCAATGCAGAAAAATAGCCTTTCTGCCGAAGCTGTTCCGGGAAAAATATCAGATGTGCGGGAAGGGGAGAATGCAGCTCGGCCGCACCCGTGTTATGCGGATATCGTCCCGTTAGAATGCTTGTCCGGCTTGGACTGCACGAGCTGGCCGTCAAATACATATTCTTAAACAGGAGTCCGTTGCGTGCAAGCTTGTCCAGGTTGGGCGTCTTGATCTTGGTGTTCCCATAAGCGCCAATGTCATCCCAGCTGATATCGTCGCCGATGATGAAGATAATGTTAGGCGCATTCTGGGCGCTGGATTTCAGGAAGCTGCCAATGAGGACAGCCATCACTAAAATAATGTATCGGGTTAGGCGATGAGTGAACAATGTTCTACTTAATGGATAGGGAAGGTGAAATTACTTAAAATTATTAGACAAATTAGGGGTTGTATGATTTGAAAAAGAGCGGTCCCGGTTATGGCCTAACTGGCACGAAGCCACCGCAAGCTACCGGCAATCCAAGAAAAGGACTTCAAAATTTCCTGCAAATTTGTGAAATCATTTCACAAATTATATATTTATGAAATCACTGAACACATACTATACTATACGAATGAGCAAAACCAGGAAAGAGAAATTAGTAGAAGAGCTTAGAAAGATTATTGAGGAAGCTGAAAATCTGCTAATAAACACTCCCGAGGATGTTACCGCGGGAGAATATCAACAGACCATTGAAAGAATTAAGCATCTCAGAGAAACCTTGAAGAATGTTTTGAAAATGTAAAATCAAGGGTTGCCTCATTGAATCATACAGGCGTCCCAAACAATCAAGAAGCGAAATGGAAACTATAAAACAGAAAGGAACCGTTTTTACGGAAGTGAATAACAAGCTGGATCAAGTGGAATCCATGTTGATGGACTTCACAAACAGCAAACTTGTTATAATGGACAAGGAATATTGGCTTAGAGACTGGATGACATTGTCTGACTACTGCAAAAAATACAACATTAAACCATCAAGGCTTTCCAATTGGATGGAAAGGGGAGTAGTTCCTGCCGGCAGCGTGATCGTCATTCCGGAACTTAATGGATTGAAACTGATTAAAGACCAGGCCTTTATGGCCCGATCTTATAAAGCCCGGGCTGGTATTGGTGCTGCTTTTTAAAGCTTATATTTTAGTCCGGGTGTTTGGTCGACGGGTTGAAACCCGTCGGTAGAATATAAGTCGAGCCTCTGGCTCTTTTCGATGTTACTGAAAAGAGCCGGAGGCTCGACCTACTTAGTTGCAGCGGGTTTCAACTTGCTGGTAATGATATGATATTTGATAAATCAATTCCAGCCGCCACCCAAAGCCCGGTAAATATTCACCGTTGCGTTCATTTGCTGCATTTTAGTTTCGATCAGATCAAACCTGGATTCTAATGCCTCGCGCTGGGTTAAAAGCACTTCCATGTAATCGGCTCTGGCTGATGTGAAGAGGCGGTTGGCAATGTTGGTTGATTCGGTCAGTGCTGCTACTTCGCGGGTTTTGGTTTCGTAGCTTTGTTGCAGGTTGTTGATGTTCGACAACTGGTTCACAACCTCGATATAAGCATTCAAAACAGTCCTTTCGTAGTTGTAAATAGCCTGGACTTGCCGTGCATCGGCGCTTTTGTAAGTGGCCTGGATCGCATTTTTGTTGATCAGCGGTCCAGCCAGATCGGCTACCAATGTGGACATCAGAGACTTTGGAATATTGCCCAGGTAAATCGGGTTAAAAGCATTCAAACCCACAGATGCGTTCAGCCCTAGCGAAGGATAAAAATTTGCTCTTGCAACCATAACATCCAGCTTTGAAGCTTCCAGATCCTGCTCGGCTTGCCTAACATCCGGACGGTTTTCCATCAATTGCGATGGAATACCCGCATGAATAACCGCAGGAAGCATATTCTCGAAATTCTGGCTGTTTCTCAAGACGGGTTGCGGATATCTTCCCAAAAGGAAGTTGATCCGGTTTTCGGTTTCCACAATCCGCTGACGGATTGCATACTGGCGGTTTTGCGTATTCAGCACTTGCGCCTCAAACCTGCGCACAGCCAGCTCGGTCACCCGCGTCGCTTCTTTCTGCATTTTAACGATTCTCAGTGCATTGTTCTGAATTTCAATGTTCTGGGTTACAATGTTAAGCTGCGTGTCCAGCGCGATCAGCTCGTAATAGGAGTTGGCGATTTCAGAGACAATGTTGGTCATCATGAAATTTTTACCTTCTACGGAAGACAGATAACGGTTCACGGCAGCCTTTTTCGCGTTGCGCAGCTTGTGCCAGATATCCACTTCCCAGCGCGCATAGGCGGCTACGACGAAATCCGGCAGCGGCTCTGGCGTTTCCCTTCCCGGCTTGATTTCCGTGGTGGCTTCGCTGGAACCAACTTGCGTGTAACGTCCCGCTTTTTCAATACCGGCGCCGCCTCTTAAACCCACAAAAGGCAGATATTCTCCTTTGCGGGCCCGGATCTCGTTGCGGGATATTTCAATTTCCTGCAAGGTGATGTTCAGCTCCTGGTTGTTATTCAAAGCTGTGTCAATCAAGGCAGCCAACTGAGGATCAGTGAAATAATCCTTCCATTTCAGCTTGCCCGCGTTAGCGGTTGAGTCAGCTGCCTGCCCGTTGTAGGCAGCTGATAGTGTTTTATTCGGTGACCGCTGAACCTGTGAAGGCGCGTTGCACGCGGTATAAGTCAGGGCACTGATGGTGATCCCAACCCAGGTCAATATTCTTTTATTGCTCATCATTTTGCGTTTCTTGAGTGTGAGGGAATATGTCGACTGCGTGTACAAATTGTTCGGTAAGCGAGCCGTCCTCCTCATCTTTGATCATTTTCCGGCCATCGGCTAATGTGCCAAATATGTAGTACAATCCGGGGATGATAATCACCCCGAAAATGGTCCCGAAAAGCATTCCGCCCATAGCAGATGCACCGATTGTACGGTTACCAATGGCACCGGCACCGGTTGCAATGATCAATGGGATCAAACCTGCAACGAATGCAAATGATGTCATCAAAATTGGTCGGAAACGCACTCTGGCACCCTCAATGGCGGCGTTCAGGATCGTTTCTCCCTGACTTCGTTTTTGAACGGCAAACTCTACGATCAGTACGGCATTCTTACCTAATAACCCGACGAGCATGATCAAGCCGATCTGTGCGTAAATGTTATTTTCCAGGCCCATTAATTTGAGCAAAAGGAATGAACCAAACACCCCAACCGGCAGCGATAACACAACTGCAAACGGAATGATGAAGCTTTCATACTGCGCTGCCAATACAAAATAAACGAACGCCAATACAATCGCGAACACAACCAGCGACTCATTTCCACGGATCGATTCGTCATAAGAAAGACCTTCAAAAGCGATATCGTAACCTTGTGGCAATGTCTTGGCCGACACTTCCCGGATCGCCTGAATAGCATCCGCAGTGGTGTAACCTTTGGCAGGAAGTCCCTGGATCGCAGCTGAATTATATAAGTTGAAACGCGTGATCTCGTTCGGGCCCTGACCTTTTTTCAATGTCATGAAGGACGAGTAAGGCACCATTTCACCTGCGTCATTTTTTACAAACAATTTCAAAAGATCGGAGGGGAGCCTTCTGAAACTCGGGTCAGACTGCACGTACACTTTAAAGAACTGGTTGAACCTCGTGAAACCCTGTTCGTATGTACTACCGATCATTATGTTCAGGTTGTCCATCGCTTTTCCGATTGACACGCCTTTTTGCATCGCAAGCTGGTTATCGATCTGCAATTCATACTGCGGATAATTCGCCGCAAAGAATGTGAACAAGCCCGTTAGCTCAGGACGTTTCGCCAGATCCTCCATGAATTTTTTATTGATCTTATCAAATTCCGCGTAGTCTGTATCCGATGTTTTATCCAAAAGACGCATGGAGAAACCGCCGGATGTACCAAAACCTGGGATCGCTGGTGGTTCGAAGAATTCAACGACCGCACCGAGACCGCGCGTTTCTTTTTCAAGTTCTTCCATGATCTCTTTCACATTCTGCTTGCGGTCGTGCCATGGTTTCAGGTTGATCAGACAAGTTCCTGCATTGGAACCGCGGCCTTCCGTCATGATCTCGTAACCTGCCAATGATGACACCGATTCGATTCCTTCGACTTCTTCGCATATTTTTTGAAGACGGCGGGAAACTTCATTGGTTTTTTCCAAAGTAGAACCCGGAGGCGTTTGGATAATGGCATAAATCGTGCTTTGATCCTCATTTGGGATAAAACCTGCGGGTAAAATTTTGTTTACAAAAACAATCCCTGCACAGAAGCCCAGCAACACAACCCAGGTAACCACTCTGCGGCTAACAATCCTTTTCAGCAGGCTTACATATCTCCCTGTCAGCTTGTCAAATGTTCTGTTGAAACCGTCAAGCGCTTTGGTAAGGAGGTTTTTCTTCTTCGGATGTCCATGATGATTCTGCAATAACATGGCGCACAAAACCGGCGTAAGCGTAAGAGCGATAAGCGCCGAGATCACGATAGAACTAGCCATTGTGATCGAGAACTGTCGGTAGAATGTTCCTACCGGACCGGACATAAATGAAATCGGAAGGAAAACCGAAACCATAACGGCTGTGATCGCAATGATCGCTCCGCTGATCTCACCAAGAACTTTTTTCACCGCATTAAATGGGGAAATCCCCGGCTCTTCCTCAAACTTCGCATGGACGGCCTCGACGACGACAATCGCATCATCGACCACAATACCGATCGCAAGTACAAGCGCAAAAAGCGTTATGAGGTTAATCGAAAGCCCGAATGCCTGTATGACAAAGAATGCCCCGATCAGCGAAACCGGTACGGCCAGGATCGGGATCAAAGTAGAGCGCCAATCGCCAAGAAATATGAACACCACGAGGGCAACAAGGATAAATGCGTCGCGCAATGTGTCGATAACCTGCTCAATGGACGCGTCCAAAAACTGCGAAACGTCATAGCTGATCTTGTAATCAACCCCAGGAGGGAAGGATTCTTTCATCACATCCAGCTTTTTCTTCACCTCTTCAATTACGTCGCTTGCGTTACTACCATAGTTTTGGCGCAAAACAATCGCCGCAGAAGGATGGCCGTCGAGATTGGAATAAATATCGAAGAATTCAGACCCCAGCTCCACTTTGGCAATGTCTCTCAGGTGAACGCTTTCGCCTTGCGCATTGGCGCGGACGATGATATTTTCGTATTCCTCCGGCTTATCGTAACGACCTTTATACGTAAGCACATATTCCAGCGACTGGGCTGCAATACCGGAACTTTGCCCGATACGGCCCGGACGACCCACGATACTCTGCTCGCCCACCGCTTTCATTACTTCCTCAGTAGAAATGTTGTAGGCACGCATACGCTCGGGATTCAGCCAGAGACGCATTGCGTATCTGCGGCTACCCAATATTTGCGCTCTAGCAATCCCTTTTGTCCGCTGGATTTCGGGGATCATTTTTACTGTTGCGTAGTTGAAAAGGAATTTTTCGTCGATGCTTTTGTCTTTGGAATACAAATTGACATACATCAACATACTAGGCTGAACTGGCGAAATGATAACCCCTTCGCGCTGAACCAGCTCTGGTAAAAGTGGCATTACCTGATCCACCCTGGTTTTTACCCGGATTACGGCAACGTTCGGGTCGGTGCCGGGCTCGAAGATGATCCTGAGCGTCGCCTCCCCCGCACTCGTTGCATCGGTAGCAATGTACCGCATGTCCTGAACCCCGTTAATGGCCTGTTCAAGCGTGATTAATGTTGATTTTACCAATACATCGGCACTCGCGCCGGGATAGGCTATGAAAATGTTTACTGTTGTAGGGGCAATGTCCGGAAATTGGGAAATGGGTAATTTCTCAATGGCCAGGATGCCTATAAATACGATCATGATCGAGATCACGATTGCAAATACAGGTCTTCTGATGAATTGATTGAACATGTCTTTTTGTGCTTTTTAAGATACCTGACTATTCGGCGTAAAGACTTAGATTGGAGATAACGGAATCAGGCTTCACGAATGTGGAGTGGATCTTTTCGTTCTCTTTCACCTGACGCAAACCTTCCAGAAGGATTTTGTCATCGGCTTTCAAACCGGATTTTACGACGAAAATGTGCGGAAGCTCAGCCTCAATCTGGATTTCTCTCGAACGGATCTTATTTTCCTTATCCAACACATACACATATTTCTTTTCCAGCACTTCGAAAGTGGCTTTCTGCGGGATCAGCAATGCGTTTTTCATGGGGACGGTTACCAGGATGTTACCCGTTTCTCCGTGTCTCAAAAGTCTTTTGGGATTCGGGAACGTGGCACGAAAAGCGATGTTACCTGTTTCATTATTAAAATCCGCCTCAATCGTTTTCACTGATCCCGTGTGCGGGAACATTTGATTATTGGCCATGCGGAGGTTCACATTCAGCATACCGGCTGTGGCTTCATTGGCTTTGTAGTCCAGATACTCTGCTTCGGGAACATTGAAATAAACCCACATTTCGCTGTTGTCGGATAATGTGGTTAGCAAGTCGCCTTCGTCCAAAAGACTTCCCAGCCTTACCTGGAAATGGTCCATGATGCCGTTAAATGGCGCGCGAATTTCAGTAAAGCCAAGGTGCGTTGTAGCCAGTCCAAGTTCTGCTTTTGCTTTGTCCAGTTTGGCTTTGGCTAGTGCCAGCTCATTTTTGGAAACTACATTGCTATCAGCCAGCGACTTGGTGTTTTTGAATTCAATTTCTGCAAAATTGGCTTCTGCCTGCGCTTTTTGTTGTTCCGCCTGATAAAGCATCGGCATGATCTTGAACATTAACTGCCCTTTTTTGACGGTCTGCCCTTCGTCCACGTAGATATTTTGCAAATAACCTCTTTCCAAAGCGCGTAGCTCAATGTGGCTGATCGCGCGGATCTGGCTTACATATTCTTTGGTTACCAAAGTGTCTTTTTGCAGGGGGCTTGTTACGAGGAATTTAACTTCCTCTTCCTTTTCTTCTTTTTTGGATTCACAACCTGTATGGAACATTGTCGCACACAAACTGAGGACCATGAGAATTCTCTTCATGATGGTTTTGCTATTTGATAAATATGGTTTACTAGGCATGTTTTGTCTGATATTGAATCAAATCGCAATTCCTGAATTATGAAATTTCTGTGAGATAAGATGTTAACCATCACGAATAGCATCACATTTTTCATTAAAAAGAGGGTTTCTATTTTTGTAGAATTGGATTTAACTAATACCGATACAAAAACAGCACATTACCGTTAATAGCAAGTTAAAAGCAAGTTAAAAAGGCATTAAAATAAAAAATGCCACAGGCTGGTGTGGCATTTGACAATGTGCGGATATCTCATTTTCGGCAAACCTGGCTAGACCAGGAAGTAATTATGCCCTTTAAGGTGGAATTATTCCTGGTTTGTTGGAGCTTGGTTGATTTTCCAGCGTTTCATAATGATCTTGCCAGAGAAGCGTTTGAGGTGGTATTTTTCGGGTTCGCCGATCAGGAATCCGTATGCTTTCATGGATGGGATTGCGTCAAAAACTACTTTTAACACCGCCGTAATGGGAATGGCCAGGATTAATCCGGCCAGGCCAAACAGCATACCGCCCAAAAGCAAGCCTATTAATGCCATTAGCGGGTTGATACTCACTTTTCCGCCGACAATGTTGGGAGTCAGGAAGTTACCTTCCAGAAATTGGACAACCTGGAACCAGGCAACAACGCCCACAGCATACCACGCGCTGTCTTTCGTTGCCAGTGCAAACAATGCCGGAAGCACCGAACCAATCGCAATGCCGATATAGGGAAGCAACATTAACAATGATGCCAGAATGCCAAAGAACCAGGCATAAGGAATGCCCAAAACAAGAAGCCCGACCGTATTCAGGATGGCCACAATGCCCATAACGGTTACCAGTCCAACAAGGTAGCTTTGCACAACATAATAAATCTTGTCCAGCACATCACTAACCAGTTCTTTGGATGTAGATGCAAAGGCGTGAAAGAAAAATTCACGGAAAAAATCGCGGTAGTACAGCAGGAAAAACGTGAACAATGGAACCACCACGACGCCCGCAAGAATGCCGCCGACAGAACCAAAAGCAGTGCTGATAATAACGCCCGCATTGCCGATAACCCGGTTTGAAAAGCCTGTGATCTGCTTCGTGATTTCCCCTTGTTCTATTCCAAAACGCATTGTAACCCATTTTTGGATGGTCTCGAGAATGTGCATAAAGCGAATTTGAAGGTCGTTTCCATTGGCGCCGATCACAATAACCTGGTGAACGATAAACCATACCAGGCTTCCGATCAGCACAATCGCTATTAAAACTGAAAGCAACGATGCGGTTACGCGGTTCAGCTTGAACTTCTCAAAAAAGCGCGTAATGGGAAACAGCGAAATGGCAAGTAGAATGGAAAACAGCAGCGGGATCAAAACGCCTTGCAGCACATATAATAATGCAATAATCAAAACCAGGCTTAGCAGAGATGCAGCGAGATTAAGACTACGGAGACTATCGGAAAATTTAATCATGATTATGGAGAAGATATCTTACAATTCAAATATATAAAATACCATGCCCATGCCATGTACAAAAAAAGCGGGCGTTGGTGATTTCAACCAACGCCCGCTTTTTTATCAATTCTTATTATTTTTTATAGATGCGGTACAGTCTGCCCTGGTCGGTCACTGCGTAAAGCGCGCCGTCCTTGCCTTCTGTAATGTCGCGGAAACGCTGTCCTTCGGAGGCCAGAAGCCTTTCTTCTCCTACAACCTTGTTATTTTCGATCACCAGCCTCAAAATGTGCATGCTGCTCAATCCGCCGATGAAAAGGTTGTTTTTCCATTCAGGGATGCTATCGCTGCTGTAAAAAGTGATACCGCTCGGCGAAACCACAGGGTCCCAGTAATAAACAGGTTGTTCCAAGCCTTCTTTCACCTGAATAGAGTCACCGATTTTCTTCCCGCTGTATTCAATTCCGTAAGTAATGGTCGGCCATCCGTAGTTTTTACCTGCCTCAATGCGGTTGAGCTCATCGCCACCTCTTGGCCCGAATTCTACTTCCCAAAGGTCGCCCGAAACCGGGTGGAATGCCAGTCCTTGTACATTGCGGTGTCCGTAAGAATAAATCTCCGGTTTCGCGCCAGATTTGCCTTCAAATGGGCCACCTGCAACCGGTTTCCCGTCTTTCGTAATGCGGATCACCTTTCCAAGACTGGAATTCAAATGTTGCGCCTGTGGCCTGGAAACAGTGTCAGAACGCTCGCCGGTGCTGATAACCAGGTCGCCTTTTTTGTCAAATAATATCCTTCCCCCGTAATGCAGGTTGCTTGGAAATGCAGGCGTAGCGCGGTAGATAACGGCTGCACCTTCAATTTTTTTCTCGTCGGCCGAGAGCTTTCCTTTGGCCACGGAAGTAAGGTTACCGCCCGGACGCGTTTCGGCAAACACCCAGTAAACCATTCTGTTTTTGGCAAATTCAGGATCAACCCGGATGCCCAGCAAACCACCCTGTCCTTCTGAATTGACGGCCGGGATCCCGGTGATCGGTGCGCTTACTTTGCCGTCGGTGGTGGCAATGCGCATGGTGCCTGCTTTTTCGGTAATGATCAATCGGCCATCCGGTAATGTGGTAACGCCCCATGGATTTTTGAGGTCGCTGAATAAAACTTTGCCTTCATAGGCAGTGGTGGATTTTACGCCGCCGATCCTAGTCTGGCCCTCAAAAGAAGGTTTGTAATCTGAATTGGCCTTTTGAGTTTCGACAGGAGTGCCCGATGCCGTTGTTGCCAAGCTGTCTTTTTCCGCAGCATCCGAATTTTCAGATGATTTGTTTTGGCAAGAAGCGATCACAAAAGCTGCCCCGGCCAGGGTTAGCAGAATACTTTTAGTCATTTGTTTTAAGTTAGAGGTTTCGAAATGAGATTTTGGGATGACTTATTTTTACGAATACACAATCTGGATAACGGTAAAGATGTGTTTTAGGATCAAAAATAAAGGAATATCTTTCAAAAAATATCATGGAAAATGGCAAATGAGCCGGAAATGTACGCGCAGCTAAGGGTTATTGTGGACAAACTAGTTCCGCTTTCGGACGAAGAATGGGCGATTTTTCAAACATTCTTTATCCAAAAAAAAGTGGATGCGAAGACCATGCTGACACGGGAAGGTCAGGTTGCAGACGAGATATATTTTATCCATACCGGCCTGGCGAGGCTTTATTACACCACAGAAAATGATGACCAGATTACGGCCTTCATATTCTCAGAAAACCTGTTTGCCAGCTGTCTGGAAAGTTTTGTCCAGCAAATACCAAGCACGCAGAATCTCGAAACGCTGGAACCATGCTCCTTACTTGTGCTGACCAGGGACGGCCTGGAACGACTTTACAATCTGGTTCCTAAAACCAACATTATCATGCGCAAAGTGATGGAACAGCGGTTTATTTCGGCGCAGCGGCTGCTTTCGTCTTACATTCTGTCAAGCCCGCAGGAGCGTTACGAGTTGTTTGCCCAGCACTATCCAAATCTGTTACAACGCGTGCCGCAATACATTCTTGCCTCTTTTCTGGGTATAACCCCGGTGTCGCTGAGTCGCATACGCAAAAGGATTTCGAGGTCGTAGATCGTTTCTTATCTTTTGTTAATCGCTAAACCGAAGGGCAACGGATAGTTTTGCATTTGTACAACAAACAGATGAGCTATGAAAACGATCGTGAAAATTCTCCTACTAACACTGGGAACCTGCTTCAACAGCATTGCCCAGAAGCAGCCGTCAGCCAACCGGTTTGAACTCGAAGCCGACCCGATTGCCTACATTTTAAATGGTTACTCATTTCATGTGGGCTATACATTAGGCCACGTGCGTTTTGACGCGGGTGTTTTTGGAATAAAGCAACCGAAATTTGCGCTGGAAAATGAGCAGTTTTCTGTTAAGAGTTCCGGCTTCGGCATCAAGGCCGATTATCTTTTCCGGGCCAACAAAGGCTTTTTTCTTGGTCTCCAATCTGATTACGGGACAGACAGAATGGGTTTGAAAAATACTGCGGTCAGGCAGGAAGCAGAGAGTATAATGCTTGGATTACGAACGGGTTATCGTTTTATGTTTGGAAAAAAAGAGAATCAATACAAAGGGCTTTACCTTGTGCCCTGGGTAGCATTGATTAATACACTGGATCCTGCGGACATAATGGAAAATGACCAGCGTTACGAGCAAAAAAAATGGTCTCTTTTCCCCACTGTACATCTGGGCTACCGGTTTTGAGATGAAGGAGCCAAAATATCTTCCCATTTGTAATAATGGAAAACTTTTCCTTCTGACATCACTACCAAAAGTCCTTTCGGAAAATCATTCGATAGGGCAACATTGGTTACGTCGGAACCGTCGCTCTGGTGGGCTGCTACTTTAACAATTTTCACAAGCTCATGGGCGTGCGGATCTGCCTTTGTTCCTTCTCTTTTGAAAATGTGAAATTTATCCGCGCCTTGATCCGAAACGAGGATGTAACCTGTTTCAGGGCCGGTTTTGTAAATAGAAATTCCCTCGTTGTCTTCCGTAAAACCTTTGTTAGGGATCAATTTCAGTTCCTTGCTGCTGCTGTCGGGATCTGCATAATATTTGCGGACGCCTACCTGTTCATCGGAGTAATATACATAGCCCATTTCGTTGTCTACTGCAATGGATTCTATCTCTTTTTTACCGCTGTATTTTCCAAACTTCCGGACCAGGTCCGCCTTTATATTGCCTTTCCCATCGTCTGACAGCTTGTATTGCCACAAATAACCTTCCGTCGGGCCACTTTTTCGGCCCACAATGGCGAATATCGCCTTATCTGTGGGGCGCGTGTAAAGCGCAATGCCCATGGGCGCCTGCAATGAATCGCCTTTAAAAACTTCAATGCCGCCCGCGTCTACCACTTTCATGTCGGGCAGTGAGAAAATCCGGATCTTGTTCGCTTCTCTTTCTGTGGCTACGGCAATGTCTGTCTTTTTGCCCGAAAGCATCAGCCCGTAAGCGATATCCACATTATTAGGGCGTTTCAACTTGACAAACTTGTCTTTTTGAATTTTACCCGCCAAGTCAAACACATACAAACCACCGTCAGCATCTTTATCCGTGCCCAAGATCAGGCTTTTGGCAGGATCGTCGGGATTAATCCAAATGGCCGGATCGTCCGTGTCATGCACGACGGAATCCGTCACAATGAATGGTTGAATGATGGTTGAATCTGTTGTAATTGAATCGGTAGTATCATTGCCGGATTGCTCCGATGACTGGCGGTTACAAGCGATAAAACTGAAAGCTGCAAGCAAAAAAACAATGGAATGGGAACGCATTTTTATTGGTGTTATGATGAAAACAGGCCGTTCCCGTGCTGGAAACGGCCTACATGGATATCAAATGTTGTTACTTGGTCATGTCGAACTTCAAGCCGAAATTAAACCTTGGGCGGTAATATTCCGCCTGAACCGTCCTGGCTGAAATGCTTTGGTAGTAACGCAGCGGCTGGTTGGTCAGGTTATTGGCCTCGGCAAACAGGCGGAGGTTTTTGGTGATTTTGTAAGCCGCATTGGCATCCAGGAAAAACTGTTTGTCGTAATAAATATCATCAAAGTCCTCGCCGCCCAGTGCGTCCAGGTAGGCCGCCGTGTAATTGGCCGACAGTCGTGCAGAGAAGCGTTTGTTTTCCCAGGACAACGACGCATTAAACATATGCGGCGCGGTTCCGGGCAGTGAAACGTCTGTTCTTTCATGACCATCTTCGTTATACACACCGTCTGCAAACGACTTTGTAAATGTGTAATTGGTATAAATCCCGAAGTTTTTCAAAAAGCCCGGAAGGAAATCCAATTGCCGCTGGAATGCCAGTTCAAATCCGAAAATATTGACATTATCACCGTTTCTCGATTGCAAAAAGTCCCACTGCTGTCCTGCCGAAATCGGGTTGGTAACACTTGGGAAACCGGCTGTGAAGTCAGCTTGCGAATATTGCTGGTTGCGGTAAGTGTAGATGAAATTTTTAAGATTTTTATAAAAAACACCTCCTGAAATCAGACCCACCGACTCAAAATAATTCTCTGCCATTAAATCAAAATTCCAGGAATAGGTGGCTTTCAAATCGGGGTTACCAGCCGAAATTTCCTGGTCGCCCGGGATAATGCTGATGTAGGGAGCCAGGGCGTAGTAATTCGGGCGCGCCAGCGCCGTGGTTGCTGCTGCTCTCAGGATAAAATTGTCCGTGGCATTATAGCGGAACGAAACGCTGGGCAGCACATTCAGATAAGTGTTCTCGACCGAACGCGCGCCTGCCAGTTCTTCCTCATCTTCGATAATGTTCCCGGTGTAATTGATGGAGGTGTTTTCAAACCGGGCACCAATGATCATGGACAGTTTTTCATTGAAATCCTGGTCAAAACGGACGTAACCTGCCACAATGTTCTCTTTTGCATTATAGTTGGCCCCGAGGAATTCTCCCGGAACAGATTCGGCTTCAAACTGGCCCGTATTGCTGAGATTAAGGTTGCCTAAAAAGCCTTTGGAAGCAAACAGACCGGGTACCAGATGCGATCCCGCCTGGAATTTCTTGCCGGGCCAGTTTACGGTTCCAGCGTCACCAATTGTTGCGATATCGTCTTCATTTACAGGCGTGTATTCAAAAAAGTTGTTGTTTCTGTCTTTGGTTTTAAGCCGCAAACGAGCGCCTACACGCATCCGGCCTTTTTGATTAGGGATCATGGAAAGCGGGAAACGCAGGTTAAGCTTTGCACCCAGTTCGGTCTCCTCGGTAAAGTCATGGTTTTCTGTAATTTCATGTAAACCCAAGGTCGTTGCGTCCAGCCCGACCGGCGACACAAGCGGCGCACGCGAATCGCCGTTGTAAGTGAGCGTGTTACCACCTTCCCGGAAGCCAATGTAACGTTCGTTCGGCCTGTCTTCGCTTGCAGTTGAATAGCTTACAGACCAATCCAGATCCACCTTGGGGCTAAGCAAATGGTCACCACGAACCGAATAGTTCTGCACAGTTTGTCTCTCCAGACGGCCGCCTTTGTTTTTATTGTTATCAATGCCGCCTTTGGTTTGTCGTCCTACGCGGCCTTCAAAACCGGTGATTTTATCGTTATCGTCATAAACAGGCTCAATGTCGTCGATTTGCAGGCGGTAGCGGTTTTCAATGTCGTCGCGCCAGTTGTACATGGCGTTCGCAGTAATGGTATGATTTTGGCCTAATTTAAAATCAAATGCAGCCGAAAGGCTTCTTCTGATCCGCTGAACGTCGTATTTTCTGATATCGGTCTCATTGATGAACACATTGCCGAAATCATCTTTTGCCCACACCGCTTCCACGTCATCCGAGCCGTAATTGTTGTTGTTATAAGAACCGCTCAGCACCATTCCAATCGCCTTTTTGGCAAAACGGTTGGCATAAACAAAACCTCCCGTATACAATGCTTTGCTGCGGATCGGGTTGAAGCCGGAGGACAAAGTAGCCGAAATCCGCTGGCTGTTGGGAGCCGCGCGGGTTACCAAATTTACCGAGCCACCAATCGCATCCGCGTCCATATCCGGGGTCAGTGTTTTGTTCACTTCAATGGTCGAGATCATATCCGACGGGATCAGATCCATCTGCACACGACGGTTGTCACCCTCTGCGGATGGAATGCGGTCCCCGTTCAAAGTCACCGAATTGAGCTCCGGCGCCAGTCCGCGTACTATAATGTTCCTGGCTTCGCCCTGGTCATTTTGCATGGTAATGCCCGGCACCCGTTTCAATGCATCGCCGATGTTCGAATCCGGGAACCGGCCTACCTGGTCCGACGAGATGATGTTGGTAATGTTATCATTGTTTCGCTGCTGGTTAAGCGCTTTCGCCTGGCCTTTCAGCCGGTCGCCCAGAACGACCACTTCGTTTATGTCCAGTCCGCCTTCTTCCATGATCAGCTCAAAGGATCCTGCCCCGCCGCTTTCCACAGTAATGTTTTGTGAGAAATTACGGTAACCCATATAAGTCGCTTCCAGCTGATAAGTGCCTGGGGTAACATTCAGAAATTCAAATTTACCGTACACGTCGGAGATCGTGTATTGGTTACCGGGAGTGATTTTGACGGTCGCGCCCGGAAGGGATAACTTCTGCTCGTCCATGATTTTACCTGAAATCACCGCTTTTTGCCCGAAAGTAATGGTTGGTGCGCACAGGATCAACGATAGTAAGATTGAGTGTAGTAGTAATGTTTTCTTCATCAGCCTGATTTTAGTAATCTGCAAAAGTCAGCGACTAATGTTATCAGGGTGTCAGCTAAGTGTTATGAAATTATTATTTTGCAACGTGAGAAAGACGTTTTACATATTTATAGCCGTTGTTGCCCTTGCTTCCTGCAAGGTAAGCGTTTCAGAAAACCATGATGGGACATCGGCTTACCATCAGCTTATGCAAGCTGGGGATTCTGCGATTTTGGCTAAAAGACATATCCCTTTCAGCAAAACGCTCAATTTCAGGGACATTGGCGGACTTAAAACCAGGGATGGGAAAACCGTTCGTTTGGGGAAGATTTATCGCTCGGGTAATTTGGCCGAACTGGATGAAGACGAGTTTGCAAAGTTTAATGCCACGCGCATTGCGCATGTGTATGACCTGCGTACGAATCATGAAATCAGGGGCAAGGAAGATCATTTGCCGCCGAATGTGCGATATCTTCACACGCCAACCGTGGCGGATAATGAGGGCGAAATTGCCCAGCTGAAAAAGAAAGTGATCAACGGTGAGATTTCGGAAGCGATGGCAAGAGACATGACGACCCGATTCTATGAAGATGCGGTTTCCGTGAACGTGAGTGCATTGCGGGACATCATAAAAGGCATTACTGCTTCGGATGAGCCTGTTTTATATCATTGTTCTGCGGGAAAGGACCGCACAGGGATTGTTTCTGCACTGATTTTATCCCTACTGAATGTGGATCGGGAAACGATCGTGAACGAATATCTGCTGTCCAATTACTATCGCAACGCCCAAACTGAAAAGACATTGGGCAAAGCGAAAATGGGCAAGATCATCAAGCGCAACATGGATCTCAAAGCAGTGGAGGTCTTAACCACCGTGGAGGAAGGCTTTATCAATGCCACATTTGATACTATTGATAAAAAATACGGCGGCATGGATTCTTTTATTCAAAACCAGTTGGGCATCGATCAGAAAACAAGAGCGCAGCTAATTAATAAGTTCACCTATTGAACCCGAAAGTGTGCAATAAGCCATTACTTTTCAGGTAGTTGAATGATGAATGTTGTTCCCTTCCCTTCTTCGGTTTCTACTTTCAGCAGGCCGCCGTGGAATTTAATGATATCATATGAAATACTAAGCCCGAGTCCGGTGCCTTGTCCGGTAGGTTTGGTTGTAAAAAAGGGCTGAAAGATCTTATCAACAATGTGCTGCGGGATGCCAACGCCATTATCACGCACTGAAATTTCGATCAGCGACTCACCAGAAGGCGATTTGATCCGTTTTGTCGTAACCGTCACCAGCGGCTTATAAGATTCATCTGAAACTGGTTGAAGCGACGGTTTCACGGCAAAAAACGCGTTGTTATACAGGTTTAGCAAAACCCGTCCGATATCCTGCGGAATGACCTTTATATTGCCTATGCTTTCGTCAAAATAGGTTTTGAAATCGGACGCAAAAGTTTTGTCCTTGGCCCTCAAACCGTGATAGCTTAGCCTTAAATATTCATCACAAAGTGCATTAATGTCCGTTGATTCCCGCTCGTTGGTGCTGGTGCGGGAATGCTGCAACATGCCTTTCACGATCGCATCTGCGCGTTTGCCATGGAAGATAATGCGGTCGCTGTTGTCGCGGATGTCGGTGATACAGGCCTGTATTCCGGCTGTTGTTTCGTTGTCCAGATCAGCTGCTATCTCGTCCAGGAGTTCAATGTTGACTTCGGAAAAGTTGGTAATAAAATTCAGCGGATTCTGGATTTCATGGGCAATGCCCGATGTAAGTTCTCCGAGGCTGGCCATTTTTTCGCTCTGGATCAATTGCGCCTGGGTTACTTTGAGATCGTTAAGCGATTGGGTAAGGGCAACTGTCCGTTCTGCAACCTTTTGTTCGAGCACCATATTTTGTTCCAGGATCAACTCCGATTTTTCGTGCGCGATGCGGAGCGTATTGGCGTGCGCTTCTTCGCGTTGCTTTTTATACATATTAATGCGGTCGGCCAGTGCCAGTGAAAGCAGCGTTACTTCAATGGCCGAGCCAATTTGCATGGAGTTGATATAATACATAACCGGCAATACATTCAGCGCTTCGAGAATGGCCGCTATAAAACCCACGATCAGAAAGCTCCATGCTACGAGGTAAAATTTGGCCGGTTCATAACCTCTTCTGTAAACGATCACCCCGGCGATCAGGAAATAAATGGCCATCAGCACAATTCCCGCCTGGGCCAAACTCAATGCGGTTATTTTAAATGGCGTGAAAACAAGCACAAATGCCAGAATTCCCCAGCATATAAAAACGATCGAAAACCGGTGCGCACGCGGCGCAAGCTGGCTGGTGTGCAGGAACTCGCGTGTGAATAATGTTGCAGTAAGAATGGTGAGGCCCGAAACTGCAACAGCATATTGGTTGAGGAGTGGGAAACCGGGCCAGATAAATTCAAAAACGTATTGGAAAACGCTGGACATAAACCACGTTATACTCAATACGTAAGCAACGTAATACAAGTAAATCTTTTCGCGGGTGGAAAAATAGAGGAAGAGGTTGTAAAAGAAAATAAGCATCATGACGCCCGTATAAATGCCCTGGATCAAGTCCAGAATGTGGGTGTCCTCCATAAACGCCTGTAATGTGCCCACTCTCAGCGGAAAAAAGAACGGCTGCATGGTTTTCACACGCAGCAGATATTCCTGTTGCGCGTTTTTTGCGACTTTCAATGGAAAAAGGAATGTGTTAACCTTTACAGCGCGCTGCTCAAAAACGTAGTCGTCACCCGTTAGCAGCACTTCTGCCACTTTATTGTCATGAATGGTATAAAGGGCAATGCTATCAATAAACGCAGAGCCAATGTGCAGGTAAAAATTCTTTTCTGTATTGTTGCTGACCGTAAACCTGAACCACACCGCGTCGGATGTGCTGCCGAAATTGGGCACTTCCTGCTCGTATTGCTTGAATTGCGACTGGAAAGCCGGTTGTAATATCTGTTCAACGCGAAGGGAGCCAGGGTCGCGGAAGTAGGCGGTGTGGTGGCCGATCGGATACCAGTTAACCGTATCGGAAAGCGGTACAATAGACTGTGCAAAAAGCGCTGGTGTTGTAAGCAAAAAGAGAGAAAAAAGTAAAATTGATCTCATCGTGGGGTGGCGACTGATTGGTTAGGTTTACTGGAAGGTTGAATTGTCTAAATTTAATTAAATTTTTTCTGTCAATGGTGAAGCTATTTACAATAAATCGCTAATAATGACTACATTGACAACCATATAAGCAGCCCATTAAGGGCTGTAACCCCACTAAATATCAAGTTTAATTCCTGGCCTAGTAAGCGAGCGACACACTACGTAAAAGTACATGTGCTATTACTACATGTAAAGAGATATAGCTTCTACACAGGCTGATTTAATGGCTGTTCCCGTTTTGCAATTCCCCGAAAATAAGGACGTTCAAATTCATCTTTTCTGACATGAGTGCTGGCGATTTAAAAGAATTCGAAGAGGGTTTGTGGGTTAGCTTGAAGCCGTTGAAGAATGATCCCGATGCGCGCATCAGGTCGAGGTGCGCGTTTTACAAAAAGTATGGACAGGAAGGTGATTCAGGATCATTTGGTTACGGGGATTCGGAAATTGCCTTTCTGACCTGGGAAAAAAGGGCAGTCCTGCGCCCGGTTGACGGCGCACCTCCGGGAAGTCCCTGGTGGAACGATGTCAATCTCTGGTTTATATATTTATCAGAACTGGGCGCTAAGGCCTATGAAACGGGTATGCCTATCTACGAACTTCCCGTCCCATCGCAGTTTTGGCTACGCTTTATTCAGCAGCCCAATGCTGTAAACTGGTATAAAGCGCATAATTCGAGCATTATCGACGGCTATCTCAAATTCTCCGACCTGGCGGAAAAAGAAACTGTGCCGGAAAAGATCTTTATCAATATGGTCTTGTACAGGTTGTTGTTTGCCCAATCGCTGGTGGAAGGCGACTTTCCGCTTCCAAAGCTCGGCAAGATCATGGGTGATCCGCGTGGCCGTTCCGTTCAGTTCGTGACCAGCCTGGATGCCTATTATCCGGCACATTATCCCATGACGGGCGAGGAGATCAGGGAGGTGCTTGGGAAGTCGCACCGCCTTTCCGAACTGGGCGTAGAATTCCTGGATGACGTGCTCGTGGAGCCGGAGCTCACACAGCTTTATCAGGAAGCCTCAACATGGAACAACCAACCCGCTTTGATGAACCTCATCGTAAATCACAAACCCGCCTATCCCAACGGAGAAAGGCTGCCGGATACGCAGAAAGCCTGGATTATCGTCCTGATCATGTGGCTTAGGAAGCTGTTTTTCAAAATATTCTGAACACAAATGCTAACTAAAATTCCTGACACGAAACCCTATGGAAACAAAGAAAAAGAAGATTGCAATTTTGGGCGGCGGCATGGCTTCGCTTTCCGCGGCGCACGAGCTGACCGACTATGAAGGCTGGCAGGATCATTATGAAATCACGCTGTATCAGACAGGCTGGCGGCTTGGTGGAAAAACAGCCACCGGGCGCGGGGAATGCGACCGGATAGAAGAGCATGGGATTCATATTTTGCAAGGTTGGTACGACACCACATTCCGCCTGCTTCGTGACGTATATGCCGAACGGAAACAGCACAACCTTGCACCGGGCAGCCCATTGCAGGATCTTTTCAAAGACGGACTTGTTGCCAATAATTCAACATTACTGACCGAATTTGTCCCGGAACTGGGCAAGTGGACAAACTGGCCGCTGGTATTGCCCGAAACGGAGGAACAACCCGGTGCAGGCGAGCCTTTGCCTATGTGGGCGCTGGTGCGAAAGGGATTGTCGGTAATGGCCGAAATGTTGCTGGGAAGCCCTTATTCCAGCACCGGCAGCTGGTTCAGCAGGTGGGTACTCAATCATTTTTTTCCAAAATTCGTGGATGGCGTCGAACAAAAACGGCAGGAAAAAAAGGGATTTTTACACTGGCTTCTCAAACCACTTTTCTCCGAAAACGGATTCGTTGGACGCCTTATCAAACGGGAAATGTCGCACATCAATGAAGCCATCAAATTGCTGGCCCAGGAATCCGGCGATAATCACAAGCATCATAGCTTCATTTTAAATTTATTGGAAAGGGAGATCAGGCACATAGAGCGCCAGGGCTTGCCTTATCGTGAAGACCAGCAAGAGAAAAGGCATCAGGCCATAGCGGTTTGCTTTGCTTATTACAACATTAAGGGTATCCTCAAAGACGTTTACGATCGAAAAACGGAGATTTTTGATTTTGATAAAATTGATAAATATGATTACCGCGAATGGCTGGCGATGCAGGGAGCGCCGCAATGGTTGGTGGATTCAGTGATCGTACGCTTCTTTTACACCGGAACATTTGCCAATCTGGTTAACGAAAACGGGGGAGCGGTGGCTGCGGGAACAGCGCTTCAATTTTTTGCGAAATCGTCAGGTTACAAAGGTTCATTTGTATATCAAATGGTCTACGGCACAGGCGATGTGATGGTCATGCCTATTTACGAGGTTTTGAAAAGCAGGGGTGTGAAATTTAAATTTTTTCACAAAATCGAGCAGGTGCATTATGATGCTAATAAGATTATTGAAACGATATCTTACGCTGAGCAGGTAAAATTGCAAGTGCCGGAATATGATCCCGTCAAAAAGATCAACGGTGAACTCCGCGTGTGGCCCGGCGCGCCGCTGTACGACCAGCTCGATGCCGAAAATGCCACGCGTTTGCAAGCAGAAAAAGTGAATCTGGAAGATCCCTGGACGGATTGGACGGACTACCGGAAAGGACAATTGAAAAAAGGCATTGATTTCGATGAAGTGGTCCTGGGCATTCCGATCGGCACGCTGAAAAGGATTTGCAGCGAGATTATTGAAAAAGAACCGCGCTGGAAATCCATGGCCGCGAACATTGTCACCACGCCCACGCAGTCAGCACAGCTGTGGTTCCTGCCCACTTTGCAAGAACTTGGCTTTGAACTTTCTGAATGGGGACTGGCTCCGGGATTGAGCGCGCCGAATGTTGTGGTTTACCAAAATCCGATGTATTCATGGCTGGACAGCACTATCGCGCTACCAAGTGAAAACTGGCCAAAAAACCAGCAACCCAGGTTTCTTGCTTACTACACAGGCCCATATCTGCTGCGCAAGCCATTGCCGGAAGGGCCGGATACAGCCTATCAGGCCATTGAAAATGAGCGGCTGAAAAATGCATTTGAACAATGGTTGCAGGACAACAGCGCGTGGTTTTGGCCAAAAGCCGGGACCTATTTGTATCCCCAGGGGCTCAATTTTCAGTTATTGGCCGATGTCAAGGATTCCAAAGATGGTTATGCTCGATTTTCCAGTCAGTTTTTCAGGGCCAATGTGCGTCCGACCGACCATTATACGCTTTCCGTGCCCAACAGCGCCATTCACAGATTAAAAGCGGATGCGAGTGGATTTGAAAACCTGTTCCTGTGCGGCGACTGGATCGATTTCGGGGGCAATGTGGGCTACATTGACGGCACCATTCAGTCCGGGCAGCAGGCAGCGCAGGCGCTTCGGTCACGAATGCATCTGGGCGGACACAAGGAAATCTGGTCGGAAATCAAGTCTTGATTTTTGGAGGCAGCGTTTGTAACATTTGATTATTTCTTATCATAAATGACCGGCAATAGTCGGTCATTTCGTTTTTGGTTGCTAGCGTCCATCAGTAACTTGCGCCTTCTTGCAGCTTATCACTCAAAGTTGTCTCAAAAAATAATGAAGAAAATACTGTTCGTACTAACGCTGGCTGTATTCAATTTAATGCTTGTTCACGCGCAAAACAGCGAACCAGCACTTCGCGTTGATATCCCCATTGACTCGATACGCCTGAGCGACCCTTTTATTTTGGCAGACAAAATCACCTCCACGTACTACATGACCGGAACAGGAGGGAGGTTATGGAAAAGCAAAGACCTTCGGAAATGGACAGGTCCATATAAAATCGCACAAACAGACCCTCAATCATGGATGGGGTCGAACCCGATGATATGGGCGGCGGAAATCCATTATTATAAAGGCAAATATTACTATTTCGCCACATTTACCAACAAAGCCATTCGGGTAGGAGACAACCTTGAACGCCGGGCCAGCCACGTGCTGGTCAGCGACAAACCCGACGGACCTTACGTGCCGATGAAGGACTCCGTTTATCTGCCCGCAGATAAATTGACATTGGATGCCACATTATGGACGGATACGGATGGTAAATCGTACATGATTTATTGCCATGAATGGTTGCAGAATGACAACGGAACGGTGGAAAAAATAGAGCTGAAACCCGATCTCAGCGGCACCATCGGAGGCGGAAAGATCCTGTTCCTGGCCAGCGATTCTCCGTGGAGCCGTGAGAAAGAAAAGGACGGTAAGGACCGCCCGAATAAAGTTACAGACGGCCCGTGGCTATTCCGCACGCAAACCGGGAAGCTGGGCATGCTCTGGACTAGCTGGATCTATGACGTATATACCCAGGGTGTTGCTTATTCCCAAAGCGGCACTTTGGATGGTCCATGGATACAGGAGAAGGAGCCAGTTAACGGTTCAAATTTTGGCCACGGAATGCTTTTCCGCACATTTGACGGTAAGCTGCTCATGTCCATTCACAGTCATAAAAGCATTAATAACCGCACTGTGCGAATTCCTCATTTATTTGAAGTGGATGATTCAGGGGATAAAATTGTGGTTGGGAAGGCATTTAATTGATTTTTGTAGAACTATTTTATGCTTTAATTTTGAAAGATTTTCTATAATTCTTAACATTACTGATGATTAATCCTCCGTTACCAGGTAATGAAACGCTTTTTATTCTCAACGACTTTAATTTTTTCGCTGCATTTGATTACACCCGGCTTTGCACAAAAGCCCGGCTTGCCTTATAACAGGTTCACAGGAGAAATCACGCAAACGCAAGTTGTAAAAACTGACCAGTCCAGAGACAAGGCTTTCAGTGCTATAAAAGCGTGGATATCCAAGACTTATCCCAATTATCGGGAAGTTGTGCGGGCCGAAGATATGAGTTCCGGCAGGATCATTATCCAGGACCGCGAACCCATTAATTCCAATCGGTTCAAATCTTTCAGTTACCGCGTTACTATTGATGTAAAAGATGGGCATTACACCTGCACGATCAACAATGTTAAGACGCTAAGCCTTGGATCTGCTGCATACGCATCCGCAGATATGGATTTTTCAAACATGGGGATGTATGGGCAGGACATTGATGACATCAGCCGTCAAATTTCCATCACCAAAAACAAAAAGGCACTCGCCAAGCTCTATAAAAACCGTAGCGTTCTTAAATCGCTCCTATCGGATTACGACAAATCCCACTACAAGATGAGCGCACAATTCAATATGATCCAAACCGGCCTCCTCGAAGCAGTCTCAGGCACAAGCTCACTGGCAGCGTATTGATTGTGTTATTGATATCAATTAAACCCCGTCAAGGCACAATCGTGAACAGATACACTGTGAAGAGAACCAGGAGTGCGATGCCTTGCATGATGGTTGTGCGGCCGGTTCAAAGAGACAGCGCGACGGTGGAAAGTGAGAGGAGTGTTCCGGCGGGTTGAGGAAAAGTTCGATTCTTAATTGTCTCGTATGCTTAGATTTAATTACAACATGGACACTATCATGCGAATAAAGGTCTTGCTTAACACGGTTTTTGCTGTCGCTGTTATGCTTGCCGCTGGTAAACCCGCAGTCGGACAAATTAAACCATCCGGCGCGGCAGACACCAGCTTTTCGGTGATGGGTTCGTATCGCAGTGAAATCAGGCATCACCCGGACATTCGCATGGCAGATCCCACCATGCCCGCCTCTGTGAATGCAAGCCGTAATATTCCGTATCGGCAAAACCGGTCGGGCCGAAATTTGTTACTGGACATTTATCAACGAAAACAGAGACTACCGAAACCGGTGCCTGCAATCCTGATGGTCCATGGTGGTGGCTGGCGCTCGGGTGACCGCACACACAACACCACACTGGCACAACGACTCGCAGAAAAAGGCTTCATTACAATCACCGCAGATTATAGTTTATCAACGGAAGATTTATTTCCAGCGGCAGTTTATGACCTAAAAGCCGCCATTCGCTGGATCAGGGCACATGCGGGAGAGTATAACATCGACACATCCCGGATTGCCGTTCTTGGTTTTTCGGCAGGAGGGGAGCTGGCTGCGTTCATTGGCGCGACTAATGGGAACAAAAAATTTGAGGGTTCGGGAGAGCATATGGCATATTCCAGCGCCGTGCAGGCCGTGATTGACATTGACGGCATTCTCGCATTCATACATCCGGAATCTGGCGAGGGTGATGAATCAAAATCAATTTCCGCCGCGACATATTGGTTTGGTTATCCTAAAAGCGAACGGGCTGAGCTTTGGAACGATGGTTCTCCTATTACGCATGTGAGCAGTAAGTCGCCGCCTTATTTGTTCATTAACAGCTCGGTAAGCCGCATGCATGCGGGCAGGGAAGATTTTATCAAAAAGCTGAATGGCTTTAACATTTACAGTGAGGTGAAAACATTTTCCGACGCGCCGCATACATTCATGTTTTTTGATCCCTGGTTTAACCCAACGCTGAAATCAATTGACGATTTCATGAGTCGTATCTTTCCCGCCAAATGAGCAAAGAAATCGCAGCAGCGTTTCCAAGTCATTCCGATGGCTGATTAGCATGATTCTTTTAAGTTCGCTGACTAATCCTGCTAGTTAGGCGCGCGGATTGGAAACAGGAACATCAAAAATGAGTTTGACAAATATTACGATTATCGGCGGCGGAGCCTGTGGCATATCAGCATTTATAGAGCTTTTTCTTCAATTGCGCATCGCAAAAAGTCACCAAAAAGTCAGCATTACCATCATTGAGGAGAACCCGGAAATCGGGAAAGGACTTGCTTTCGGGACCAAGCAACCGGGTCATATTCTCAACACCCAGGCCGATTTAATGGGAATCCATTTTACAGAACCCCAGCATTTCAGCGACTGGCTCATTGAGCATGATGCACGCATTGGTCATGAAGTTGTTGATAATCAAGGTGAAAATAAAGCATTTACGACCCGGCGACTGTACGGGGATTATCTGAAAGAGCAGTTTGAACATTATTTTGAGCTGGCGAAAAAAGAAGGCATGGCTGTGGAGGTCATCCGCGCAAGCGCCATCAAAGTAACCAAGCTGAAATCCGGGTTCAATGTGCATTTGTCGGGAAGCAGGAAGCATTCATGCGACTTTATGCTGCTGGCGCCAGGGACGCCGGTTGCCAATAATTATCCGCATCTGGATAAAAAGAAAAACTATTTCGGCTCTCCCTGGCCATCGACGCCCATTCTGGACAACATTCCTAAAAATGCAGATGTCGCCATTTTGGGTTCCAGCCTGAGCGCAGTTGATGCTTTAATGACTTTGGCCGATAATGGTTACAAAGGAAAAATCACCTGCTATTCTCCCGACGGACTGATGCCCCGCGTGCAGCCCGAAGAGCAGCAAATGATCAAATGCCAGTTCCTGACGCTGAAAAAGCTGCACGAAATCCAGCGGAATGAGCTGCGAAATCCAACAATAAAAGAAATATTCCGGCTTTTTATGCAGGAAGCTGAGGCCTTTGCTGGTAAAAAAATCGATTGGAAGGCAACGACAAGAATCGGAAAGCCGGCGGATCAGCTTCTTAAAGAAGACATTGAAATCGCAAAAAACGGCGGTGATGCACTCACCAACATTCCTTATTCGCTTCGGTATGAGAGTTCGGAAATGTGGAAATGGCTGGACGAATCGGAAAAGCTGAAATTCAAGAAATGGCTGGGCGCACACTGGGCCGTAAGCCGTCATTGTATGCCGCTCGTGAATGCGGAAAGGGTTAATCAGCTTTTTGAGACCCAACAACTACGCATTGTCCCGGGTTTGAAGAAGGTGGTTTTCGACGAGACCAGGAAAGGATTTGTGCTAACCTGTGAGGAAGGGCAGGAATCGGTCGAAAAATACGTCATTAACGCCACGGGCCCGGCTTCGGCGGTCAAAATGATGAAGTCGGAGCTGATGCAGAACCTGGCTAAGGCAAACTTGATCGAACCGGAAGATGCAGGTGGGATCAAGATCAATACCGAGACAATGCAGGTGATCACCGGCAAAAAGGCTTATCCCAATTTCTACGCAGTCGGGCACATTACAAATGGTCTGCTGCTGGACGTGAATGCGGTTTGGTTTAATGTTAAAATGATCGGCAATTTATCTCGTCACCTTATCAGCCAGATCATTGGAAACCCTTCTTAAACTTTACGGGGAGCTGCTGCCCGTCATGGCATTCATACCCGCCGGCTATTTAATCGCCAGGAAATTCAATTTCAACTCCGGTTACATCAGCAAGCCATTGATCAATGTGCTCTTGCCTTTGCTTGTTTTCACCAACATGCTCGACGCGGAGGCTTCCAAGCTGGTCGTATTGCCCATTTTGACGTTTCTGCTCGCATTAGGGATGAATTTTGCGGCCAAAATGATACAGAATAAACTGGCTTCTGAAACTGACCCTTTGCTACTACGCAGCTCCTTTTCATTTTTTAACGTGGCTTTTTTCGGCATCCCAACGGTTACTGCGCTTTTTGGCGAAGACAAAGTGAATGTCTTGATCTGCATTTATCTGGGCTCCGCGCTGTATGGTGATACAATTGGTTATTTTCAAATTGCTAAGACCAAATATCCGACCGGAAAAGCATTAAAGGAAATGCTGAGCATTCCTTTTCTCTATGTTTTCATGGCAGGAATCATCTGTAAAATTGCCGGGTTGGAAACCCCGGAATTTGTCAAACCTGTCCTCAATGTTGTCAGCTTTGCCGTATCAGCAGCCGGAATGATGATTGTCGGTTTTCAATTGGCCGATGTCGATTTTAAGCATATTAAGATTCCGTATTTTTCCAAATTACTTGGCTTCCGCACGCTCGCAGCCGTGGTTATACTTTCCGTTGTTGCATTTGCAGCTTCTTTTATCGCGAAGGATTTGGAAGCGGAAGATTATAAAATGCTGGCCCTGGTTCCGCTTTTCCCGATTGCTGCAAATGTTACCGTATTTGCGGCCTTCCTCAAAGCGGATGAAGAGCAGTCTTCGATCCTGGTCTTTTTATCCATGTTGCTTTCGGTTGTACTCGTTTCGATAGCAACATTTTTCCTGCAATAGCAGGAAATGAAGGAGAGTTTTCAATGAGAACGCATAAACGAAACGCGAATTTACAATAATCTTACTGCCATGTTATGCTTGTGCATTAGGCTCCTGTTTTGACTGAAAACGGATTCTGACGAGCGTTCCGGTTGCTGGCTTGCTTTCAATATCCATGGTTGCTTTCATGAGTTCGCATATTTTTTTAACAATGAAAAGCCCGAGTCCTTCGCTTTCTTTCAAGTGGTCATTCTTGTCAGGAGAAGATGGTGGTGGCGTTTCTGTCTGCAACTGGCTGTGAATGGCTGTCGTGTGGGAAGCGGGTTTGAGCTGTTCTGCAAACAGTGCAGCAGGAGTGTTTTCCTGGAAGCCAGGGCCCGTATCTTGTATGCTCAAAACCCATCGTGCTTCGTTCTCATTTGCCCAGCTAATGTATATGCCACCCTTTTCGGTGTATTTCAATGCATTATAAAGCAGGTTCTGCAATATGCGCTGTATCTGGACTCTGTCACTCGCTATTTCCAGCTTTTGCGGACCATCGGCAGTTAGCGTCAGTTTCCGCATTTCGGCGACGGGTCGCGCATTTTCCATCGTTTCCCTGATCAACGCACTGACATCAAAGCGCTTGATATCCAACGTTTCCTGACCTGCTTCCATACGTGCGTAGTCAGTCAGTTGCAGGAGCATATCGCGCACTGAGGTCAGATTGCGGTTGATAATGGTCATCAGTTCGGATCGTTCCTCCTCGGAAGAAGGTGTCTGCGAAAGTTGAGAAGCCATTAACATGACACTGAAACTAGACCGCAGGTCGTGCGAACTGTGCCTCAGATGTTCATTTCTTTTTTTGCCCATCTGATGCAGCTGTTCCAGCGCAGTTTGCAGGCTGGCAGCCTGTTCCGCTGCCGCTGTTTGCCGGAGCTCGTTGTAGGAAATAACACTCCCACGGCTGGCTTCTGAGTACATCCGGTTGAGCTCGCGATAGATATGTGAAGCGTTTTCCGTATTCAGTTTCGTATAATCCGGATCAAAAATGGCCACCTCAGCAATCAGGATCGCGAAAAGGTGTTCCAGCTCGATCACCAGATCGCTCAACGAATAACCACTTTGCCAGCGGTGCAGCCCGTGCTGGCTGGAAATCACGACCGGGTCGTAGGATGGTTTTGTTAACGTCAGGCGCTGGTCTAAAATGTCCAGCAATAACGGGACCTGATCGTTGAATTCTTCTCTTGAAAAACTGCTTTTACTGCTAAGCGTGGGATCTGCATCGCATCTCTCACGCCATTTGTTAAGCAGCACTTCCCTGCGTGTGCGTAGAAAAGCGGCCATTTCTCCGGCCTGGGTAAGTTTTTCAGCTTTACGTTTCGCCATATTCGGTAGTTATGTGTCAAAAAAAGGCTTTCAAACCTTTCTGCAAATACCATACCGGTCCGGATAGCGCGTTGCAACCACAAACGGGTTGCGCGGCTTGTTCATCCGGTTTGCCTTACGTCCAGAACCTGGAATTTCTTCATGCCGGCAGGCATTTTCCATTCCACCGTTTCGCCCTTGCAAAGCCCTATCAGCGCTGCGCCCATGGGTGTCAGGACGGAGATTTTCTTCTGCTTGATATCTGCAAGAGCAGGCATAACAATAGAAAACTCCATTTCTTTATTAGTTGTCAACTCCCTGACTTTCACCTCGGAATTTAAACGAATGCTGTCGGGCGGTAATTCGTCGTTTTCCACCACTATCGCGCGGTTCAGTTCGTAGGAAAGTGACATTTCGTTTGCGTTGGTGCTGCTGAAATTTTCGGCAAATTGCTTTAACATGCGAAAATCGTCTTCACCCAGTATCACGTGATTTCTTTGTGTATTCATGATCATTAAATTAAAAGTTAAAATCGCATTGCCTTATAGCATCGCGAACCGGCCCTTATGCGAAAGAGCTGGCAGCCAGTTGGTGAAAAACCCGTTCGTCCAACTTGTAGCGGTCATTTAAAGTAAGGCTGCTCCGTGCATTAAAAAGCGCATGGTTTACCGCATTGTACATGAGCCAGTAGGAGGGGCTGGCCCCTAAAATCCGTTCTTCCAACCGGAGCCTTTCCTGCGCCTGCTTAGCCAATTGAACGGGAATCGGCAATTTTCTGAGCATTCCCTCATCCGCCTTCGTCATGGTGCGCTGCTGCAAATGTTCGTAAATAGTTGCCGTCAGCGTGGGACGTGCCTTTTTTTGCCCAACAAGCATTTCATATAGCTGCGACTGGAAAAGCTCCGGTGTCAGGCGGCTGTGGTGGATTTTACGCAATTCCTGTGTACCCTTAACAGGTTGCTTTTTGTCCTTTGTTTTAGGTTTATCTTCCAGCCAATGTTGATAGTCTGGAAGTTTTCCAAAGGAATCGGCCCAGCCCATGAGGCCATTCTGGCAAATGGCCCGGTACATGCTTGTCCCTGGCTTATTGCCTTCGCTCGCCATGGTTGTAAACGTCTGTCCCTGAATGGTTAGCGGCGTTTTGCCATTGTAACTGTTGGTCAGGATCATGCTGCGCTGCAAACTTTCACTTCCGATAGAAAACCCATCCGAAAGGATAATGCTGATGCTAAATTCGCCTGTGCTCGTGTGTTTTATCTGCACCGTATAATTTTCCCCAAACACCTTGTCGATCACTTCACGGATCCAGACATTTGGAATAATGGCATAATCCGCACTTTGAATCCCGAAAATCGTCTTTCTGCCCCGCAAGGGCTCGCCCACGATAAGTTGCTGGCGATCCGTTGCAATAATGTCGTAATCCGGCAAAAGATCGGTCAGCCAAACAGGATTAACAGGATAACAGATGTCATCCCAGTCGTTTGTTAAAACCGGTTGCGCACTAATATAAGTCATCGCTCATTTTTATTTTTACAGCTGTAAATTTACAGCCATATTAAATCAAAACAAAATCCGAGCAGTTTAATTGCGTTAACCTTGTTTTTTTTGGAATTAATAATTTAACGCGTGGCCGCTTTCTGTTCCAACCGCTTCATTGCGCTTTTAACCGCTTGCATATAGGAGCCTTTCCTGCTTGCATTATAGGCCTCCAGATCTTTTAACAATTCGGGTAAATAAACGAATTTGCGCGCGTTAATGTAATGTTCTTTCAAAGCATCCGCATCGGCTGAATTGCCCAGATTTTGCGCAATCAAAATCTCGCCGGCCCGGACAAAATGTTCGTACAAGCACGATTTCCAGGTCGTATATGCCTGGTCGGACATGGCCTGGGAAATGGGTTCGTACAGACTTTGCGTCGCTGTTATCAATTCGCCCGGAAGCTGGTCGATGGCTGAATTGACGAAGGAATGCCCGAACTCGTGCGTGCTGAGTTCGAGCAAATGTTTTTTGTTATCAAAACCCATATCAGGTGGTGAACCGGCTGCGTATTTGGGTGGAGCAAAGGATCCGAAAATATGAAAAGCACGCGTTTTTTCACCTGAATTGTATTTTACGCCAAAGCCCATTCCCGGCGGGATCATCAGGCTCGGCACCAGAATGTAACTGTCAAGATGTCCCTGATAAAAGCTCTCCATCGCAGGCACAAAGCGATTATCCGGGAGCCCGGCTGTGACCTGACTTTTTGCATTTTCGTATTTGCCTGCGTTTTGGTGCAAATACGATCCAAAATCCACCTCCTTATATAGTCCGTTCATGGCAGCAATAAAAGCAGAGGCATTTTTTCTGGCTTCGGAAGAATCACGTTTTGGTGAAAATCTCAAATAATAAGTGGGTGCAATGTCATCTTTCAGTTTCGCATTGGGAAAATCATCCAGCTGCACCAGCAGGTTCAGAAAATAGTCTAGCCAAATGTTTTGTGCAAAACCGATTGCAACCGCCAGATGTTTGCTGTTGGCGAAGGATTTATATTGCTGATAGACGTCCAGGCCGTAGGCATAACGGGCTTTGGTTCTGCTGGAATAACCTTCCGTTTCAGACTGCGCGCCCTCGTATCCAAGGAAATATACAAATCCGAGCAACTCGGCATTTGTATTAATCTGTATTTCAAAACCGCGGTCACCTTGCCTCGGGTTCGTCTGAGAGAAAGCATGAAAAGACCAGAATAAAGTGGTCAGGAGTAAGAGTTGCTTGTACATGATTCAAATGTCGAATTGGTTGGATTTCGGGCAAAACAAGCGGATGGCGTGCTCCTTTGCGCCTCGAAACACATTTTCGGACGTCCGGAATCATGATCCTGGACATTCTTTCTTTGCTCAGAATGCGAGTTTTTACTTCTGCACCAGCAGATATTGTGATGGGGACTTACCAGTATGCTGCCTGAATACCTGGTTGAATGTTGATTTGGAATTGAAACCTGCCTCAAATGCAAGAGCAAGTACGGTCTTGTGCTGTTCTTTGGGATCGCCAAGTTTGCGGATCACTTCCTCTACGCGAAAGCCATTCACGAAATTATTGAAATTGGAAGCGCAATGCGTATTGATGAGATAGGAAACATATCGCGGAGGCAAATGTAATTGGGAAGCCAGTTCTTCCAATGTTAGCTTAGATTGGATGTGCAGACTATCCTGATGGAAGGCGGCATGGAGCTTTTTTAGCTCAGCCAGGTCGTCGTAATGCAGGAAGTCGGGCTTTTCTGCGACTTTTGGTTTGGGCAAAGTTGGTAAATTGAAAAAAGT
Source organism: Dyadobacter fanqingshengii (assembly GCF_023822005.2). GTDB lineage: Bacteria > Bacteroidota > Bacteroidia > Cytophagales > Spirosomataceae > Dyadobacter > Dyadobacter fanqingshengii. The sequence continues at coordinate 1,099,531 of NZ_CP098806.1, forward strand.
CGGGCTTAAATAACCGATGTAACCCAAGCCAAACAAACAGATCGTCAAAAGCGCTTCAACACCAGCGAAAACGGGCCATTTGAAAACCACTCCCGCAATCCATAACAGTGTCAGGATCAGCAGAAAAGTAAAAAATCCATAAAGCCTGAAATAATCCCCTGACTTTAAAGCAAACCCAAGGCCTTTCCACGCAGATTGAAACGCGAATAATTTCCGGCCATAAACGCTTAAAACGATGCACATGCCTATGATCGGGAGGATTTCGGTAAAGAAAAACCAGACCGGAATGTCGAGTAGGGATGGCAATGACCGGTTAGTAGAACGAGCGTAAGTGCGCCATAATGATCTGATCGTCAGTTCGAGCAAAATAGGGGCAAAAAGCAGCGCGTAGCGCTTTTTGAAAACATAATCCCGCTCAGTTGTAAGCTTCGCAAAGAACCATAATGAGAGCGGAAGCAATAAATAGCTCTGAAAATTCCAGAACGGAATGGCGTAGGATGCCTTATGATAGCGAACCTGGATTCCCCACGCATTCAGGATTTCAAGAGCCAGCACAAACAAGATAATACCCAGAAAAATACTGGCGCGTTCTTTCTTTATTCCTCTGACGATCAGCGATATGCTGAGGAGCATGCCTTGCCCGAAGGCCAGCATATATAGGACCGCTTTCCAGTTTTCCATGCTTTAATTTCAATGATAGCGCCGTGAGGAAATGTTGTTGTGAAGTTACAGAAACAATAAATAAAAATACGGCTGATCGATCAAGGGACCAACCAGTCTCATAACCGTTCTTGCAGCCGAATGGCGAAGTGATAAATGCATCAAACAATAAATTTGAAAATTTCAATTTAAGAACGCTTTTTGCGCAGCTCACTCAGATATTCGGGCGTGAAGCCCAGGTAGGACGCCAGCATATACTGCGGCACGCGCTGAACAAATCGCGGGTAGTTGTCGACAAAATGCTGATAGAGCTTTTCCCGTGACATGTCGTGGTGGAATTTCATCCGCACCTGGGCGGCGCCATAACCGCGCTGGTATATGAACCGGAAATATCTTTCCAGTTTGGGGAATCGTTGCAAAAGCTTTTCCTGGGCCGCCACATCAATGACCATCAACTGCGAATGCTCCACGGCTTGAATCGTGAAATCCGTGTTGTTCTGTAATGTGAATGCTGAAAAGTCGGTGAGCCACCAGTTTTCCAGGGCAAACTGAATGGTTTGCTCAATTCCCTTTTCACTCAAATGAAACATGCGGATGCAGCCTTCCACAACAAAGAAAAGAGAAGAACAGGGGTGGCCTGCCTCCACAAGATTTTGCTTTTTCTTCACGCGGACCGATTGGAAAAATGACAATAGCAATGCTTCATCTTCGGCAGCCACTTCAACCTGCATGCTGATATGTTGGATAAGCGGATGCCTCATTGCCTGGCTTTGATTTGGATCAATGCGGGCGAAATTAGCAAATGTTGTTTTAATACAGATGAGCCGGTATGGTTATTTAAGCTGATAATCCAGCTGCATTTAATCCCGCAGCACTACAAAGACATTTTATGGACAATTTTACAATGCTTCAATTTTTTGAATGGTACTGTCCCGCAGATGGAACACTGTGGAACCTTTTTAAAAAAGAAGCCCCGCGACTGAAAAATATAGGCATTGACTCAGCGTGGCTGCCGCCAGCGCACAAAGGAATGGAAGGAGCGGAATCCTCAGGTTACGATTCGTACGATTTGTATGACCTGGGCGAATTTGATCAAAAAGGTTCAGTAAGAACAAAGTACGGAACCAAAGAGGAACTGATTGACGCCATTGCTGCTGGCAAGGAAGCAGGTTTGCAGGTGTATTGCGACATTGTTTTAAACCACATGGGCGGTGCCGATGAGAAAGAAATGGTGCCCGTAAAGGAAGTGACGCCGGAAAACCGCAACGAATTCGTGAGCGATACTTTCGAAATTGAGGCTTATACGAAATTTACATTTCCAGGCAGGGCAGGGCGGTATTCACAATTTGTATGGGATTACCAATGTTTTTCAGGGGTGGATTTTAATGCATCAACTGAGCAGAGCGCCATTTACAGCATTCAAAACCAATATGGCGGCGGCTGGCAGGATGTAATGGACCTGGAAAACGGCAATTATGATTACCTGATGCTCTCAGATATTGAATTCCGCAATCCGCATGTACGGCAAGAGTTGAAAAACTGGGGCGAATGGTTTGTCGAAACTGTGAATTGTGACGGATTCAGGCTGGACGCGATCAAACATATGGACCCGACATTCTTCAATGAATGGCTGGACCATCTGCGCGGGAAATATCAGAAAGAGTTTTACACAGTGGGCGAATACTGGGCACCGTACGATCTGGGTTCCATGCTCGCTTACATTGAAGCAACCGGCAAGCGCGTTTCGCTTTTCGACGCACCGTTACAAGCCAATTTTTTCAGAGCTTCAAAGGAAAATGAACATTACGATCTCCGAACGATATTGGACGAAACGTTGGTTCAGGCAATGCCGGAGCTGGCAGTAACACTGGTCGAAAATCACGACACACAACCCCTGCAATCGCTGGAACAGACCGTCGAAGGCTGGTTCAGGCCAATGGCCTATGCGATCATTTTGCTCCGGGAGGCCGGTTATCCATGCGTTTTTTACACCGATTTATACGGTTCAAATTACAAGGATAAAGGCAACGACGGCCAGGAACATGAAATCACCCTTGAAAAATTGGATGTGCTTGAAACGCTGTTATACGTAAGAAAAAAGCTTGCATACGGCACGCAGCATGAATATTTCGACGACATCAATTGCATTGGCTGGACGCGCGAAGGAGATGATTCTCATGAAAATTCCGGCTGCGCGGTTATAATCTCCAATCATGAAAATGTTTCCAAAACAATGTTTGTAGGGAAGCAGCATGCCGGCAAAACGTTTGTCGATTACCTGAACTTCGTCACAGAACCTGTCACAATCGGTGACGATGGTCATGGAGAATTTAAAGTGAACGGGCGTTCAGTGAGTGTCTGGGGAATTGAGACTGCCAAAGATTGAAGAACGGCGAAATGAATTCCGGAATAATACTATTTCTAAAACTAATTATAATGCATTACTATCTTAAAATTATTTTTAAATGTAGATAATTAAGTTTTATAGTAATCAAGTTTAAGCATCTCCCAAAAGCAACCTGATCAGGTTGCTTTTTTGCGTTTTTGACCTTTCATTTTATAGATCAAAAACCGCTAAATCAAAACGAATACCGCTAAATAAACATAAAGCTTCCAGATATAAAGCTTCTCGAATTTTCATGGTTGTTTTGCACCGCGTTAGCAGAAACTATATCTCTCACATTTTAAATAGGAACATTTGAAAAGAAAAAAATCACTATAAAAACTGGTTAAAAAATCCAGCTAAAATCTCGTTAAAATCAAAATTTAATTAAAACCTATTTTAAGAAGTATTACACAACAGATCATGAAAAATATTATCAAAAGTATCGCACTGTTAGGACTTACATTCACACTATTTAATTGCAGTAATTCCAATGATCCAGCTCCTTCCGGAAATTCCCAATTGATTCAAAAGAATGCTGCCGCAAACACACTGACAGAAGAATCATACGCAGGGAATACAGGTCAGGGAACGATGGGACAGGGTTCAATTAATTCACGTTATGCATGGAAATTAGCCAAAACATTAGATGTCCCAACCGGAAAAGGATTCAATTTAACATCGCCTTTTGCCATTACATCTGAAACAACCGGAGACATTGCATGGGACGAATATGGCTGCTATTACGCATTGAAACCATTGAAGGTTTCATTCAGCAATCTCAAAATAGTAGATATATCTTCGATCACCCAGGCTTCTTTAAAAAACCTTCCATTTAATCAAGTTCCAATTGCGAATGCACCTGCAGGCTCAGCTTTCTGGACCAACTATATGCCGGTTAAAACAGTAATTGCCTGCAAAACTGCAACAGGGAAATATTATTTATTAGAAGTAGCAGCTGACAATCCTTTGAAAGTGAATATATATCATTGGGCATTGCTGATCTGACGTTTTAAATCAGCAACCCTTTTATGAATGCCCACCCGCCGCCTCTTTGCTTCAAGCAAAACAGGCGGCATTTTTTTATTTCACTTATTTCCCTGTCCTGGTTTTAGCCTCTTTTTTACGGCTTCTTTGTCACCGGATTTGACGCGGCGTTCCAACTTCTTAATATCTTCTTCTGATGGCAAATTCTCTGGTTTGATGCCACTCTTTTCCAAAAGCATTCTTATGTCGCCGTTATTCTGGACATGTTCTTCTGAGATTTTACTTTCGCCTCGAAGGTCATTTTTGTTAACATTGAAATTGGTTATTTCAGCAGCCAATTGTTTGGCAGATATTGTAATGGTTGGCAAAAAGTCAGCAAGAGGGCGATTTTCAGCGATCCCTAATTTGCGCTTCATTTCGCTGGTGTTGTTGCCACCGAATAACGCACCATCGCCTTTACTCCGGATATTTGCGAAACCTTTGCTGTCAACGCCTCTTTCAAAAATATTTTTAGACAATTGTGATTCGGTAACGGCCAATTTTTCTCTGGCTTGCAGGCGTTCCATCAGTCGGATTCGCTCTTCTATTAACTCCTGCTTACGTGTTTGTATAGCAAAGTAGCTTTGTGCAAAGGCGATCTGATCTTTCTTTGGATCTCCGTTCTGGGCTATCAGATAGCAAGCATACCTCGTAAGCATTATATCGTGCTGCTCTCTTGCTGCACCAAAACCTATGGTGACCATTTTGTTGACGTCAACAAAATGATCTGAAATGCTCTCAGAGGTGTTTTTGCATCCCTCTTTCGCTTTTTCAATTGCATTCGTAAAATTTCGCCACTCGTTATAACCGAGCAAAATTTGCAGTTCCCGTGCAAGCCAATATTCTATCCCATCTTGCTCATACGCAGCTTCTTCAAAGGTTTTGCTCAACTGGGTGATCACCGAAGTTTCCATAGTGTGTTTTTTGGTTTTAGACATAATTGATTTCACCAAATATATAAGGTTCGATATCTGAATAAATAACCGTAGGGAAACTCAAATGAGCCACATAATAAATAGGAAAAAATCTTACCCGGCTGGCAAGAACAATCATGAAATCTAATATAAGGCTTTATTGGAAATTAGCATTCTGGACCATTTTGTTGACGTCAACAAAATGGTCCAGAATGCTGGAAAGGTCGATTTTGCGATAATTTTGAAAAACTAGTCCTTCTTAAACTCCTTACTCTCATTCCCCTGCCTTAATATCAATTTCTTACTTTCCGGCTGGAAGTCGAAGGTTGCGCTGGCGGATGTGAATGCGAATTTATCTTTGCCCAGGGTTTGAAGCTGTGCTGGTTCCTGGCCTGTAACTTGCACGAATAACTGCTTTTCTTTGCGTGTGAAGTTGAGTTTGTAATTGACGTCCGCATTGCTGTAAATGCCCTCGTACTGATTTAAATCCAGCATTCCAATCTCCTTCGCCATGGCAATGATATCAGCAACTTTGTCCGTTTCTGTAATGCCTTCCATGGATTCCAGCCTGGCCATGATTCCCCAGCCGTAAAAATCGTTCGCGACGCCGATCAGCAGCTCGTTTTCACCCGGCCTCAGACTTAATAGGGTGGAAGTATTGTTGATTGAAATCCGGCCTTCGGGATATTTTCGCATTCCCTGGGCGAACAGATTTTTGTCAACAAATATTATCTGGTTATTTAAAAACACCCAAATTTCATCGCTAACGCCCAGATGAAGGTTCGTTTTAACAGCCTCTTTTGCAGTGATTTTTGTTTTTAACCAAACTACACGCCGACTTTTACTGCCTCCATACTTGCGGGTCAGGCTTATCAGGCCTCGTCGTTCCGCAGAGATGGTGTCGGTAAAGGCCGAAACCTGCGGCAAATTGCGAAAGGACAGTTCCTGGCCGTCGGGTAAGTTTTGCGGGGCGGTTACGGCCCACTGCCTGAGAAATGTGGCGTCATTATCGGTAAGATCTGGTAATGCTAGTGGGCTAAGTCCTTCCGTTTCATTTGGTTTAACCTGGACATTTGCAATGTATGATGAGCCTTCAAAAGCAATGCTGCCTTCTGCCTCATTCCCTTCCAGTTTGGGGATATCCAAAACAGGTTGAAGCGCATTGTTCAGAAAAACCTGCATTCTGGCACCGGCTATAACCAGCTTCACGTGATTCCATTCATCCGCTCTTGCCATGGCAGGAGCCTGATACTCAGGATACATATCCCACATATTGACGCCATCAAAATACGGCGTGTATTGAATGCCCTCGCTCGCCAGTTTGTTGCCCATTTTCCCTGCTCTCAAATACACGATCTCCTGTTCTTTTTCGTCTTTTCTGTGAAAATAGATGGAAAGTGCAAACTCAGGGAGAACGGGTTGAATGTCATACTCGATGGTGCCGTCTTTGAAAACCACATTCTTCAAAACAACCTGGCCGGAACCCTGAGAAATCTTCATGGCCTTCTGGCCTTTGTAATCCTCAAACTTCACCTTCCCTTCCTTAAAATCCCATTTTTCCGCCGCCATAGCAACCTGGTAGTCGGCCTTTTTAGGTGCTGCAATTTCTTTCTTCTTTTGTCCAAAGCTTTGAACTGCGAGCAGAATGAACAACATTTGAACGATCTTTTTCATGACATTTTTGCTGTTTAATGTTGTGCAAAAATGCATTCCCGCCACCGGCCAGCCGGTTCAAGTATGTGCCAAGTTCGTTCAAGTTAGTTTTAGCCGACCATTTCTGTCGGCGCATAGCCAAACCGCCTCTTAAAGGCAAATCCAAAATGCGACAGGTTCTCAAACCCGACTTCCAGGTAAACTTCCGAAGGCTTACGTTTCTTTTCACGGATTTGGTAGTGTGCCAGTTCGAGGCGTTTTTCGGTCAGCCACTTTTGGGGCGTTGTTTGGAAAGTCTTTTTAAAATCGCGCTTGAATGTGGTGAGGCTTCGGCCGGTGAGATAACCGAATTTATCCATGGACATATTGAACATGTAATTTTTCTCCATGAAGTCGCTCAGACTGATTTTGCCTGGTTCGTCGAAATTGGCGAGCAAATGATCAATATCGCGGTCGATGGTCCTGAGAATAGTAATGGCTTCTTCAATTTTGAGGGACGCAATCTTTTCTGGCAAGGGCTCTTTAAGGTCAAAATAAGGGATCAGCGAATGGAGGCAGCTTTTCAGGAGCGGATGTTGGTCAAATGTCTTGAATACCGGCGGCTGCATTTGCTTGATTTCCACTTTATTGACATTATAAAAATCGGTTAGCCGCTTCTTGGTAAGATGCATGACCGCTGATTGGTGGGGCTGTCCATATTTCGGACAATTAATGACGGTGACCAATTGATTACGTGGGAACAGCAATATATCTCCGGCAATAAACCAGTAAGTTTTGTCACCCTGCACGATCTTGGTTTCACCCGAAATCAGCCAAACCAGCAAATGTTGTTCAAAAAGCACATCCGCTTTGTAAAGCGTTTCTTCGAAGCGCGACAATTTCAGGTCGGGATGGATATACTGCGTTTGGTGTCCCACGATTTTAATAATTTCATGATATTAATTTGCTGCAAATTGCAATCCGGTAAGCTCCTCACTCAATTTCCACAAGCGTTTCGCGTTCTCGGCATCCAGGGAATACGGTTGTACGCCACGAAGCGTCAACGGATCGTCATAGTTTTGCTGAATATTTCCTTCATCCAGTTCAGCCACGTCTGCATTCTCACAATATAAACCTCCTAAATTGGCCAATTGTGGACTTGTTGCACACCAAACCGTGGTCGAAGCTCCCTGTGCGATTGTTTTCAATTTGCTCGCAACTTCCGGATAAATGTTTCCATTCGCATCATGTGTGCCCATTTGCTGAAACAATTCTATAGGCGCAACACGTCCCAAATCGGTTCCGTTAACCGATCCAGGGTGAAGCGAAAAGGCACGGACGCCCACATTTTTACCGCGCCGATCCAGTTCGATTGTAAAAAGATTATTCGCAGTCTTCGATTGGCCATAACCCGATAATGTGTCATAATCGCGGTGTTTAAAGTTGGGATCTTCAAAATTGAACGGGGCCATCTGATGGCCATAGGAAGACACATTGACCACGCGTGCGCTTCCTGCTTTTTTCAATGCGGGCCATAGCCGTTGCGTTAGTTGAAAATGACCTAAGTGATTGGTTGCCAGCTGTGATTCATATCCTCTTGCATCACGTTGGAGCGGGACCCACATGATTCCTGCATTATTGATCAGCAGGTGAAGCGGGCTTCCGGTTAGCAGAAATTTCTCGGCAAATGCATCAATAGAGTCCGGATTCATCAGGTCCATTTGTTCTATTGTTACATTTGGCAAGCCTTCAAGATTTTTAACAGCTTTATTGATGTCTCGCGCAGGAACCACCACTTTTGCACCTGCTTCAACAAATGTTTTCACTGTTTCCAGTCCTATGCCAGCATATCCGCCGGTCACGACTGCTGTCTTTCCGCTAAGATCAATTCCTTCAATGACCTCTGCGGCTGTGGAATAAGCTGTGAAGCCCGACTGGATGGGCTGCTGTAAAGCTCCGTTGTAATTGCCCGAAATAGTTACTTGTTCCATGATTTTTTGATTTAAATGATGGAACAAAATTAGGCGATGCACTTCCTCGTGTTTTTGTTTTAAGGGCCGTATTTATTTGTTTTAAAGACCATGCTGGAATTTTTCAAACGCCGTCTTCTTCCTCATCTTCAACTCCTTCAAAATAATTCACGACAGTCATTAGCGGGAGGGTGGTTCTGTCGGCTGCATTTGACATTTGTATTACTGTGCGGTCAATGTTGGTTTTGTCAAAGCCGATAAAATGACCTTCGATCATTTCGCCCGGTCGTAACTGGTACGAAATCGCTTTATCTATATATTTTGAAGCCCGCTTTTGCAAGCCTGTGAGTTGTGGTTCCGACATGCGTTTGTCTGGTTAATTATGCCCTGATTTCAGTTTCCTGCAAATATCTTTCCAAATTTTTCAATATCATCCTTCTTTCGGCTACAACAACCATAGATTTGGCTACGTCCGCTTTTTAGCTGCTTCGCAATTTTGTGTAAAACTAAAAAACAGACAAATGAAAATCGTATTAACAGGGTCATTAGGACACATTAGCAAGCCGCTAACAGCAGAACTGGTTGAAAAAGGACATGCGGTTACTGTTATCAGCAGCAACCCTGAAAAGCAGAAGGACATCGAAACATTGGGTGGCACTCCCGCAATCGGCTCTATGGATGACGTCGAATTTCTCACGGCCACGTTTGCGGGTGCAGATTCAGTTTACACCATGGTGCCGCCAGCCAATTATTTCGACCAAAACCTCGATTTGCTGGCATATTACCGAAGCAAAGCACAAAATTATGCAAAAGCCATCCGCGAAACTGGCGTAAAACGCGTCGTAAACCTCAGCACCATTGGGGGGCATCTGGGTGCAGGTGAAGGTTCCGGCATTTTACTTGGCGCGCACGACGTTGAGCTGATCCTGAATGCGTTGCCTTCCGATGTTTCTATCACGCATATTCGGCCAACATCATTTTATTACAATTTATTTGGCTATATAGAAACAATCAAAAATCAGAACATTATTGTAGCGAACTATGGCGCTGAGGATGAAATTCCCTGGGTTTCGCCAATTGATATCGCTGCTGCGGTGGCCGAGGAAATTTTAAAACCAGTTGCTGTCAGAAATGTAAGATATGTAGCCAGCGACGACCGCACGGGCCATGATACCGCGGCTGTCTTAGGCGCTGCCATCGGGAAGCCTGATCTTAAATGGATCATTGCTCCTGACGAGCAGGTGCAAAGTGCACTCGAAGGAATTGGGATGAATCCGAAGATCGCGGCGGGCCTGGTAGAAATGTATGGAAGCTTGCATAGCGGTGTGCTGGCAGAAGACTATTATCGCCATAAACCGGTTATGGGCAAAGTAAAGCTGGAAGATTTTGCCGCCGATTTTGCTGCTGCATTTCAACATTAATCCTTACATTGTATTATGGCAAACGCACAACTTCGTCGATTTAAAACCATCAGTGAATTTCACAAGTTCAGGGGATTGCCGAAGCCGGAACATCCACTGATCAGTGTGATTAACTTGGAGATGATCGACCATTTACCCGCCAATGAGTGGAGTTTGGTCAATGATTTTTATTCCATTTCCCTGAAAAGAAATTTCAATGTCAAGATCAAATACGGTCAGCAGGAATTTGATTTCGATGAAGGCGTGATGTTCTTTATGTCGCCCGGTCAGATCCTGCGGCTTGAAGTGGACCGGGATATGCAATTGGAGCAATCGGGGTGGATGTTGCTTGTCCATCCCGATCTTTTATGGAATACTCCATTGGCCAAAAACATAAAGCAGTACGAATATTTCGACTATTCTGTCCATGAAGCACTTTTCCTATCCGAAAAAGAGGAAATGATTATTTCGGGTATTATGCAAAGCATTCAGCAGGAATACCACGCGAACATTGATAAATTCAGCGAGGATCTCATTATTGCTCAATTGGAAGTGTTGCTCAAATATTCCGAACGTTTTTACCAGCGGCAGTTTATTACCAGAAAAATAAGCAATCACAAGATCCTGAACAGGCTGGAACGCGTTATCAATGACTACTTTAACGGTGAAAACCTCGTTCAGAAGGGCTTGCCGACAGTCCATTATATTGCCGAAACACTGAACATATCACCCAATTACCTGAGCAGCATGCTCAAACTATTGACAGGCCAAAGCACGCAGCAGCATATTCATGAAAAACTGATCGAAAAAGCGAAGGAAAAATTGTCTGTTACGGATCTGTCCGTCAGTGAGATAGCTTATGAATTGGGTTTCGAACATCCGCAGTCGTTCAGCAAGCTTTTCAAAACAAAGACCAGCTTTTCCCCACTGGAATTCAGACAGTCATTCAACTGATCGCTCCCAGAATTCGGCTGCGCTTATTTGTCGCTTCAAAGCGCATTTCCCTCGATGAGCATAATGCGCTCAACCGATTCATCTTTCAAATGCATGTGCTTCAAGCGCTGAGGATCGTCCCTATAACTCTCAAAACTCTTACGATCCAAAAAAGTAACCAGGTGAATCTCATACGGATAGCCTAATGTTGTGGCCACGACGGAAGACACGCCCGGCCTGATCCGGTAAATGAGCTCGCCATTATGCTGTTTCAGCAAGGGCAAAACCTGGTCTTCAAAAAAATGGAAAGAGCTTTCCTTGCCTTCCTTGATGAAAATAAGCTGGGTATAATAGATCATGGCTGATACTTAAAGTTGTGTAAAATTAACAGTCCTGGTCACCATATCTAATGAAATGGGTACGATTTTTATAGTCGTCCGGTATCAAATTTACCGGATATGACGAATATACAGATCGGCTATCATGCCTCCCACGAACAATTTAAGCCCAGTCAGTTAACGCAATACGTAATACAAGCGCAAAAAGCTGGATTTACAACTGCGTTAAGCTCCGATCATTTTTATCCATGGAGCGAGACGCAGGGTGAAAGCGGCTTTGCCTGGAGTTGGCTTGGAGCGGCCATGCAGGCAACTAACCTGAGCTATGGGATAGTGAATGCGCCTGGCCAGCGTTACAATCCCGCTATTATTGCACAGGCCGTTGCAACGCTGTGCGAAATGTTCCCACAACGCTTCTGGATTGCGACAGGAAGCGGCCAGTTCCTGAATGAACACATCACGGGAGAAGAATGGCCCGCGAAACAAGTGCGTAACCAACGACTTAAAGAAAGCGTGGACGTTATGCGGGCGCTTTGGGCAGGAGAGACTGTGACGCATAAAGGGCTTTTTGAAGTCTATGACGCGAGGTTATATACGCTGCCAGGCTATATGCCATCCGTGATCGGCGCGGCCATTACCGAAAAAACCGCCGAATGGGTAGGAGGTTGGGCCGATGGCATGATCACTACTTCGCGGCCACCAGCCGAATTGAAAAAAATCATTGAAGCATTCCGAAGAGGCGGCGGTGAGGGGAAACCCGTTTATCTGAAAGTGCAGCTATCTTATGACAATTCGTACGAAAAAGCGCTGGAAGGTGCTCATTTTCAATGGAAGAACAATGTCTTTCCGTCCTCGCTGCTCGGAGATATCCGCAGTCCGGAAGGTTTCGATGCTGCCGGCAAAATGGTCAGGCCGGAAGATATGCATTCTGCCGTACGTATTTCGGACAGTACGGATCAACACGTTGAATGGCTGTCCCGCGATATTGAGGCGGGCGTTTCGCACTTGTATCTGCATAATGTAAATCTCGAACAGAAGAATTTTATCGATGTATTTGGTGAAAAGGTTTTGCCGCATCTAAAAACATTATCAACTAAATAACCACGCGCTATGAGCTATACTATTCAAAATGAAGTTATTGAGGCGCCTGATTCACTTGAACTGGGCATCAGGCCGGGATCGCCTTATCCGCTGGGATCAACCTGGGACGGCGAGGGCGTTAACTTTGCCATTTTTTCGGAGAATGCTACGAAAGTTGAATTGTGTCTTTTTGAGAATGCCGAGGCACGGGCTGAGAATGTCAAGATAGAGATTGAAGAGATCTCACACAACATTTGGCACGTTTATGTGGAGGGCATCGGGCCGGGGCAGCTTTACGGTTACCGCTTTCATGGGCCTTATGAACCGAAAAAAGGACATCGTTTCAATCCAAACAAATTGGTAATCGATCCTTATGCAAAAGCATTGTCGGGGACGATAGACTGGGACGACGCGCTTTTCGCTTACAAAATTGGTGATAAGCAGGCGGATCTTTCTTTCAGCGAAACCGATAGTGCGCCGCACCTGCCTAAGTCCATCGTTATCGATCCCGCCTTTGACTGGGAGGATGATAAGGCGCCGAAAATCCCTTACCATGACACGATTATTTACGAAGCGCACGTAAAAGGGCTTACCAAGCTCCATCCGGGAATTCCAGCCGAGATACAAGGAACTTATGCGGGCATTGCGCACCCCGTCATGATCCAGTATTTAAATGATATGGGTATTACAGCCATTGAGCTCATGCCTGTGCACCATTTCGTTTCTGACCGGCATTTGCTTGAAAAAGGGCTTTCTAATTATTGGGGATATAACACATTAGGCTTCTTTGCACCCGACGTCCGCTATGCGACCAGCACCGAGGCAGGTGCGCACGTTTCGGAATTCAAAACAATGGTTAAAACATTGCATGCCGCTGGGATTGAGGTTATTCTGGACGTGGTTTACAACCATACGGCCGAGGGAAATCACATGGGACCGACTTTTTCTTTAAAGGGAATTGACAACAAATCTTATTACAGGCTGGATCCCGGTAATCCAAAGCATTACAAAGACTACACCGGAACCGGGAACACGATCAATACGCAGCTGCCTAATGTGCTGGGTATGATCATGGATAGTCTGCGCTACTGGATCACAGAAATGCACGTGGATGGTTTCAGGTTTGACCTGGCATCGACTTTGGCAAGAACATTAAACGAAACCGACACGCTCGGATCTTTCTTCAATATCATTTACCAGGATCCCATCATTTCGCAGGTTAAGCTTATTGCGGAGCCTTGGGACATTGATGCAGACGGCTATATGGTTGGAAAGTTTCCGCCGGGATGGGCCGAATGGAACGATCAGTACCGCGATTGCGTGCGCTCCTACTGGACCGGCGCGGAACGTACATTATCCGAGTTTGCACAGCGTTTCACCGGCAGCCCGGATTTATACCAGGGCGGTTACCGGAGCCCGATGGCGAGCGTCAACCTGATCACTGCGCATGATGGTTTCACATTGCACGATCTGGTGAGCTATAACGACAAGCATAACGAAGCCAACGGAGAAGATAATAAGGATGGGTCTAATGACAACAATTCATGGAATTGCGGCGTAGAAGGTCCAACAGACGATCAGGAAATTATTGACTTGCGTAACAAGCAGAAACGCAACTTGCTTACCACATTATTTCTCTCGCAAGGCGTGCCTATGCTGGTTGCCGGTGATGAGCTGGGACGCAGCCAAGGCGGAAACAATAATCCCTACTGCCAGGACAACGAAATATCCTGGATTCACTGGGAAAAGGCGGATCAGCAGCTGCTTGAATTTACGAAAAAACTGATCTGGTTTTGCAAAGACCATCCTTCGTTCCGTCGAAGGAGGTGGTTCCAGGGTTTGCCCGTTATGGGCTCTGACGTCGAAGACATTCGTTGGTATTCACCAGATGGAAGTATCATGTCGGAGGAAAACTGGGATCATGATTGCGCCAAATCGATAGGGGTTTATCTCAATGGCAAGGGAATCAGATGCGTTAATTATGATGGTAAGAAAATCACGGACGATAGTTTCTACATCATTTTTAATGCACATGAGGAGGCATTGGATTATGTATTACCAACCGATCATTGCAGTAAACAGTGGCAAAAGGCAATTGATACGAGCGATGGGTTTATCGGAGATGATGACGAACAACTTGTGTCTGGCGGGGTCGTTAAGGTGCAGGGGCGTTCGGTTCTCGTACTAAAATGTCATCTGACATAAGAAAATGCGGGCTTGGGATTTTCCCAAGCCCGATTTAGTTAAGCCGCAGGCGATTTCAGATTTTCAACCAGGGACAACACAGAGGAAAAATCTTGTGTCTGTGTCCAGTCGATGGTTTTGTGAAGTTCTTTATTCAAGGGTCCCCAACGTTCCGGCTCGCCATCCATGCTGATGACAATGCTGGGGGTTCCCATGGCTGCTGCAATGTGAGACACCCCGGTACAATTGCTGACCAGCAGTTTGGCATCCTTAATAAGCTGCCCGATTTCACCCAGGCCGGTTTTTCCGGTAAGGTCAATTGCGGGAAAGTCCATCCGGTCGATAACCTCGGCAGTAATGTTAGCTTCTTCTTTTGTTCCGGTCACGAAAACATGGTAACCCAATCCGGCGCACTGGTCGGCCAGGCAGGCAAAATGGGAAGTAGGCCACTGGCGCCAGGCACCGCGGGAGCCAGGATGCACGCATACATAAGGTCCATGCGGGAGGATCGATTTTATTTTGAGCAAATTTGCCGTTTCAGTTTCCAGCAAGGGAAATTCCAGCTCGGTTCCCTGCGGACGGATCCCCAGGTTTGCCAGCATTAAGAGGTGCTTCTCGATCTCAGATATACCATTGGGATACTCAACAAATAACCCGCTTTCCCTGTAACAGCCCTCACTATGGAATCCTGCCACAGGCCCGGCGCAAAGGCTTTCCAGCATATCATTAACGATGCCACCACTGCCTTGCATTTGCAGAATAAGGTCAAATTTTTCCTGTTGCATGCGGCTCACGAAATCGTCCCATAACGACTGTTCAAATGGTTGTTCGGGCAAGCCGTCATGACCAGGGAAATGAAAGAACTTATCAATATAATTGGAAAAACGGGTCATGAAACCAGCGGCCCATGGCAATCCTAAAAGTGTGATTTCAGCATCCGGATATTGCTTTCGCAACGCTCTGAATGCAGGCACGGCACACAACATGTCGCCTAGCTGCAAAGCCCGGAACACAGCAATTTTGTGGGTGGTATCAATGGGGAATTTCATAGGAAAAAGACTTTGTATCGCAAAGCGCCGCGAAGTGTCCAGTAAACAGAAAGATACGGAATTATCAATGATGTGACGATCATTTCAGTGCGGTGAGACAAGGACATATCAGTGCCTCTCAGCCGTTTTGAAATAAACAAAATCAATGCAAAAGCCCAGACTGATAACGCTATAAATGCCAGACTTTCGGAGCCTGACAAGAATGCGATGACGGAAACAATGCTTGAAATAATGATCGTATAGTAGTTCCAGACCGGGCTGCGGGCAATCTTTTTCCTGTATAGCTCGGGATGCTTCTTAAATAATAATGCATTGAACATACTTTTTTGCTGATCCCGGATGCTCGTGCCCCAGGAAGCTGCCCTTGCGGGATGGCAAATCACCGCCCCGGGTACATGAATGATAGGCAAATTCTCTTTCAAAAGCTTAAATTGCAATTCGGAATCTTCACGCCAGGCGATTGGGAAATCTTCATCAAAGCCTCCGATCCGGTCGAGTGCGGCTCGGGAACAAGCGCAATTTGCCGTAATGAATTCTGCTGTGGAAAGGTGTGCCACATTCTTCTGATAATCTGTCGGACGCGCCGGAACAGGAACAATTACCTTGCCTGTAAATCCTATATATAACTGATTGCGAAGCTGATAACTGGTCCAGTATGCATCCAGCCAGTGACTTTCGGGTATGCAGTCGTCATCTGTGAAGACAACCAACTCGCCAGCGCCCTTTTTCCACCCATAATTC
Organism: Dyadobacter fanqingshengii; assembly: GCF_023822005.2. GTDB lineage: Bacteria > Bacteroidota > Bacteroidia > Cytophagales > Spirosomataceae > Dyadobacter > Dyadobacter fanqingshengii. The sequence continues at coordinate 1,115,841 of NZ_CP098806.1, forward strand.
CGCGCAGCGGCCGGACCGCGCTTAACGGGAAGCTCATGGAACGATAGCGGGAAATCAGGATGTGTTTGTATTAAATCATTGATCAGCGAACGCGTTGCCTCGTCCGGGCCATCGGAAATAACCAGGACCTCAAACGAGCAATCCGGACAATGTTGTAGCCGGATCGCGTCGAGGCACCGGCTTAGCAAAGCCGGACGCCGGTAAGTAGGAATAATAACGCTTATGCTCGCTGTCCCCATTATTTTTCAAGTATGAAGGAATTGATAATCAATGCATCAAATGGCGAAGTCCAGAAACATTCAATGGCATCCCTGGGCGAACATACAATAGGCTCTCCACGCGTATTGAAAGATGTATTGACAAGAACCGGCACACCTGTCAGCTTCTTGAATTCACTGATCAGCTCGTAATAAAGCGGATGTTGCTGCGCATTAATGGTTTGGACGCGGGCTGTCCCGTCCGTATGCCTTACAGCTGGGATTTGATCTGCTTTGTCGTCCTTAACCGGGTAAACAAAAAGCATAAACGGAGAAACATCAGCATTTTCAAACCATTCAGGCGCGTCCTCTTCCAAAACTACCGGCGCAACAGGCCTGAAATCTTCACGGTCCTTGATATCATTCAATCTTGCCTGCATGTCGGGATGGATTGGCGATGCGAGAATAGACCTGCTTCCCAGCGACCGCGGCCCAAATTCCATACGGCCCTGATACCAGGCAATGATTTTGTCCTCGGCCAAAATAGCAGCCGTCTCTTTGGCAACATCATACAAGCGTTTGTATGGCATTTTTGCCCAGATCATAAATTTTTCAATTTCATCGTCCGTATAATCAGGTCCCCAATAAACATGGTCCATCGGCGCCGTGTAACGGTCGTTGTGCTGGCTATTCAATTGTACATCAAGCCATTGTGCAGCACCCAATGCAGTTCCGGCGTCGCCTGCGGCAGGTTGCACCCATATATTTTTGAACGGGCCTTTATCGCGGATCACGGCATTCATTACACAGTTCAGCGCAACGCCGCCTGCCATGCACAGGTTCTCCGACTTTGTTCCCGTATAAAGCCAGTTGGCCAGTTTCAAAACCGTTTCTTCCAATGCTTTTTGCAAAGAATGGGCGATATCATGGTGCAGCTGTTCAAAAGGATCTTCTTTCGTACGGCCAGGACCCCACCATTGTTGCGGGTCAAATTCGTCTATCGTGTATTGACCATTATCCTGAACATGGATTACCGAGTGAAAATCTTCGAGGTAAACCGGCTTGCCATAGGATGCAAGCGCCATCACTTTGTATTCATCCGATGAATGCAAAAAGCCCAGATACGTAGTGATTTTTTCATACAACATACCCAGCGAATGCGGCATGTCCACGGTCGAAAGCTGTTCCAGGGAATTGCCTTTGCCCATGAAATAGCCCGTCGTTGCCTTCTCGCCGCGACCATCCAACGTCATTACAGCCGCTTCGGTAAATGGTGATGGAAAAAACGCGCTCGCCGCGTGTGCGACATGGTGGTTTACAAACTCCCATTTTTCTGTCAATGATCCTGCGTTAGCCAATCGTTTCTGTAAATGATGCGGATAACCGTCTCGTAACTGCTCCGGCGCCTTGCGAATGTAGTTCAGGAACAAAGTGTCCCAGCCGTTGTAAACGTCAGGCTGAATCAGCAAATCGGAACTTGAAAGTAGGTCGTCTTCGTAGACAGAAGCTTCACTAACACCGTCCGGATCAAATGAATATGCAATGCGGTCGACGTCTTTTATGGTAATACCAGCCGTTTTGAGGCAGTAGTCAATGGCGTGAAATGGCAATTCCCATGTAGAAAAAGGAACAGGGCGCTTACCGTGCTTGATATGCGTAAATCTTTCTTCCTCGGCTGCGGCAATGATCTTGCCGTCTTTCACGAGTGCAGCGGCCGTATCATGAAATGCCGCGTTAATCCCTAAAATATACATAGCTCATTGGTCAGGTTAAAATGCAGCCCGACCTTACAATGATTATGCCAAGGTATATGCTTGAAAAGGATCGGGTTACGCAGCGCGCCGATCAGCCCGCAAGATGCTATACATATAAATGCTTTTTGAGTCTTTAAGGGTAAAAATTTAAATATCGGTTGTTGGGCCGCGATGGCAAGTGGGGATAAACTGTGGACATTCCTCTATTCCCAGTTTGTTTACGGCCATATGCTTATACGTTGAGTTAGAAGCGTTTCTCCTGCGTTTATGCGTCAAGTCAGCTAAAATAGTGTGTATCAGGGAAGCGGTTCTTCCGGAATGGCACCGTTTTTTACAAGGGGCGTTCTGTTTAACGCAAAATGCAGTAAATATGAACGGAGATATTAGTACGGAAAAGAGACTTAAAATCTTCACATGGCATATACATGGAAGCTATCTTTATTACCTTTCGCAGGGAAATTATGACATATTTATTCCTGTAAGGGACGCCAAAGATGAAGGCTATTACGGGCGCGGCACCACATTCCCTTTTGGGCCAAATATAATTGAAGTTCCAGCCGAGGAAATCAGGAATATGGATTTCGACTGTATCCTGTTTCAATCGGAAAGAAATTTCCTGATAGACCAGCACGAAATCCTTGCCGACTGGCAAAAGCGACTTGCCCGGATATACGTTGAGCACAACACACCGGAACTGCATCCCACGAACACGCGACATGTTATGACGGACCCGTCTGTGACACTGGTGCATGTTACGCCTTTCAATAAGCTAATGTGGGATAGTTCGGGATTACCCAATGTTCGCGTGATTGAACACGGCGTATGCATTCCCGAGGTTACATACCAGGGCGACATTCCCCGCGGGATCGTGGTCATAAACCACATTCAGCAACGCGGGAGAATTACCGGTTGGGATATTTTTGATGAGGTAAGAAAGCATGTTCCGCTGGATCTGGTGGGCATGGGCACATTAGAGTCCGGCGGGCTGGGAGAGGTGCTTAATCCCCAGTTGCCCGAATTTATCAGCCATTACCGGTTCTTTTTCAACCCCATCCGCTACACGAGTTTTGGGTTGGCCGTTTGCGAGGCCATGATGACAGGAATGCCCGTGGTGGCCATGGCGACAACGGAATATGTGACTGTTATCAAGAACGGCGAATCGGGATTTATTGATACCAACATTGACAACCTCATAGAAAATATGAACCGGCTGATCGCAGACCAGGGTGAGGCCAGGCGCCTGGGACAATGTGCGAGGGCCATTGCTTTGGACAAATTCAGCATCCATCGATTCACCAATGACTGGGAAAAAATCATCAGACAGACTATTCAATTAAATATTCACAATCATGAAAAAGAGAATAGCATTTATCAGTGAACACGCTTCTCCGCTGGCAGTTCTGGGAGGCGTGGATAGCGGAGGGCAGAATGTCTATGTGGCGGAGATCTGCAAATCACTTGCGAAACTCGGCTACGCGATCGACATTTTTACCAGAAAAGATAATGAGGAATTGCCGCAGATTGTATCCTGGCTGCCCGGCATCCGGGTGATAAATGTGGATGCAGGACCGGCAAAAGAAGTAGCAAAAGAGCTTTTATTGGGTTATATGGATGATTTTACAACCAGTATGATCCGTTTTATCCGTAACAGCCGCATTGAATATGATTTGATCCATGCCAATTTCTTTATGTCGGGATTGGTAGCTTCCTCAATCAAGAGAATGCTAGGAATTCCTTACGTGATCACGTTCCATGCTTTGGGTAAAATCAGGATGATCCATCAAAAAGAAAAAGACGCATTTCCGGCTGCACGGCTTGATATTGAACAAATGATCGTGAATGATGCAAATTTCATCATTGCCGAATGTCCGCAAGACCGCCAGGACCTGATCGATTACTACAATGCGGACGCAAGCCGTATCAGCATTATCCCGTGCGGATTCAGTTCGGACGAATTTTACCCCGCTTCCAAAACCGCCGCCAGACGGAGACTTGGTTTACAGAAAGATGAAGTGATTTTACTACAATTAGGCAGAATGGTGCCGCGCAAAGGCATAGACAATGTAATCCGTGCCATGCGATATCTGACGGATGTTCCCAAAATCAAGCTGCTCGTTGTGGGCGGCTCGGATGAAAAGCCGGATTTCGAGAAAAACCTGGAATTGAAAAGGCTGAAAGAAATTGCTGATTCAGAAGGTGTTGAAAGCCACGTGGAATTTGTGGGCCGCCGGGATCGGGAGCAGTTGCGGGATTACTACCAGGCCGCCGATTTCTTCATCTCCACGCCCTGGTACGAACCATTCGGCATCACACCATTGGAAGCAATGGCATGCGGGACGCCCGTGATCGGATCCAATGTGGGTGGGATAAAATATACGGTTCAGCATAATCAAACGGGTTTTCTGGTTCCACCCCATAACCCGGAAGCGCTCGCCGAAGCATTGCGGGAAGGCATTTCCTGTCCCGAAAAATACCGGAATCTTTGCCGCAACGCATTGAGCCGGGTAAACGATAAATTTACTTGGGATAAGGTGGCCAAAAGCGCGCATGAGCTGTATATGAAAGTAACCAGCCGATATTACAGCGGACGGGTTTACCTGCTCCATGTGAAAGAGCCCGGACGAAATGCCTCGAAAAATTATCAATCAGGCGCTATAACCTATGCCATATCCTGAGCATATGCAATCCAAAGCGGTTTTTTTAGATAAAGACGGCACGTTGATCAAAGATGTGCCATACAATGCCAATCCTGAAAAAGTGCTGTTTGAAACCGGCGTTTTTGAAGGGTTGGCTTCCTTGCAGGAGCTGGGCTACAAACTGGTGATCATCTCCAACCAGCCCGGCATAGCATTAGGCTTGTTTTCTCAACAGCAGTTGGATGAGTTGATCGCTTATTTTTATCGAATATTTGAAAAAAACGGCCTGATCCTTTCAGGTTTCTACTACTGCCCGCATCTTCCCGGCCAAGCGGCAGATCAATGCAAATGCAGAAAACCACAGCCGGGATTAATCTTGCAGGCGGCGGAAGCATTGGAAATCGATTTACGGCAATCCTGGATGATAGGCGATATTCTGAATGATGTAGAAGCCGGTAACCGCGCTGGCTGCCAGACTGTTTTGATCAACAATGGCAACGAGACGGAATGGATGAGCGGCCCCTTTCGAACGCCCGGTTGTTTGGCAAAAGACTTTTCGGAAGCGGCGGATTTTATTCATTCCAAAATCGCAAACACTTATGTACAAGGCTAATGGGTATGAAAAGGTGCTTTGCATCCGTGCCGATAACATGGGCGATGTCATTATGGCCTCGCCTGCATTTCGCGCTTTAAAAGAAACATTTGGGAGCAAAATTACCTTATTAACCTCCAACGCCGGTTCCATCATAGCGCCTTATATTGAATGTGTGGATGATGTAATGGTCGTGGATCTTCCCTGGGTGCAGAGTAAGAGCACTGACAACGCAACGCTGGAAGCTCTGGCAAATGATTTGAAACAGAAATCATTCGACGCTGCGGTTATTTTTACGGTTTATAGCCAAAGTGCACTGCCAGCAGCCATGCTCGCTTTTATGGCTGGCATTCCTGTGCGCCTGGCTTATGCAAGGGAGAATCCCTATCAATTGCTAACACACTGGATACCAGATCCGGAGCCGTATGAAATGATTCGCCATCAGGTTGAACGGGATTTGGAATTAGTAAAACATATTGGCGCAGAAACTACGAAGAAACGGCTTGCATTGAACATTCAGGAAACGGACCGGGAAATTTTAACTACGGTTCTTGCCAACATGGACATTGATATTCGAAAACCGTTCATCGTGCTTCATCCGGGTGTTTCCGAAGAGAAACGACAATATCCTGTGGAACATTGGATTGAAACGGGGAGAGCGCTGGCACAGCAATATCAGATGCCGATTTTGGTTTCGGGTTCAGCAGCTGAAAAGCAGCTTGCCGGGCATATTGCAGCAGAAATAGGCCAATCCGCCACTTCGGTTGCCGGAATCTTTACGATCGGGGCATTCATTTGTCTGATCGAAAAAGCAAGCTTATTGATCTCCGTCAATACTGGGACAATCCACATCGCAGCCGCAACGCAAACGCCAATGATCGTGCTCTATGCGCAAACAAATCCGCAGCACACGCCCTGGAATTGCCAGCACCGGATCCTGGAATTTTCGGTGCCCGAGCATTTAAGGAGCCGCAATATGGTCATCCGCCATGTTACCGAGACGCTTTACGCTGATTACGTCGCCTATCCATTACCAAAAGAAATCCTGGCAGAAACGGATTTGCTCATTTCTGCCGGATTGCCGGGAAGAACTACGCCAGCTTTTCTTTGAAGAAGTCGATCGTGCGTTTCCAGGCCAGCTCAGCGGCCGCTTTGTCGTAGCGCGGCGTGCTGTCATTATGGAAACCATGATTTACATCGGGATACATGTGTGCCGTATATTCCTTCTTATTTTCCTTTAAAGCCTGTTCGTAAGCAGGCCACCCTTCATTCACGCGCGTGTCCAGGCCCGCATAATGCAGGAGAAGTGGTGCCTTTATTTTTGGGACGTCCTCCACCGCTGGCTGACCGCCATAAAAAGGAACGGAAGCAGCCAGTTCGGGAATCCTTACAGCCATCATATTGGCAATGGCGCCGCCGAAACAAAAACCTACAACGCCAATTTTACCGTTGCAATCTTTGTGATTTTTCAAATATTCGTAAGCCGCAATGAAGTCTTCGGACATTTCATTCCGGTCGCGTTTGCTTTGCATTTCACGTCCCTTTTCATCATTTCCTGGGTAGCCGCCCAGGGGGGTTAAGGCATCGGGCGCTATGGAAATAAATCCCGCCAGTGCAGCTCTTCTGCCAACGTCCTCAATGTAAGGGTTCAGGCCCCGGTTTTCATGAACAACCACTACGCCGCCGAGTTTCCCGGTTGCGCCATCTGGTGTGGAAAGTAATGCCTTAATCGTCTTGCCACCCTTCGGCGAATCATAGTTGATATAGTCTGATTTCAGCCTGGAATCGTTGGGCTGAACCTGAATAGTTCCTTGGTAATCAGGCATGAGGAAACTCATCAGCGATGCAACGGTGATGCCGCCAACTGCATAAGCGGATAAATTTTGCATAAAATTCCGCCTGTCAATCCGGTCGTGTGCATAGTCGTCGTAAAGGTCAAAGACTTCTTGCTTAATGTCCTCTTTTCTAATCTGGCTCATATGGGTTTGTCGTAAAGGTTTTTAGATTACTCACTTATAATGAAAGCATTTACTTTCAAAAGTTACCGAAATTGTATTTGGATTCCTGCAAAATATTTTATCTATTTAACCGGATACATCTATCATTGCTTTGAAAAAATTCATCTCATTCACTGGCCGATACATAATAGGCATTTCAACGGTTTTGACTTTGCTAAGTTTTAGGTCCATCCCTGAAAATAACGTCGGTAACAAACAAAAAGACCAGCGGCCCAATATTGTGATCATTATGGCGGACGATCTGGACAGCAGGCAGTTGAGTTGCTATGGCGGCCAAAATCTTAAAACAGCGAACATTGACAAGCTTGCCGCTCAGGGCCTGAAATTCAATAATATTTATGCTTCCGAAGCGATGTGCGTGCCTACGCGCGCATCGCTTTTTACTGGGCTTTATCCCGTGCGCCACGGTTCTTATCAAAACCATAAACCTGTTTACGACAACCTTAAAAGTGTCGGGCATTACCTGGCTGATCTGGGTTACCGCGTTGGTTTGACTGGGAAAGATCACGTTACCAAGCCCAAGACAGTATTTCCATTCGACATTATTGAAGGTTTTGAGCCCAACTGCGTTTCCCCAACTGACGAATACAGTCTGGATGCGGTAAAAAAATACATGGCCGCCGATCAAAAGCCTTATTGTCTGTTTGTTATGAGCATTAACCCGCATACGCCGTGGACTTCCGGTGATACGACGGAATTTGAACCGGACAAGCTGAAATTGCCTGCGGATTGGATTGATACGCCTATTACACGTCGCCAGTATGTTAAATATCTGGCCGAAATAAGACGGCTGGACAATCAGGTTGGTGATATTACCAGGCTGCTGGCGGAAACAGGCCAGGACAAAAATACGATCGTGATTTTCCTCGGTGAGCAAGGCGCGCAATTTCCCGGTGCAAAGTGGAATTTGTGGGATTCAGGGCAAAAGAGCTCGATGATCGTGAAGTGGCCGGGCAAAGTGAAGGAGGCGACGGAAACCGGTGCCATTGTTCAGTATGAAGACATTACACCAACATTAATCGACCTTGCAGGCGGTAAAGCCATTGCCGGATTGGATGGGAAAACTTTTCTGCCGGTCTTGACAGGGAAAAGCAAAACAGCCAGATCTTATGCGTACGGCATTCATAACAACATTCCCGAAGGCGATCCTTACCCGATCCGGAGCATTCGCGACAATCGTTATAAGTTGATTATGAATCTGTTGCCGGATAAAGAATATTACAACCGATTCATGATGACCCGGGAGCGTAAGGACAGGAACACGGTATGGTTTTCATGGGTCGATAAAGCCGTTGACGATCCGAATGCTAAAAAAATCACTTCCCGCTTCGTGAACCGCCCGGCGGTTGAATTTTATGATTTGCAAAAAGATCCTTTTGAACTCCATAATCTCGCCAATGATCCCGCGCAAGCGCAGTTAATTGATAAATTGAAAAAAGAACTAAATGCGTGGATGAAACAGCAGGGGGACGCCGGTGCTCCTATTGACATTGCCATCAAAAAGTGATCGTGTTGGCTATTTCTGTCGCAAGTGACCATTTTATTTGTCGCAATTGGCCTCTTATAGTTGTTTTTTGAACTGATAGATTTGCATTGCAACAAAACCAAAATCAGCCATGCTTTCAGAACCAAAAACCGAGCAGCGAAAAGAACTGCACTATCTGGCTATTCGAAAAACCGTCCACATGCACGATATCCCGGACACCCTGCCCCCGCTGATCCCGGAAGTGAAGGAATGGATGCAAAAACGGAACATTGAAGCGGCGGGACCGGATTTCTTTCTGTATAAATCAATGAATGACAAAGGCGAGCTGGATTGTGAGGCCGGTTTTTCTGTCAGCAATGCTTATGAGGGGGACGAGCGGGTAATGGCGGGAAGTTTTCCTGCAGGACATTACGCCAGCATTATTTACACAGGCCATTTCAAAGACATGATGCAGGGGCACGTTGCATTGGAAAACTGGATCAAGGAAAAAGGGTTCACAGAAAAGGCACATCGTGAAAACGGCCGCACACAATGGGGTGGGCGCACGGAATTTTATCTGGTAGACCCTGATTTCGAGCCCAATCCGGACAAATGGCAGACTGAAATCGTCTTTTTGCTTGAAGATTAACAGTTGGCTTTTCTGTTTTCATAACAACCTACGAAAGACGGTGAGGTATCCTCAATGGTGATCCAAAGCACATTCGGCTTTTGCTGCGCATGAGAAACCTGGATCAGTACAAAAAAACAAAGAGTAGTGCATTTTCACTAGGTAAGCGGCCGCTATAAATTTATCTTTTTTTCGGGCGAAATATCCACAGTTACCGCTAAAACCGCTCGTTTTAATTCATTTCTGATGAAGTTCGCCCGTTGTTCCGCACGAGACACCGTCATTACGCACTTTCTTATGGTGGAACGCATATTGTAATGCTGGGCTAACAATACGGTTAACAAACGCCGCCACTAAAATTTCTTCACTTTATGAAAACGAATAAGCCGTCGGACAAGGAAAGTAAACAACCCGACAACGCAAAAATTCAAAACCTGGACCCGCATATAGCAGACGCTACTGGCGAGCTGCTAACCACAAATCATGGTTTGCGCATTAATGATGACCAAAATTCCCTTAAAGCCGGTGAGCGCGGGGCGACGTTACTGGAAGATTTTATCCTGAGAGAAAAAATTACCCATTTCGATCACGAGCGGATTCCCGAACGCATTGTCCACGCCAGAGGATCGGGTGCTCATGGCGTATTTAAGGTTTACAAGCCCATGGGCGACTTAACAAAAGCGCAATTTTTGAACGATACGAGCATTGAAACGCCTGTATTCGTACGATTTTCCACTGTTGCCGGGTCGAGAGGATCCACTGACCTGGCGCGTGATGTGCGGGGATTTGCGGTTAAATTTTATACGCAGGAAGGAAACTTTGACTTGGTTGGCAATAATATGCCGGTCTTTTTTATCCAGGATTCGATCAAATTCCCGGATTTGATTCATGCTGTGAAACCAGAGCCGGACAATGAAATTCCACAAGCAGCTTCGGCCCACGATACATTCTGGGACTTTATCTCAATCATGCCCGAATCCGCACACATGGTCATGTGGGCCATGAGCGATCGCGCTTTACCGCGCAGCTATCGCATGATGGAGGGTTTTGGCGTTCATACTTTCCGGTTTGTAAATGCCGAAGGCGTAAGCAATTTTGTGAAATTCCACTGGAAACCGCTTTTGGGCGTGCATGCAGTGGCTTGGGACGAAGCACAAAAGATTTCTGGTAAAGATCCGGATTTTCACAGAAGAGATTTGTGGGATGCGATCGAGAATGGCGATTTCCCGGAATGGGAATTGGGCGTGCAGATCGTGCCGGAAGAAGATGAGTTCAAATATGAATTTGACCTTCTGGATCCAACCAAGATCATCCCGGAAGAACTGGTGCCGGTGCAACGGATTGGAAAGATGACATTAAACCGTAACCCCGACAATTTCTTTGCAGAAACCGAACAAGTTGCATTCCACGTTGGTCACATCGTACCGGGCATTGACTTTACCAATGATCCGTTGCTACAAGGAAGGTTATTCTCTTACACAGATACGCAGTTGCTGCGCCTGGGAGGACCTAATTTTCACGAAATCCCCATTAACCGCCCCATTGTGCCAGTTCACAATAACCAGCGGGACGGACATATGCGCCAGACTATTAACCGGGGCAAATCCAGCTACAACCCGAACACACTCGGCAATGGTTATCCCTTGCAGGCAAAGGCTTCGGAAGGCGGTTTCACAACTTATCCCGAGCGCATTGATGCCCGGAAAGTGAGAGCGCGTAGCAAAAGTTTCTTCGATCATTTCAGTCAGGCAAAGCTGTTTTTCAACAGCCAGTCTGATCCGGAAAAAAATCACATTGTCGACGCATTAAGCTTTGAACTTGGTAAGGTTAACTTCCCTGAGATCCGCGAAAGAATGTTGGGTATACTCGGGCTGATTGACAAAGATCTGGCCGGACAAGTTGCATTTGCTTTGCGTCTGCCGGTGCCGAAATCACCGCAGCAGCCCTTGAACCACAGCATTCCTGCCGATGGCGATCCTGCTGATTTTGAATCATTTATTTTTGAAAGCTCACTGACATCCTCAGCAGCATTGAGTATGGCTAATACGCCGAAAGACAGCATCAAGACAAGAAAAATTGCCTTTTTAGCTGCGGATGGTGTGGACGCAACTTCATTACAAACGGTTAAAGCAGCATTGGAAGGAGCAGGAGCGGTGGTGGAAATTCTGGCACCTCGCCATAATTACATTGTTGCAGAGAATGATGAAAAAATCCCTGTAACACATAGTTTGCTTACGGTCGCATCCGTATTTTACGACGCGGTGTATGTTGCGGGCGGGACTAACAGTGTTGCCACTATAGAGGCGGATGCCGACGCAATTCATTTTCTGAACGAGGCATTCAGGCACTGCAAGGCCATAGCGGCCGACGCGTCTGCCATGCAGGTGTTGGAAGCAACGTATTTCGGGAAAAAACTGCCGGCGGATTTCTCTGACAAGAGCATTCTCTCGGAAGGCCTGATCGTCAGCGACGATGCGGCGGGTTTGGCTGATAAGTTTATTCTTGCCATTGCGCAGCACAGGTTCTGGGAGCGCGAAAAGCCTCGTAAAGTTCCGGCATAACCTGCTGATTACAACAAACAAAACCCCGCACAGCATGAAGTTGTGCGGGGTTTTGTTTGTAGTTTTGATTTATACCAAGAGTGCAACAGCTTCATCATTACCCTGTTGCAAAGCCAAGTCTTCCACAGAAAGCCCGCGGTTATCCAGCAGCGTTTTGTCCGCGCCCCGATCCAGCAGCAACCTGACTAGATCATTCCTGCCGAACATCGCAGCGAACATTAAAGCCGTTCCACCATTGCCGTGCTGCATGTTGAGATCGGCACCGTTGTCGATAAGCAGTTCCGCAATGTCGGGGTAACCTTTGAATGAAACGCCCATTAATGCCGTGTTGCCGCCGAAGTCAAATGCATTCACGTCGGCGCCGGATTCCAACAGTAGTTTTGCCGTTTCGAAACGGTTATTATAGCAGGCGATAATCAGTGGCGTGTAACCTTTTTCGTCTTTTACATTCACATCAATTCCTCTCGTGAGTATTTCTTCAATCACGGCATTGTTGCCCAGCCGGGCTGCGTGGATGAGGACATAGTCCAAATTCACGTTTTCAATATTTTCCATTTTATGACTCGTTTGCTTCTAGTTTGTCCTCAATTTCTTCCTTCGTGCCGGTCACAAAGTGTTTATCCCCGTTTTTTAGGATCAGCAGGCTAAATCTGAAATCTGCGTCAGGGACTATTTCTGCAATGTCCTCGCCGCGGACAACGATTTCGCCCGACTCATCCTCTTTCAAAGTAAAAGTTGCCTTACCCGCCATATTTGTTTGTGATTTAATTTTGAGGTCGTTTAACAAGAAGGAGGTCAAAAAGCATGCCGGGCAGGCTAGTTGTTGCCTTCGCCGCCTTTTTTATCATCATTACTGATCCGTTTTTTCTGGCGCGGGCCGCTTGTCATCTGTCCAAATTCGTATTTCAAATTAATGCGCCAGCCGCGGCGATACATAGCCACATCCTGAATTTGTACAAAGTTGGGCCCTACGAAATCATTGCGCCATTTAATCCGCCTGTTGAAAGGATTGTCATAGCCAAACCCAATGGTGCCCTTCTTTTTAAGGACTTCTTTTTGAAGCACCATGTTATAAAATCCAAAAGCGCCGTACTTCCCTTGCAGATTAACGCGGGCTGAGTTATAAAATCCAAAAAGCTGCGCCTTAAACCCTTTTCCGAAATCAATGCTGGAATTGAGATTGATGCGATACATCCAATCCGCATTGCGCGTTTTCAGTTCTTCACTTTCCAGGACGTTGTAAAATACATTCAATGAGCCGTTCACGCTCCATTGTTTAGTAATTTTTGTGTTAGCGCTGAGGTTCAAACCGTAAGCGGAATTTTGGGCAACATTCTGAAAGATTTGTTTCAATACGCCGCTGGTGTCAACGGTGTTGATGCTTTCAATGGCATTGTTGGTCTGGCGCAAAAAGAAAGATGCGTTAAAGCTGGTTTGTTTAATGGAAACACTATAATTAGCTTCAATTGAATGTGTTAGCTCCGGTTTCAGATAAGGGTTTCCGCCATATTGGTTCTTCGAATCAGCCTGATTCACATATGGATTGAGATAATAAAACTGGGGCCGCTGAATGCGTTGCGTATAGCTCAGCCGCAGCTGCTGGTCTTTTTTTATGCTGCGCGACAAGCTGACGCTGGGAATCAGATTGCCGTAATTGTTTGAGAATGAAGCCGTGCCGTTTAGAAAATCGGCCTGGATGAAGGTGTGTTCGTAACGGGCGCCTAAGTTAATGCCCCAGCGCTTCTTTGGCGTGCGGGTGTAAACCACATAGGCCGACGTTACTTGTTGTGCGTAATCAAAGATATTGGCCAGCTCGGGCATGTCCTTAAAATCCGTGGAACCGTCCGACGCGCTGGAAATGCGGTAATCGCTCAGGATCTGCCGGAATATGGTTTTTGAACCCATTTCCAGCGTGCTAATGCTGTCGAGCGGATTGGTAAAGTCCAATTGAATGGTCCCCTCCTTATTGTTGCTGATGTTGTAACTTTTCTCCCGATAATATATCGTGTTTTCGCGATTGAGCAATTCGGACCAGTAATCGCTGTCTTCGCCTTCAAACGAATACATCATCAGCAGGTTTAATTCTTTTTTAGGCTTTTTAAATAAGCGGGTGTAGTCGAGGTTTACTGTCGCGCCGGCCCAATCGTAAGTGCGGCTCATATCACGCTGGAAATATTGCCCCACAACGCCCAGGCTGCTCTCCGTGAATTCAATATCGAAAAAATTGGTGTTCGCGCCATTGTAATAATTGAATCCGGCACCGATCCTGTTCAGCGAATCCACATCCCAATCGACATTCACAGTTCCGTAAAAATTTTTACCTTTTCCGGTAATTCGTTGCGGCTGATACTGATTAGTAAGCGTGTCGCCGTTAGTAAAAGAGCGGCGCAGCTCCATAAAGCGTTTGTTTTTCCAATCGTTGAATCCGCCGTTCGCGGCAATGTTGATGGCCTTCATGCGGTGGTTAATGGTTGCATTTTGCCAATTGTTCCATTGGCCAAAATTCGGGCTAACCGAGCCGCTGGTGCCGCGTAATGTGTTTTTCTTGGTAATAATATTAATGATCCCTGCCGTGCCTTCGGCGTCATATTTGGCTGACGGCGAAGTAATTACCTCAACTTGTTTGATAATATCCGCCGGGATCTGCTTCAACGCGTCCGAAACGCTGCGCGCCACGATGCTGGACGGTTTGTTGTTGATCAAAACCTTTATATTGGAACTGCCGCGCAGCTGAACGTTTCCTTCGATATCAACCGCAACGGAAGGGATTTTTTTGAGCACATCTGTTGCGTCGCCGCCTTTGATACTAATGTCTTTTTCAGCATTATAAACCATCCGGTCCGCCTTTTCCTCAAACAATGCCTTCTGCTCAGTAACAGTCACTTCACTGAGGTTTTGCACGGTCGCAGCCAGCTTGATAACGCCTATTTCAAGGTTCTCGCTGCCAGCGCTGATTTTGTCAACTGTTTTGGTAACATAACCCATCAATGAAGCCTGAACCGCATATTCTCCCTTTTCCACTTTATTAAAAACAAATCGGCCCTTAGAGTCGGAAGTGACGCCCTGAACGATCTTACCGTTTTGCAGGAGCGCCACAGCGGCAAATTCAACGGGTTTGGCGGCAGCTGAATCCAATAACAACCCTGAAATTTTGATTTGCTGGGCGAAGGAGAGGCAGATGGTTGCTGTAAATGCGGTGATGGTGAGTAAGAGTTTTCTCATGGCCAGGGGTTTGGTCTCGTCGTATCGCAATGACGAGCCAACCTGGAAAACGTTGCAGATTGCAGCGTTATTTTTTTGTGGTAGCACCTGATGCGCTTTAATTGCCAACACGGTTTTCTTCTGCGCTCGTCCGGCTTTTCTTCATGTTATAACCAGCCTTTCCGAAGTTATATGTTAATGTTAAGGCCACGCGGCTCCAATCTTTAACGCTGTAAGATAATTGAACTGAGCTAGTAATGGACGGACGCAAGTTCGGTTTTATTTTAATTTAACGGGCGATTTGTTATCCCCGGTAACACCGAATTGCAAAACAGGGCCGATTTATACAATTTCTCGCAGTCAGTTTTCTTTATTTTTGCTGAAAATCTGTAACACTGCAAATCAAGCCCAAAGGTTTTTATTTTTGAAATATGGAATTCAAGCATTTTTCACCGTCGGAAATTTTAAGGCCTTACGTAAAGCATTATTATCTGTTTGAATCAGATGCCGATGCCGATTTGGCGGACACGGTGTTTCCGAGCGGGGATATGGAAATGATTTTCAATCTGGGCGAGGGTGTCTGGGAAGCTTCTGTGGATGGTCAATACCGAGCTAATCCCAAGATTGAACTGTGGGGTCAAATTACAAAACCTTTGCATGTCCGCGCGCGCGGTCACCATACGATGATAGGAATCAGGTTTTTGCCCCATTCGGCTGCTTATTTTTTGAATGAGGAAATGGGCCTTTTTAATGATCAGGTGCTTGACCTTTCCTACATCATCGGTAACCCGGTCAAAACGTTGCACGGGCAATTATTGGAAAACAAAGACATGAAAGTCAGGATCAATCTGATCGAAAATTTTCTCATTAAAAGGCTCGTTAGCAATGAGCGGAAAATGGGTAGGATCGACCGGGCCGGAAGTATCCTGCAAACGATCAAAAGCAACTATTCGGAGCGTAATTTGGGCCTGATTGCAGTTGAATACAATGTTACGCCGCGCTATCTGCACAAGCTAATCCAGGAATGTACGGGCCTGTCTCCCAAGTCGTTCAGCAAAATAAGCCGGTTTCAGCAGAGCCTCAAAATGATGTCGGGCAACCCTCAGGCGCTCACCTCCATCGCCTATAACTGCGGTTATTTTGACCAGTCCCATTTTATCCGGGATTTCAAATCGTTCACTGGCCTGACTCCGTCTGCTTACCTGGAAAACCTTACACCATTCAGCAATCTTTTGCTTCAATAATTTGAATGTTCTGGTTTATACAATTTTGGAGTTTGTGCAACATGTAGTTTTGTTTTAGATCAAATTCCAACACATACAAAACCGCAGGTTTATGAATTCTTTTGAGAAATTTAGTCAGCTACACGAGCAGAAATCTCCGTTATTACTAGGCAATATTTGGGATGTCCAAAGCGCAAATGCATATGAATCGGCTGGTTACGAGGCTATTGGTACGTCAAGTCAGGCCGTTGCGGTTGCCAATGGTTATCAGGATGGTGAGCAATTGCCCTTTGCAGTTCTTCACGCACTAGCCAAAAGAGTGGTGGAAGTTGTAAAAATTCCTTTCACGGTTGATATTGAGGGAGGTTACGACCGCAACATTACAGGCATTACCCAGCACATTGAAAAGCTCCATGACGTTGGCGTTTCTGGTATCAACCTCGAAGACACCATTGCCGAAGATGGTCGCAAACAGTTGTCGGCAGGTGAATTTGGCGCATTGCTTGCGGAAGTGACCAGTTACATTGCTCAAAACAATCTGAAAATCTTCATCAATGTGCGCACAGACGGCTTTCTGTTGGGTTTACCCAATGCATTGGAGGAGACGCTGAATCGCATCAAAGTTTACGAGGAAGCAGGAGCATCCGGCATTTTCACGCCATGCATTACCGCGGCAGACGACATTAAGGCAGTCGTAAGCGCTACCAAACTCCCGATCAATGTGATGTGTATGCCCAATTTGCCGGACTTCGCAACTTTAGAGCAACTGGGAGTTAAAAGAATCAGCATCGGGCCATTTTTATTCAGCAAAGTGTACGCTAATACCACCAAACTGGCCGAAGCGATCCGTGACGAACAGAATTTCGGTGCGTTATTTAAATAAATTAAAGAATAGGGACTTGATTTTTTCTATCGCGCGTCCGCCAATATTTCCTCGCTCTGCTATTTCCTGATAATCCATTTCTGTAAAAACAATGCATTATAAAATTCCCACCGAACGCTTTAATCAACAAGAGGAATGTATTTCCTTTAATGCGTCATTAATTAATTGTCGAGATGAAAATTAGAAGTTACGAGCTGTTTCAGGTTCCGCCTAGGTGGTTATTTCTTAAAATAGAGACGGACGAAGGCATTATCGGCTGGGGCGAGCCGGTGATTGAAGGGAAAGCGGCGACGGTGAAAGCGGCTGTGATTGAGTTGATGGATACGCTGATCGGAAAAGATCCGATGGACATTGAAGGCCATTGGAACACCATGTACAGAGGCGGATTTTATCGCGGCGGTCCCATATTGATGAGTGCTATTGCAGGCATCGACCAGGCGCTTTGGGACATTAAGGGGAAATTTTACAATGCGCCAGTTTATCAGCTTCTTGGCGGGAAATGCAGGGATAAAATCAAGGTTTATTCATGGATTGGAGGCGATAGGCCTTCGGATGTAGCGATCGCGGCGAAGTTATCGCTTGACAGCGGCTTCAAGGCCATTAAAATGAATGCAACGGACGAAATGCAATACATTGATTCATACGAAAAGATCGACCTGGTTTTGCTTCGGGTTGCATCTATTCGCGAGGCGGTGGGTTATGCATTGGATATCGGCGTTGATTTTCATGGCCGTCTACATAAGCCAATGGCAAAAGTGCTCGCGAAGGAATTGGAGCAATTCAGGCCAATGTTTATTGAAGAACCCGTGCTGCCCGAGAACAATGAAGCGCTTCGGGAAATTGCCAACCATACTTGCATTCCGATTGCCACGGGCGAAAGAATGTTCAGCCGCTGGCAGTTTAAGGAATTGCTGACGCAGGGTTATGCAGACATTATCCAGCCGGATTTGTCGCACGCGGGCGGCATTACCGAATGCAAAAAGATCCTATCTATGGCCGAGGCTTTTGATGTTGCCGCCGCGCCACATTGTCCGCTTGGGCCTATTGCGCTGGCTGCGTGCCTGCAAGTGGACGCGACTTGTCACAATGCCTTTATCCAGGAACAAAGTTTGGGCATTCATTACAATCAGGGAAATGATCTGATGGATTACCTGGAAGACAAAACTGTTTTTACTTACGAAAATGGCTTCGTAAATATTCCTTCCGGCCCTGGCCTGGGTATTGAAATCAACGAAGATCAAGTTCGCAGAATGGCAGAAGTAGGGCACAACTGGAAGAACCCGCTATGGAAACATGAAGATGGGAGTGCTGCGGAGTGGTGATTTACTGTATTAATTTATCGCTTCTACAGGTTTCTAATATTTACAACAACAGCTAATGAGATAGGGGAAATTCATAAATGAATAGTCGGGATGTTTCGCTCCAAAACCTTTAAAAAAGTGAGACTGGCCGATTATTCATTGGATTAGTGTGAATGTGCTAAGCTGCCAGATATTACACATGTATTTAAACATACGGTGTCGGTCAAGCTTAGCATATTTAATAATCCATTTCCCATTCATGAAAAAAGTTGTATTACTCATCATATCGCTTTGTTGGCACCACATCATTTGGGGGCAGACCTTTGGAAATGTTGGAATTAACACTTTCCATCCCGATCCGAGTGCCGCATTAGAAGTCAGAGCAACCAATAAGGGCGTTCTATTTCCGAAAGTGTATCTGCAGTCGGCCACTGACAACGCTACAATACCGTTACCAGCGAAAGGCTTAATACTCTTCAATACGAATTCTGCTTTGGGAAAGGCTGGATTTTACTATAATAATGGCACGCCCGTTTTGCCGTATTGGACGAATGTGGAAGCAAAGTTAAAGCTGCCTTATATGGACAAGGCAGCAAATGCATCCACGCTATTCGCAGTGAATAACCTTGCAACAACCGCCAGCGTTCGGGCGGTGCAAGGATCTTCGGATTTGGGAATAGGGATCATGGGAAGAACAATTACAGGGACCGGCATCGCTGGACATAGCAGCGGAACAGGGACCGGAGTTCTGGCTGTGAATAATAGCGGACAAGGTTTGGCGATGGAAGTAAATGGTAAAATCCATCTTAGCATAAATACAAAGGCACCTGCGGCGGGGGATGTACTCACTTCCGACGCATTGGGTTATGCAACCTGGCAGCCACCGATTGAAAAGTCCAGCGGGGTTGCATTTTCCGCGGTCGGGATTCTTGGAAATGGGAACGAAAATATGTCCCAGAACAGCTATGTGAAACTTGCTTTTGCTAATGAAGTTTATGATGTGGGCTCTAATTACAACAATGCCGCTCAATCACCTCACAGCTCGTTTATCGCACCTAAAAACGGTATTTATCATTTCAAGGTTGCGGTGCAGTGGAAAGATCAAACACAAGATGCAAATCTTTATGGTCCGACCATCCGGCTGCAGCAGACCAGGGGTAATACGACAACTATTCTAGCCGAAAATCGAGCGTGGGTTTTTAAGTGGGGTGGAGGGTATAGATCCTGCATTGAGATGGATTGTCAATTGGAACAAGGAGATATTATAAACACGGTTGCAAGGGCGTATGGATCGCAGATTGTCCTGTTAAGAAAACAAGCCTTTTTCCCCGACAACATACAATCCAGTTTCAGTGGAAATCTTGTCCTAGAATAGTAGCATTTGCCACGTCAGTTCTAACTCACCCAATATAAATGTCAATGAATAAATGCACTTTACTTTTGTTCGTGCTAGCGATCAGTGTGAAATCACTAGCCCAAAATGCAGGTGTCAATACCCAAACGCCTCATCCGAGCGCTGCGCTCGATGTGTTTAGCAATAGCAAGGGGGTGTTGTTGCCTAAGGTTCTTCTCTTGTCGTCGACAGACCAGTCTACGATACCTAATCCCGCAAAATCGCTTCTGGTTTACAAACCGGCTAATGCTTTCGGCTCGGAAGGATTTTATTATAATCTAGGTGATGCTGACAGCCCATCATGGCAAATGTTGGGCTCAAGACTGAACCTCCCCTTGTCATTTACCGACACCAATGCAGGCGCGTTGTTTTATGTCGAAAATACATCTAATTCATCTCTGGCAACCGGAATTGAGGGTTATTCCGAAACGAAAAGAGGAGTTTGGGGCGCTACGGTATCTGGGAGCGGCGTTGCCGGCCTAGCCTTTGGATCTGGGACTGGATTTCAGGCTATTAATACTTCAACAGGACTTGCGCTAGACGTTTCAGGCAAATTGAGAATTTCAGGAACAGGACAGTCTCCTGGCGTTGGTAAGATTTTAACATCCGATTCAGACGGTGATGCATCCTGGCAGGAACCTGTGGTAGAGACGGTTGCTTTTTCAGTGGCCGGTGTCAAAGGGGATGGAACGATCGGGACGCAGGAAAAGGTCAAATTTTTAACCGAGAACTATGACATCGGGAACAGTTACAATGCTGTTTTTACAAACAATTTCACGGCACCTTTCCACGGTATATATCATTTCGATGCCTTACTACAATATGCTTCAGATGTTAACCTGGAATTTTTCCCAATTACGCAGATTATGCGTACAAGAAATTCCATCACTACAATTTTAGCAGAAGACGATCCCGGGGAAGTGAGATTTAGTTACACTTCACAGGTTTCAATTGAGTGTGAGTTGTTTCCTGGAGACATCATCTTTGTCCAGGGCAGTAACGGACACGTTGATAATGATCCACAGGCAAAACTTGTCACATCCGATTATGCGGCTTTCTTCAATGGAAGAATGATTCAAAAATTATAGGACCCACAGCTTCCAAACTTAATGCTATAATGAGAGCTAAATGCATAACCATTTTAACGTTTGTATTGTCATTTCAGTTGGATGTTCAAGCACAATTCACGGTGAATGACAACGGTTTCTTTCTTGCTCCTGAGACGACCTTAACGGTTAGTGGCTTGTCAATCACACCATCCGGTCCATTCAGTTTTAGTAACAATGAAATCTCGTACGCAACAAAGCCGGTTTCAGGCAATCCGAATGAGAGTATCAAACGGGTTTATGCGATGGGAAATCCCATAGCCTTTAAAGGCAATATATTGATCAGCTATTATGAGAATGAGTTGAACATGAATTCCGAAAACTTGCTTCAATTAACCAAGGCTGGACTGAATGGTGAATTTTTAGTGCCCACAAACAAGAGTGTGGTCAATTCACAAGAGAACTTTGTGTCCGAAGATGTAGATTGGACAAACATTCAATATCTGACGCTTACCAATTCCGGTAACATTCTGCCCGTGACGCTTATTGACTTTGAAGCATTGGTGCGGGAGAACGAAATTGTTTTGGCATGGAGCACTTCCCATGAGTCTAACAGTGACTTCTTCGAAGTTCAGCATAGTGCAAATGGGAAGGAATGGCAAACAATCGGTCGTGTGGCAGCCGTTCAACAAAGTAATGAGGTGAATGGCTACGCATATGTTCATAAATCTCCGTCAGCGGGGAGCAATTTTTACAGATTGCGAATTGTTGACCAGGATGGAACATTTGCATTTAGCCGTATCAGGAATGCCACTTGGAAAAGTCAACTGTCAGTAGTGTTTTTCCCTAATCCCGTTTCTGATTGGCTTTCTATTGAATTGGAGGGTTCTTCTTCAGTCAGAAGCATTGCCATTGTGAATGCAAAGGGGCAATCGGTTTACCATAAATCGAATTCTGCAATAGGGCACAATTCCGAAAATCGGATCGATTTCAAGAATTTTCCATCAGGTATTTACACAATCATTGTAATGCTGAAAGATGGATCATTAAGCACAGGAAAAATTTCCAAAAAATAGTTTGTGAATCATGAAAAAGCATATCCTGTTAATATCCCTCATTTGTGCTGGATATGACGTGTCCGCACAAAGCGTTGGCATCGGCACAAAAACTCCGCATGCAAGCGCGGTTCTCGAGGTTTCAAGCAATTACAAAGGTATATTGATTCCGACGGTGGCATTGCAATCTGCGTCGGATAAAAATGCAGTACCTAATCCGGCTAACGGGTTGCTGATTTATAAGCCATCCAATGCGTTCAATTTGGAAGGATTTTATTACAATATGGGTAAGGAAAGCGACCCAATTTGGCAAATGCTGGGTGCCAGTCTAACATTACCGTATACGGCGACCGCCAGTTATGATGGTGCATTATTTCACTTAGAGAACACAGGTAATTCTTTTGCTTCAACCGCCATTGACGGTTTTTCAACAGAGCGAACAGGAGTTTGGGGTTCAACCAGCTTAGGTAGAGGAGTAATCGGAAAAAGTTCTGGTTCTGGTACAGGTGTATATGCATACAGTTTAAAGGACGGTATTGCACTTCACGTAAACGGTAGATTGAAGATAGCAGGCCCTGGTTTATCAGCCGGCGTCGGAAAGCTTCTGACATCTGATGCCAATGGCAACGCAACCTGGCAAGCACCAGCCGTAAAAACTATTGCTTTTTCCGTGAACGGCGTTGAAGGCAGCGGGGCCCTTGGCTCTTTCGAACAAGTCAAATTTTCAAATGAAAATTATAATCTGGGCGATGGATATTCTGGAGCACCTTCTTATAGTTTTCAAGCGCCTGTACATGGCATTTATCACTTTGCAGCTAGTTTGAAATTTCAAAATGATGGGTTATCATTTCATCCATCGGTTAATTTAGTTCGGAAAAGAAACGGGGTCAGCGAAATTATTGGTTACAATTATCGCGACGACGCAAGATCGAAGTACACGGGAATGGTAACGATGGATTGTGAGCTATTGCCTGGGGATGTCGTGTTTGTTTCCGGAGTGAGTGGCCAAGTGACAGGCGATCCAAGCCCAACACTATCGACCACTAACTATACCGCTTTCTTCAATGGAAGATTAATTCAGAAACTTTGAGATTAGGCATAATACATCATGAAGTAAATGGATAGCCTATTTAGTGCTCAGCAACGCAATTTTACCATCCATCGTCGTAACCAGCACTTCGCGTTTACTAATAGGCGTTATGCCGCTGACCAGCCCGTTGGAAATTTTGTGTTTCCAGATTGTTTCACCGCTGCTCCGGTCAATGGCGCAGACCATTCCGGAGTTGGTGGGGACATAAAGGATGTTGTTGGTTTCGACCAATGCAGTGGGGGAGATTTCGTAGGGCAATTTCAACTTGGCTTTCCAGCTTAATTCCATGGAATCGGCTTTGGTGGAGACGCCGTAAATGTCACCGTCCATTGTTTTTACGAAAACCAGGCTGCTATCCGACGACAGTCCGATGGATTCACGCACACGTACGGTTGGGATTTGTTTGCGCCAGATCACCTGGCCGGAAGTTGCATGAAGGGCAGTCATGAACCGGTCTGGTGCTACGATGAAAACACGGTTACCGGAAGCGACGGGATAAACGGCCGCTGGCGAGAACATTCTGTTCGTAGCGCCGTTGTTCCACTTCCAAACCAATGCGCCCGTTTTCAGGTCAAGCGCATAGAAGTCATTGGCCCAGCATCCGAAAAATATCTTTCCCTGGTAAATCAATGGTTTGGTGACCACAAATCCTTTTACATCCTTAAAATCCCAAACTAACTTGCCCGTTTCCAGATCTAATGCCCGGAAATGTCCGTCAGAGCCACCTGTAAACACCTTACCATCCGCAATGACAGGATTTGCAACAATTGGTTTTTCAGCGCTGAATTTCCATTTGAGTTTGCCCGTTTTTATGTCAACGCAATAAATGTTTTTGTCGCTGGAAGTGATGACAACGCTCGATCCCGATGCGGCGGGTGTGGAGTAGATTTTGCCGTTGGTTTTGTATTCCCAGAGTTTCTTTCCTTTCTTGTTCAAAGCAAACAATGCGCCTTTTGTATCGGAGCACAAAATGATCTTGTTGTGCATGGTAACGCCAGAGCCTATGTCGCTGTCGTCCTGATAGTTCCATAGCATTTTTACATTCTTGAACTGGTCGTTAACAGCATAGGACGGTCGGTGAAATTGCTCGTTGCTTTTGAAAAATTGATGATCTTTTAATGCCACTTCCTTCCATTGTTTGAGGCTGTCGGAGAAAGGCCTTTTGATTTCAAAAGATGCTTTTCCTTCGATAATGGTCACAATGTTGTAGCCGCCGATTTCATCTTTTGCTCTGAGGTTGGAACGCCCCATGACACCCGGGATTTTTTCAAAATCGAATGCTTTGTTGCTATGCCCGTGGCCGCATAGGATGAGCTGTACATTGTTCTTTTTCAGTCTGTCCAATGCGTCGTACCAGTTGTTGAGCGCTGAATCTTGCGGATAATGATTGAGGTAAATGACGGGCATCTTTGGGTCGGGCAACTTGTTGAGCGTGCTGTCGAGCCACACCAAATGTTCCCTCGGAACCTGGCCGGGGCCCATGCGCATATTGGGCCCCGACGCTGTTCCGAGAAATGCATAACCTTTGTGCAGAAAATAAAAGGATTCGGCGCCAAAGATGGTTTTGAAGCTATTACTCCCGCTTTCCGACCAGTTGGAATCGTGATTGCCGGGGATGACATGCCAAGGTTTGTGCAGACTGTCAAGAATCGCTTTCGCTAGCATAATCTCGTCATCCGAACCGAATTCGGTAATGTCTCCTGTTATAACCACGAAATCAAGTGCCGGATTAGCATTGATATCCTTAACCGTCCGCATGAGGTCCTCTGCGCCCGTAGAGCCGCCGACGTGCGTGTCGCTGACAAACGCAAACTTGAATTTTTGATTTTGACCAAAACAAAACGGGGCAATGAACAGCAGCAGGCAAACCGAAAAGTATCTCATAATCAATTAATTATTCCCAGCCCGGATTTTGTGTTAGTTGTGATCCGGCATCCTGGTAAAGCTTGATCTGATCCAGTGGAATAGGGGTCAGGTAAACTTTGGGGCTTTCAAATAAACGTTGTGATTCAGGCTTGGAAGCGGGAATGATGTAACCCTCCGCTGCGCCGCCTTCAATGATTGCGTCTGTGTCAGGATAGTCCGCTTTCTTAATCCATGCGCCTCGGTTAATGTCCGCATTGGCTTTTGTGTCCGAATATTCCATTTTTTTCCAGCGTGTAAGGTCATTTAATCTGAAACCTTCCATCATTAGCTCCACGCGGCGTTCGCGACGGATTTCCCACAATAATGATGAGACCGTTTTGTCGCGTTTGGGATCGTCGTACACTTTTCCGTTCACAGCGGGTAGGCCGCCTAAAACCTGTAAAGCCGGCAAAACGACACCTGGACGTCCGCGTAGCATATTGACAGACTGGTCCAGATCCGCCTGAACAATCGCGCCTAATTCGGCAGCAGCTTCGGCATAGTTGATCAAGACTTCGCCATAACGGATCACCGGGCCGTCGGTCTGGTTCAGCGAACCGCTTCCTTCGGGCAATTCCTTCGTTTCCTCATTCAGGAATTTCAATGTTGCATAACCGCTCGAAGCTGCATTGGGCGCGTATTTGCTTACGCGTAAGGCATCCACAAATGTGGACGTAATGCGCGGATCTCGGTTAGTCATTACATTTTTGATGGTTTTGTCACCCAAATACAAGGGCGAAATACCGATGGGCAATCCATCTTTTGACAAATAACTTTCAATCGCATTTTTGGACGCGCCCGCCTGCGGTTCCTTGTTGTTATAGCTGTTCAAACTGTGCGTAAGCTGACCCGTTTCATATTTTCGATACAACATCATCTCTTTGGAACCAGCCAATGTGATAGATGAAAACAGCGAACGGTAATTTTCCGCAATTGAATAGCGGCCAGACTTGATGACTTCATTAGCAGCCCACTTCGCAGCTTCCAGATACGTTTTCGCCCGCGCCTGATCAATGTTATGATATTTGAGATAAGTCCCTTCAAACAAAAACACGCGCGACATGAAAGCCAGGACAACCGATTTGTTTACCGTTAAACCCTTTTCACCATCATCTGCACGAACATTTTCAGCTGCAAACTGGAAATCTTCCAACACCTTGTCCATTACTTCTGTCCGAGGCTGACGTGGTTTGTAAAGTCCGGCAACGTCCGTTTCTTCCAATGCTTTGTCGTAAAATGGCACATCGCCGTAAGTCCGCACCATATCATGATATTCCATTGCCCTGAAAAACCGGGCAATCCCCGACCAATGCGCAATGGCTTCCTGCTCCATAGGAACGGTCTGGATGCGGTCCAGGAAAAGATTCGCCTTCCTGACCCACGTAAAAGACCACGTTGTGGAAGTTGCCGGGATGTTTTTAATAAACTGCGTTGGGCTCAAAGGGGCAAAATCATCATTCAATGTTTGTCCCGTAAAATATCTGCCGAATGTAAAACCGGAGCCATAAGCTGCGAAATAATTAGGATAAAATCCCCAGGCAAAGGTTCTTACATTCTTTTCATTGGTCCAGTAACTGTCATCCGTGAGCGCATCCTGAGGCTCGCGGGTTAGGAAATCTTCCTTACACCCGGTTATAGCAAGCAGTGAAATGGAAAGGATGAGAAATATCTTTTTCATAAATACTGTGTTTAAAATTAGAATGTAAGTTGGAGACCCATGGAAACGCTTCGACGATATGGATAAACCCGCCCGAAAGTAGCGCGATCGATGGTTGAATTGCGGAAATCCACTTCCGGGTCGATCGGGATATCGAGGTTGTCAAATTCGAACAGATTTTCTCCATTTACATAAATCCGCAGGTTCTGCATCTTGATTTTCTGGGTCAGTCGCGCTGGAAGCCGGTAACCAAAATTCACACTCTTCATTCTCAGGTAAGACATATCCAGCAGATATTTGTCCTGGATCAGGAAATTCTGCGTGTTGTTGGATTGTCCGGTGTTTGTCGGGCGAGGATAAAAAGCATCCTGCCGTTCCGGCGTCCAATAGTCCATCTGATGCGCGTACATGGCATCATTAGGATTATTTCCAGGAATAAAAATAGACCCGGAAGCCCATAGATCGCGCTTGCCTACACCTTGCATAAACAGGTTCAGGTCAAAACCCTTCCAATCGGCGCCGAGGCGGATGCCGTATTGATAGCGCGGGGTTGAATTTCCGATCACCTTTAAATCACCGTGATCGTCCAGGCTGCTGCTGCCGGTGAAAACTGTCCCGTCGCCATTCAGGTCTTTGTATTTAATGTCACCCGGACCATAGAAGAATGTGCCCGCCTCGTGCTTGGTCTGATTAGGAATGCCGTCTTTCAGAATATAATGTCCGGCAGCGTCGGTGATCAGCGAGCCATCTGTGTTTTGCTGAAAATCGTCGTTTCTGAAAAAGCGATCGGTTTCGTAACCCCAGATCTCGCCCAGTATTTTGCCTTTATAATTCCCGTTGACAAGATTTCCGTCAAATTTGGTAATCTTCTCTTTGAAATCAGACAATGATAATCCCACGCTGAAATTAAAGCCGCTGGCCATACTTTGACGCCAGTCGAGTGCGATTTCCCAACCCGTTGTTTGCATTTGACCATAATTCCGTCGGGGAGGCGTTGCCCCGAAGCTGCTCGGAAGCACAATTCCGCCCGTGATCATATCGCTGGTGGTGCGTTGATACCAGTCGTAGGTAACGGCCAGCCGGTTGTTAAAAAGGCTTGCATCCAGCCCTAAATCCAGCGTGCTGATCTTCTCCCAGGTGAGGGAAGGCGGCACGAGCGAGGGCGTCGCCACGGTAACCATATTGCTCGTCCCGATCCACCAGTTGGAAGCGGAAGATGCCATAGTTGGACGGAATGTTGTGCTGCCCACATCCGTATTTCCCAGCGATCCCCATGATCCGCGAATTTTCAAGTTGTCGAGAACCGGTTTGCTGAATGACATAAATGGCTCGGCCGTAAGCACATATCCTGCTGAAACAGAAGGGAAAAACGCCCACTGGCTATTGTCGGGAAAGAAAGACGAGCCATCATAACGACCATTCACTTCAAATAAAAACTTGTCGTTGAATGTATAATTGATCCGTCCGAAATAACCCTGCGTAGCCCAGTGACCTCTGAAACCATCCACATATTGATCGCCTGTGGCCAGTGGCAACTCTCCATGGGTTTGGTCCAGCAACCCGCGTCTTTCGGAGGATTGGCCCCATCTTTTAAACAAATCAAGGTCCATCCCCGCCAGGAATTTAAGCGAATGCTTCTCTACGTCTTTGGAATAAGTGGCAAATGCTTTGAAAGTGTGCATTTCATTCCAGTTGGAGTTGTATTTGACGCGGTCGTAAGTGGCAGCGGTGTAGGGTTCGTATTTCAAAGGCACACCGTTCCATTGGTTCCAGGCCGTAACCGTTCCGCCGACTTCTCGGATGTGATCGTTGGTGTTGGAATAAGTGTAGTTGGCATCAATGGTAAAATCTTTCGCCAGCTTAAACTGACCACCAACCGTTGCCCGGATAAAATTGGAAGAATAATTGATCATATTGGCCTGCTGAACCTCAGTTACCACATTTCGGAAGGGCTTGCCTTCGTAAGTGCCATACGGGTAAACCGAATGCCAGCGATACAAATAGTAAAGTGGATCATAAGTGGTTCCGCCAAAAGAGAACGGACTTTCTGCTACGTTTTTGGAGAGTAACAGCTTGGCATTCAGGCTGAACCATTTGTTCAAATCAGAATTAATGCTGAATGTGCCGCTATAACGTTTGAAAAGATCTGTTTTTTCCTTCAAAACGCCTTCCTGGCCCATATAGCCCAGACTTACATTGTAGCTGGTTTTGTCATTTCCACCTGTAAAACCCAGATTATGATTGCTTTGCGGCGCCCATTTGCGCATATACATGTCGCCCGCGTCCCAGGGGCGATAGAAATAAAGCCGACCGTCCTTGATCTCAAAATCACGGCCCAGCACCATCTCATTACCTAGATCCTGGCCGCCATATTGCGTTTCCCAATCCCGGATTTTCTGAATGCTTTCGTCTGTGAAATACATTCCTACGGTTCCAAATGTGGTTGCCGATGGATTGTTGCGTTTTGCAGCCAGCAATGCATATTCCGGTCCATCCGCCGCGGGAGCGAGTTTGGGCGTGTTCGTAGGCGTGCTTTGTGAAAAGTTTGCAGAGTAAGAGATTTGATTTCGTGTATTTTTCTTGCCTGATTTTGACGTGATTAAAATTACGCCCCAGGCTGCACGACTTCCGTAAATGGATGTCGAAGCGGCATCTTTGAGTACGGAAATGGATTGAATGTCGTCCGGATTAACGAGTAAAAGGCTCTGTATTTCTACATTATCCAACAAAATAAGCGGCTGAGCGCCATTGCCTGCATTCAGTGAACCCACCATTCCGCGAAGACGGATCTGCGGGCTGCTGCCCAGATCACCCGTGGTCGTCGTAATGGTCAACCCCGGAACTGCGCCTTGCAATGCACGGCCCACGTCTGTTACAGGTCTGGATTGCATGGTTTTGTCCACATCCACCGTGCTGACCGCGCCCGTTAAGTTGGCTTTTTTCTGAGTTCCATAACCGACCACAACCACTTCACTAAGGCTTTTTGTGTCTTCTTTTAATGCTATTGTCAGACTGGTATTATTTCCGACAGGCACTTCCCTGGTTTGAAAACCAATGTAAGAGAAGATCAAGACATCTGATTCTGAGTCTACACGGATCTTGAAATTACCCTCCTCATCCGTTAGCGATCCTTCCGATGTACCCTTCACGAGCACGCTTACGCCAGGCAGCGGACTGTTTTCTGAATCGGTAACCTGTCCTTTAACGAGAATGTCCTTTGTTATTTGAACCGAAGGCGCTTGCCCGGAAGTTAGGGGCCGGTTTGTGAGGGTTTCCAATGCTTCGGGCTGGTCCTTGGTTTTGTAGACCACAATGCTTTCTTCCGTTTCCCGGAAAGAGTAGGGGGTTTCTGCCAAAACCGATTCCAGCACTTCTTTGACGCTGGTTTCCTGGAAGTTACTGCTATGGACCTTTATTTTTCTGACTTCTTTATTATTGTAAGAAAAGTCAATCCGACTTGCTTTACTGATCTTTTCAATGGCTTTTTCGAGCGAAACATCACTGAAACTGATCGTGACTTTTTTGCTCATGAGACGCTGGCTGTAACCATTTTCCGCCAGCAAAGTCCCCGCCGTAGTAACCAACACCCCAAACGCGATCAATCCGGCCCTCATGACTCTGATTAGTTTAGTAGTTCTTCTTTTCATAAATTACCTAGGTTTAGTAAACACTTATTAAACACGGCAAAAGCCGGGGTGTAGATCCGTCAAAATCAGCCCCCCGGATTTGTATTTATTGTGCTGGGCCTGTTGGCGCAGGTCCAGCATTTATGTTACTGACAGCCCTCTCCGCTTACGATCACCTCCTTCCCCTTTATTTCGTAGCGAATTCCCTGAATGTCACTGATAAGGTCCATCACACTTTCGAGGCTCTGATGGGTACTAAACCGAATGCTGTTCTCGCATTCTTTAAATTTTTGCCTATCAAAGTGAATGCTCACCTGATAGGCATTTTCCACAGCTAATATCAAATCTTCAAAGCGCACTGACTTTAATATCACATTTCCCGATTTCCAGTCAACCGATTCGGTCGCTTCCACCAGCATTTCTCTTTCGTTTCCACTGTTTTTATCAAAAATCACTTCCTGGTCTTTTTCCAAAAGCGCAAGCGGCTCAGCACCCCTGGAAACGGCCACTTTTCCGCTCACAACCGTCACAATTTCGTGGGATAATTCCTTGTAAGCCTTCACCCTGAATGAGGTCCCAAGCACCCGGGTGTCGAGGTGGGAACTGTGAACTGTGAAGGGGGCCGTTGTATCGCGCTTAACCTGAAAAAAACCTTCTCCTTCTTCCAGAAAAACTTCCCGGGTTTCACCGAAATTGGCCGGATATCTCAAAACACTGGCTGCATTCAGCCACACATGCGAGCCGTCGGGCAGGGTGACTTCACGTGTTCCGCCAGCGGGAGCTGTAATGGTGATCATGTCCCCATAACTGGAATTGTGAATACTATATTGGTAAATTCCTGCTGCTGAGAGGATTATAAAGGCCAGTGAGGCTGCAATAGCATACCATTTACGCAAAAATAGGTTTCGGTTCTTGTCAAAATTTAAGGTTCGATCAATCCTAGCTTTAATGTTGTCGCCTTTCGGTTCGTGGTTATTTTCATTGTCCGAAGGTGGTTCCAGTCCCAAACTTTTATAGAGGTCGTTAATGTCCATTGAGTGCGATTTTTTGTTGATCCTATAATAATGGATCCCAATTGGTGCTTACAATGACATGACGGATGGAAAGTGCAGTGGTACTATGCCTGCCGAAATTTTTTCAAATTTTTACAAATGCAATTCTTTCAGCCGGAGCCGCCGGATGGCGTTGCTGATCTGGTTTTTGACTGTTTGGGGAGATAAAGATAATTTTTGCGCGATTTCAATGGTAGACAAATGCTCGCGCCGGCTCAGCAAAAATATCGTTTTCATATCAGCCGGTAGATTTTCAACTTCCGCCATCAATTGCTTTTCAATATCATCGGACGCGACAGCATCGAAAAACTGGTTTTCATTCACTGGGGTTCGCTCCAAAATGTCTTGCTGCACGCGTAAACGAAACGCCTCTTTCCGGTTCTGATCAATAAGCCGGTTAATCAGCATGGTATGGAGATAGCCGATGAATGTGCTGTGAATCGTTATTTCCTGCCGCTTGTTCCAGATATCGACAAAAAGATCGTGAACGAGATCTTCCGCAAGGGAAGCATTATGCAGTTTTTTATAACCTATGTCATAAATAACCTTCCAATAGCGCACATACAGCTCGTTGAAGGCGTTTCTGTCATCCCCATCTTTCAAAAGATTCATTAAAGCTATGTCTGATAAATCGTTCAAATGGTATCGGCGGAAAATGACGAGATAGGCAGAAAGGAAAATCGAACTCTAACTTATGCAAACGGGGATAGAATTACAACCACTTATTTCAATTTTCCGGGCCAGTCAGCCAGTGGCTTCGTGGCGGGAGCATCTGTTGATGTAGAAAAATAAGCATTGAAGCTTGCCTCGGAATTGGCAGGAATGGTCGTCTCGAAGCCAATGAACTGGGTATTGGGGTTAGGCGTATCGTAGTCGTGCGGCGGCTCGGTTGACCAGGTTTGAATGTTGATTTTGGCATTGGTATCAAAAATCAGGAACATTTTCTTGCCATTTTGGGATAGCTCAACCGTTTTTTCATCTATAATTCGCGCATTTGCAGCCGTGAGCAAGTTCCAGCGCATAGTAACCGGTTTTTCCAAAGTGGCGATCTCGTCGCGCACAAGCACAAACTTTTCCTGGATGATGGAGATGCCGCGTTTCACCGATTTGACCTGATTTTCATAAACCTGAGAAAGATCGGAAATCGCAGCCAGCTGATCGCCCTGATCCGACCAGGTGTCTATTTGGGCATAACCTTTTGCGTTTTGAAGCTGGCTATTGAAGATTAATGTGCTGTGAGCGAAATTATTAAGTCTGAAAACCTGCCAGCGCTGTGAATTTTGTGCTGCATTCCAGAGATCAACACCTTTTGCTTCGAGCGAGTTGTAATCCTGCATGCCAAAATCCATCGCCCAGCGCTCGCCCTGCGCGTCGAGAACAAAAGATCCAACATCCATATGAGCGTGGTTTACAGCCGGTGAGCCAGCTTTGAAGCCTACGAAAATCGCATTCTGGTCTGTCCATGAGGTGCGCATCATGGCAACCGGCGACGGACCCTGGCCAACCCAAACCTTTTTTGTCGGCGGCTTAATTGCATCCAGATCCGTTTTGACGCCCCACACAAGCAACGCGGGAATGATGCGGTTGCGCAGAAATTCATCGGAGGTTCCTGCCAGCAGTTTTTTCTGGCTCCATAATAAGGAAGGTTTTTTGTTTTTTTCGGCAAACCAGAACAATGTTGGGTTGAGCCCTTCCCGCAATCCGCTATCGCCCCAGTTGTGCGCCATCCCGGTTGGCCCGATGAGATTTTCGAGAAATCCGGCCGTTTTCAGGAATCCCGGACTTTGGGATAAACCAAAATCAGTTCCTAATGCTTTTTGCATTGCACTGATCAGCAGCACATTGAAACTCGTTCCGTAACCCCAGTAACTAAATCCCTCCGGATAAGCGCCGTCCGGTTTATATGATTTGATCATGGCACGCGGGACGGATTCCACGGCCCGTTTAATGATCTGATTGGCCAAAGCAGGCTCGTCCTCGGCAATGGCCAGGGCACCAAATGAAATTCCGGCGTTACAAACCTGGTTCCAGTTATGCTCAGCCGTAACGAAATAATTGTATTTGCTATCCAGCGAAGGTTCGATGCCTTTTTTCAGGATCGCGTCTTTAATGATCTTTCTACTTTCAGCCGATAACTGATCAAAAAGCCAGTCATAACCGATTGCAACGGCCATGGTCATTTCGGCGACGTCAAGGAAATGAGTTGGATTCCAGTCCTCGAAAGCGGCCACGGCCAGCAATTCTTTTTCTGCCCGTTTCAGATATTTGTCCTCTTTGGTGGTCCGGTATGCATAGGAAAGCATGAAAACGCGGCGCAAACATTCCCTAGATTTGTCCAGCAAGCGTCGCCCGATTTTGATCCGTTCCACGGGAGGCAGGCCCAACAACTTATCGCATTCTCCCAGGATTTGGGCATGCACATTGCCCCATTCCGCGTGTTTTTTTATTTGGTTTACCAAAATCTGCTCTTCCCCTTTCAGCAAAAGCAAGCGAGGATGTGCTTTCCTGATCGACTGGATAGCATTCGTTGCCTGCTGCGCGTGAGGCGCGCTTTGCTGAGCGAATCCAGAAACAGCGGCAAGGAGAAACAAACAGGCGAAGATCTTTTTCATAACAACAAAAGCGATAGACCCTGCCGATCATACCCAACAATTACCTTATTCGTTGCTTAACCTGCTTTTTACGCCAGGGAATAAATCTGATCATGATCAGTACGGGAATTCCCAATGTCAGCCATGAAAGGACGTCCCAGAGATCATCCCCGGTTAATGCTGATAACAATCCGATCATTGAAAACAGGCCTATAATGAGCGGTGCCCGCCAAACTTTCCAAAAAGTGCTTTCCATAATGTCTGAGATTGAATGGATCTGGTTGTTTTAGTTTTCTTTTTCAGCCAGAACGGTCAGACTTTCGAAATCCCGTTTGTTCAGCCGGTTAAGATGTGCCTTATTGGCTTTGTTTCTGGCAAACCATAAATACAAACCGCTGCCAAGAATGACGATGGTGGCGATATCAAAAAGCGCCCAGATAATCTTCAATGGCAATCCGCCATAATCTCCGAAGTGAAGCGGCTGGGAAACAAAAAGTGTGTTTACATACCAGGGCATGTCGCGCATGTCAGTGAGGCTGCCGGTTTTGGCGTCCACGAGTGCGGGCTTAATGATGCGTTTGGTCAACGGCGTATTTCCCTTCATAAATACGGCATAATGGTGTTTGCTGGTGAAAGGCGTGCCCGGGTAGGCGACAAGCGAGGGCTCCATTTCGGGCGCTGCCTTTTCGGCAACGGCCATAGCGCCATCCAGTGAGCTGAGTTTTCCAGTCAGTGGCTGCGCATTTTTGTAAGGCGCAGTCATTTCCGAAAGCTGCCCCACTTGCCATAAGCCCAGCACAACTTCCGACATTGTATTAATGACGCCTGTAAGTCCCACAACCGTCCCCCAAACGATGGTGACAACGCCAAGCAGGTTATGAAGATCGAGCCATTTCAGTCTTGTGGATTTTTCGGTGCGCACCATTCCGAAGTTGAAACGCTTCATAATAGGACTGTAAAGCATCATTCCTGAAATAATCGCGGCCACAAAAAGCAGCCCCATAAGCCCAAGAAATAATTTTCCGCCAATTCCCATGAACATATCAATGTGCATTTGCAGCATGATGTACATGAAACCTTCCTGCAAGTTAGGCGCTTCCAGAACTTCGGCAGTGCGGTCATCCACTATCACGGTCGTAAAATTGTCCGGTGCCGCATTGATGGAATCCGACAAACTGAAAGTCGTTGTATTAGGCTCATGCTCATCCCAATAAATGTAGCGGACCACTTTTTTGGGAAATGCAGCCAATGCAGCCGTTTCCAACTTGTCCAGGCCCGCAGCCTTTGTGCCTGCGGGAAGTTCTTTGGCGAGTTTGGGTTTTCCTTCGAGCTCTTCAATCTCCTCATGAAAGATCAGCGGAAGCCCTGTGAGGCACAGCATTAATAGAAAAAGCGTACAGATGAGGCTGGTCCATTTGTGGATTTGGAACCAGGTTTTTACAGATTTTACGGAGCTCATGATTTGATAGGTTTAACCCGTTTGAAATGCTTGTTAGTCAGCCAGTTTTGCAAAGCCCTGGATCGAGCCATCGTGCGCAACTTTGAACGCGGAAGTTGCTTTGTTGCCGTCTACAACATAATAACCGTCTTCATTTACAGTGGTTACCGTGGTGTTTCCTGAATTGGTCACTGTCCCGTTTCGCACCCACAGGTAAACTTTACCATCAATTTCTGTAATCG
Organism: Dyadobacter fanqingshengii; assembly: GCF_023822005.2. Lineage (GTDB taxonomy): Bacteria > Bacteroidota > Bacteroidia > Cytophagales > Spirosomataceae > Dyadobacter > Dyadobacter fanqingshengii. The sequence continues at coordinate 1,151,395 of NZ_CP098806.1, forward strand.
CCTGCTCGTTCGCATAAGCATAGTCATGCAGCGGCATGCCCTCGATTTTGGTCACTTGCTGCGTGGTCATGTCATAAGTATAATATTCAAAAATACTCGCAGTAAGGTTGGAATAATCCGGCTTCAAAGGCGTGGAGGCCAATTCGAAGTAAAGCTTACCACCTTTGATCAATGCGGTTGCAATGGAATTACCGGCTCTGATATTCTGGGTCGTGAATTTCCAGGTTGTGTCAAAATCTGTTTCCCCTTTTTTGATACGAATGATGGTGGGGTTTACAAACTGCATTTTTCCTAAACCGGTGGCATACAGATATAATGCGCCATCATCGCCGACGGACCACATTTTATTTCCCGAAGAACCCCAGCCAATGCTCCGCAAACCATCATATTTGATCGTTTTTTCATATTTATCAGTAGCAATGTCAAGCACAGCAAATTCGACCGTGTTATAAAGATCGTCGCCGTAACCGCCTAATGCTGTGGTTCCATATGTGATCCCAACATATAATTTACCTTCTTTGGCAGCCATTGTATGCTGGCCCACCGACTGGTATTCAACACCTGCTTTTTTTAAGCTCGAAAGATCGATCTCGCCCGTGCGCAGCATGGTAGAAGGGTTGAATTTTTGCAATTTTAAAGTGCCGCGTGTTGGATCAAGATAAAAGCCAGATGTCTCATTCACAACCAGATACTGCGTGGAACCCGCGATAAAGCCTTCGTCTTTCAGGCTACCATCTGCACTGACAGAGTATTTCTGCAAGCCCACGTCCCCAGCTGCATTGGAGCGATTGAAAAGCCATTTCCCAAACGTCCGGAAACCAAATGCGCTCGAAAGCTGCAATGTCCTGGGGTTGTTATTCTGGATGCTGCCAGAAGGAAGCCCATCGACGGGTGTCAGAAATCCCGCATCAAAGCGCGATGTGGTGGTCATTAATACAAACTTTTCCTTTTCGCTCGGCGTAGGCGTATCTGTATCGTCACTGGAAGAACAGCCGATGAAAACGACCGCGGCGAAAACGTAAAAAATGATCTTGGATAGATGGGTTTTCATAAATTTGGTTTTAGAGAAATGGAAAATTATTTGAGGGTATAATTCAGTTTAAGATGCAAGCTGCGGCCCGCATTCTGAATGCGGAAATTGTCATAAACGTGAGCATTAAGGATGTTTTTAGCCTGAAAGCCAATGGAAAAGCGCTCTCCGGCCGGGTTGTAGGTGAAGCCGGCGGCGTGGAGCCCCTGGTTTGGGATAATGTTGGGTGCGTCAAATTTGGCTTTGCCCCAAAGCCCGAGAAAACCATCCGGTTCAAGCGATTGGGGCACATAATCCAGATAATATTCTCTTACAAAAGTGTAGTAATAATAGAGGTTGAGCTTTCCGCGGCCACCAATGTTGTTCCATGTGCTGTTAAGCGCCAGATTTGCAAAAAAGTAAGGCGTATTCCGCAGCCGCGCCTTTTCTTTCAGACGATTGCCCGTATCGAAAATGCGGAAGTCCTGATACGTGAAATTGCCATTTGCACGCAGCCAGCGGTTTAGCGTTACGCTCAGGTCGGTTTCGAAACCCAGGCCTTTCACATTCTCCACATTTTGGTTTTGGGTATACAAAAAGTCGATAGGGACTTTCAGGATCAGGTCGCGGGTAATGCGGTAAAATGAATTCACTTCAAGGGCATACGCGCCACTTCTTTCGGTTCGGAAACCCAGATTGACATTGGTGCTTTTTTCGGGTTTCAACAGGAAGTTGGAGCGGTGAAAATTGCCGTCGCCAAACATTTCATCCTGCTCGGGCAACCGGGTCGCTGCTTCTGCCGAAACCCTGAAAAACGTGTTGGCGGTCAATGCAAATTTCAATGCTTCGGCAATTCCAAAGCTGTTTTCGGACGTAGTCCGGTGCTGGCCCAGAGCCGTTCCGTAGATGTCGACATTTATCGTTGACGTGTTGTAATGGAAGAATTTGGCAATGAGATTATTGATTAGCTTATCATTCAAAAAAACCGACTGTATCCCGGCGGCCCCGATGATTTTGTAATATTTCGCAGGCAGTGAGAGGATATCCTGGCCTGTTTCCGGCAAGGTGAGGCCAAGAGGATCGCTCCCTTTCCGGCCAATGTTCGTCGAAACCACATTAATTTCTGCTAAATGTCGCTCCCCGATCTGGTAACCCAGGTGCGTCCGGGACGTAAAATAGGAGAATGTAATGTCGGACAAACTGCCGCGCATAGAGATTTCTCCTCTCCGCGATGGGCTTGGTATAAAGTGGCCATACCAATCGTAAGTGCCTCTTAATGTGTCTACTTGTGCTGTGTGAATGTTGCTTGTTGTGAGAAACTGGTCAATGCCCAGCTTGCCAAATTGCTTGCGATAACGAAGCGTCGGGATCACCGAATATTGCCTGCTGACGGACGCCCCGAAAGGTTGCGACATGGTTGAGCCATACTGATTTTGCCGGTTGATATGGAACCAGGTTATCCCCAAACGCAGCTCGTCCACCCATTTCAGGTTCGTCAAGCCTCCGTAAGCTTCTGCATAGTAATTGGCAAATTTATTGTGAAACAGACGCACGGTTGCCGGGCTTCGCGCCGCAGTTTCCTGATCGGTCACGATTACGTCAACCTTATAATCATTGTCCGATCGATTAACAAATGCATCGGTCCCGATAAAAAAATGGCGGGTCGTGTCGCTATACAATGCGTTTACAGATGCCCGGTGGGTGTTGAACGAGGCAAATTCGTAGGACGCTTCCGCATAGCGATAAAGCGATTTTTTGGTAACCATATTCACTGCACCGCCCAATGCATCCGCTCCCAGGCCGGTGGGTAGAACGCCCTTGTAAACCTCTACGCGTTCCAGCATGTTGACGGGCACAAGCGAAATGTTGTAGCCTGCTCCCAGATAGTCCATTGGAATGCCATCTTTGAAGTTCTTAATCGCCCGATCCTGGAAACCATTCATCATTAATCCCGCATTGGAACCCAGTCCGCCCGTTTGCCGGATCCTGATCCCCGCGGAGCGGTTCATTAATTCCACGAGCGTAGACGGTTGTTCCTGAATCGCTTTTGTGTTAATCACCTCAACTTTAATCGGTTGTAATTTTGCTTGTTGCGTTTCCGTTCTGCCATTCACCTGCACTTCTGACAGTTGTGTATGGTCTTCTTCCAGGATAAAAACGGCTTCTTTGGTTTGGCCGGAAGCAGTGACCGTCGTTTTTAACTGCTTGTAACCCATGTGTTGCAGGAGCAGCGTGTATGTCCCCTTTGCGACATTCGTGATTTCAAACCTTCCTTCGCTGTCCGTGATCGTGTTTTTATTTATTTCAACAACCTGAACCGATGCGCCGAAGATTGGGCCGCTGTTATCCCTGATTGTCCCCTTTAAGTTATACGTTCCTTGTGCACAGACATTTATCGTCGTACTAATGTGTAGAAGAAGAAAAAAAGGCAAAAGAATGTAAAAACGTCTCAATTCTATTTAGTTTTGCTTAATTAGACTGCTTAAAAATAGTAACAAAGGTAACCTTCGGGCCAGCCCAGCGTTAACGCCATATGCAGTTTTAATGCCGCGAAAAACAGGAATTTGATGAAAGTTGTATTAAAGTCAGAGACATTCAGCGTTGAAATTGAACTTCCCCAGGAAATGATCCAAGCGATTGAATCGCTCGCGCAGCAGATTGATCAGGCCAAACTTAAACAACACAAGAAAACAACGTTAAGGCAAGGCGACATTGAAAAGCTGCACGAGATCAGGATTCTGTTGCTTGCCAACCGGCAAATTCCATTTTCAATAGAAGAGCTCGCCAAAATCGCAGGCATTAACAGGACCAAATTGCAGGCGGGTTTCAAGGAACTATTCGGCAACACCGTTTTCGGTTACCTGTCCGACCAGCGGCTGGAAGATGCGCGCAGGCTCATTCTGGATGGCGGAAACATGTCAATTTCCGAGGTGGCCGCCATTGCAGGTTATAAAAACCCGCAACATTTTACGGCTGCATTTAAACGTAAATTCGGCGTCTTGCCCAGGGATGTCCGGAGGTAAACGTCGCAAAAATGATTGGCGATCCTGCCATTCAATAGCTCGCTGAGGCTTTTACACTTTTTAATGCGAAATTGCTCTTCGCTTTCAAGGCAATCATATTCAAGCATTTTATTGTGTTCACATCCGCATGTACGGAACCGTTCGCGTTTTAAGAAACATCATTTATGCGGCTACCGCAAAGGGCGGTAACCTCAATAAATTATGCGCTGCGCTGGGCATAAATCCTTCTGATCTTCATGATGGTGACCGGAAAATAGAAGGCGTGAAACCCGTGATGGATCTTTGGACCGAGGTGATGGCTTCTACGGGCGATCACGCATTTGGCTTACACATGGGTCTCGAAAACAAGCCGTGTGTCCTTGGGTTATTGGGTTATCTGATGCAGAGTTGCCGGACCGTCGGCGAAGCATTTACCGAAATCATCACTTACCAACAGACTATTTCGGGATGGATCTCTTACAATTATGCTGTGGGTAAAGAATGTGAGCTCACTTTTTCAATCAATCCAATGTGGCTGCAAGTGTCACCGGAAACTGCCCGCCAAGCTTTGGAAACGGCGATAAGCGGAGCGCTTAGCTACATTTATATTTTTACCGGGCAAAAAGTGTATCCGTTGCGGGCCGCACTGGCTTATAAAACGCCGGTTTCAAAAGCGGAGTACGAACGGATTTTCCACTGCCCTGTGCATTTTGAAGGAGAGCAAAACAAACTGATTTTTTCGAAAGAGGTCGCTGACATGCTGCTGATCAGCTACGACGAATCGTTGTATATGTCCTTTGCGGAGATCCTCAAAAATAAAAGCGCCGGAACAGGCGCCCGGGGCAGCTTTGCAGATCAGGTGAAGAAGGTGATTATTCAGGATTTTTATGGAAAAACTCCTTCTCTGGAAATCATAGCAGCCCATATGAACCTTAGTGAAAGGTCTTTGCAGCGGCGATTGCAGCAGGAAAATGAAAGTTACCGTTCCCTTGGAGCCAGTATCAAGCAGGAACTGGCGTTCAACCTGTTGAAAAACACGGACGCGACCGTTCACGCCATCTCCGAAGTGTTGGGTTACACAGAAGCAAGTGCCTTCCACCGGGCATTTAAAAACTGGACCCAAACCAGTCCCGTCCAGAAAAAGCGCACGTTGGGATAAAGCCATAACCGCTGCCGAAATTGGCGTGAAATGTCATTTTATTGGCGCAAAAGATTAGCCCTTCTGTCATCGCAATGCAGTTGTTTTGTTCCTGTATTCAAGAACAAATCAAAGCCATGAAAAAAGTATTGAAATCCGTTTCCAGAATCCTGGGCGCGATCGCCGTCATTGTAAGCGTTTTTCTAATTTATGTTCAGATCAGTTATAAAAAGGAATTTGACGTTCCCGAGACAGGCATCCGGGCTAGCAAGGATTCGTCGGTCATTGCACGGGGAAAATATCTGGTAATGGGGCCCGGGCATTGCTGGAACTGCCATGCGCCGGATGGGGAAACCAATTTGCAATCCGGCTCGAAGGTCGGAATGATTGGTGGCAAAGAATTCAAACTGCCCTTTGGCGTGCTATACTCGCCCAACATTACCTCTGACACCGCAACGGGAATCGGCGCTTTTAGCGATGAAATGCTCGCTCAGGCAATCCGCTATTCTGTGCGACATGATAAAACGGCGCTCGTTCCGTTCATGAGCTACAATGGTATGAGCGATGATGACATTCAAGCGGGTATCTCATATCTGCGTACAACACGTCCCGTGAGGAATAAGGTGAAGGAAAATAGCATCAATGTGATCGGGAAGGCAGTCGTCCGTTTTGTGCTTAAACCCGTTTTCTCCGACCCGGCACCGAGAGCATCTTTGCAACCGGATACAACAGCCGAGTATGGCAATTATCTCGCCACTTCGGTAGGCAATTGCGTAGGCTGTCATACTCGCCGCGACAAAAATACCGGCGAATTTTCCGGGAGCAAGTTTGCAGGAGGTTACCAGATTTCCGTTTCTGACGGCACATTTACAACACCTAATCTCACGCCGCACGCGACAACTGGGGCGATTGTAAACTGGCGGCCGGGTGATTTTGTACAAAGATTCAGGACCGGCGCTGTTTATCCGCAGACGCCCATGCCATGGAAATCATTCCAGACACTCACTGACAATGATCTGAAAGCGCTTTATTATTATTTCAAATCGTTGAAGCCGGTTGACAATAAAGTAATCGTATTTCAGCAAAAGGTCCCGAATTGAGTGATAACGACGGGTTTTTCGGTGAAAAAATGTATTTTTATCGCAATCACTCACCGTCAATGTCGAACGCATAATATGTACGTAAATCGTTATCTGTCTCCGCTCATCGTCTATTATTACTCGTGGCGAATGGTGCTGTTTTCCCTCTTTACCGGTTCCATGGCTATTTTTGTTTACACCTATCTGGGCTGGGGCTGGGTTGCTATTCCCTGGTTGCCCGTGTCCCTGATTGGTACGGCAACTGCTTTTTTTGTTGGTTTCAAAAACAATCAGTCCTATGACAGAAGCTGGGAAGCACGTAAGATCTGGGGCAGCATTACGAACCATAGCCGGTCTTTTGGAGCAGCACTAAGGGCTTTTGCTTCCCATGATCAGAAGGAATTTGTAGATGCAGACGACGATATTAGGATTATGGTTTACAGACACATTGCATGGCTATATGCATTAAAAAATGCCATGGCGCAACGCACGGCCTGGGAACATAAAGACCGGGCAAGCAAGCGTCAGCGGGACGCGCTGCATAAATCGCAGACGCCCTGCGAGCTCGAAATAGAAAAGTATCTTCTTGCCAATGAGCACAATGCGCTGAAAGGTAAGAAAAATCTCTCTACACAAATTCTGGATAAACAATCGCAACATTTGTCGAGACTCAGAAAAGCGGGCAGGGTGGATGCTTACCAGCACGTTGCGCTCCAAAACCTCATTTCAAGCCTCTACGACGAACAGGGAAAAAGCGAGCGGATCAAAAATACACCCTTTCCACGCCAGTATGCCACAACGTCAAATCTGTTTATTTTCGTTTTTATGACTTTGCTGCCTTTTGGTTTGCTGCCGCAGTTTGTAGAACTGGGCGAGCGGTATATGTTCCTGCTTATCCCGTTCAATATGGTCGTTTCGTGGGTTTTTATGTTCATGGAATACGTGGGTGACATCAGCGAAAACCCGTTTGAAGGACTTTTGAATGACATTCCCATTGGCACCATTGTACGCAACATTGAAATAGACCTCATCGATATGCTTGACGATGAGCCAACCCCGGAGAAATTGCAGCCGTATTATGGGGCGCTGTTCTAACTATATCCACCGAAAACTTTCTGGGTTTGATCGTTCTACAACGGGTTGGATCGCAGCCGTTTTTGTAAGTAAAGAGCCACTTGATCGGCTGCTTGCTTGTGCCCGTAACACGTCCAGTGATGATCATAAACAAAAGTCCATTCCCCTTTTCCTTCGGAATTCAGCGAGATCGTTTTAAATCCGGCGGCCTGGACTTCCTGTTTCAATGCATCCGGAAGCTTAGGGTGAAAGACGATAATTTTATTTTGGACATTATATTTTTCCTTCACGAACTGCATGAGCATTTTTATGTGATTGGAGTGATCAGGTTGCCGGGCCGTTTTGGCGGGAGCGTGTGCAACCATATTGAACTTGATATCGGTTAGCGGAAATCTTTGAAACAGGTAATAGGCGAATTTGACATTGTACAGCATTGACTTCAACCTCGCCGATTTCATTATGCCTGGAACAATTTTTTTGTTTGTCAGGTCCACCTGTGTAATATCGGAGTGGACCTTGATCTCCCGCACACTTTCGGTAAAGTCGGTCGGATTTACATATATCAGATGAAGCTTTGGCTTTAATGAGTCCATACTGTTTGCAATTTCCATTGCTTCAATAAACGAGACGCCGGATCGCGCTGCTTCCACAAAATTCATCTCCGGAACCCGGGCTTTGAGTAGCAGATCCTGATGACACTCGGTGGGATTCATGAAATTTTCGATAAATGAATCACCGATAACCGTAACCAGATTTTCATAACTTTTCGGCAAAGTGCCCGTCCAGCCAAGATTATTTGTTGCCCAGCTATGGTTACCACCTTTCCAGTAACCTTGCTGTTTGGGACTATATCGCTGAATATTATTTGCATCCAAATAACGCTTGGGAACTTCACTTGTGATATGCCAAGCCCTTACCACAATTTCACCCAGGACAAATCCAGCCGATAGGAAAATGACAAATTTGAATAAGAACTTTCCCATCTAGAATTGAAAATAAATGAACTGTTGCTGTTTGCCGGTGAAAACGAAGATAGCAATCACCAAACAATAATAGAATCCCCATTTAACCGGCTTGGGCCAGTTAAAACCAAATCGGGCTATGGCGTAAGGGTGTTCCCGGCCCAGCCATTCGACAAGGAAAAAAGCAGCAATTAAAAGCAGCAAGTCCTTGCGAACCAGCTCGGGCGTTGTAAATATACTCGCGGAGAAAATTTCACTGATATATTCGAACGCATGCTTAATATTTTCTGCCCTGAACAAGATCCATGCAAAAACAGTCATTGTGAATGTAATCAGCATGTGGAATACGTCACTAACTGTGGGTAATAAACGTCCTTTGGCAACGATCTCGAGATTTTCCCGGTTGCTTTTGGACAGTAACAATGGCAGGAAATAAATCGCATTAAGCGCACCCCAGGCCAGAAATGTCCAGTTAGCGCCGTGCCAGAAGCCGCTCAGCAAAAAGATGATGAATGTGTTTCGCACTTTTAGCCCTGTGCCGCCGCGGCTTCCTCCCAACGGAAAATACACGTAGTCTCTAAACCATGAGGAAAGTGAAATGTGCCAGCGCCGCCAGAATTCGGCAATGTCCCTGGAAAAATAAGGGTAAGAGAAATTGCGTAATAATTCAATGCCCATGATCCTTGCAACGCCCAAAGCAATATCCGAATACCCGGAGAAATCACCATAAATCTGCATGGCAAAGAAAAAAGCACCTAAAAGCAATGTGCTGCCTCCGTAACTTTCATGATTATTGAATGCCAGATTGGCAAGCTCGGCACAATTGTCGGCTATAACGATTTTTTTGAAAAGCCCCCAGAGTATTTGCCTTAACCCGTCGGAAGCTTGTGCATAACTAAAAACCCTTTTCTTCTGAATCTGCGGCAAAAGATGCGTTGCGCGCTCTATGGGACCTGCGACCAGAAGCGGGAAGAAACTCACAAAAACGGCATAGTCAATCAGGTCTTTCTCTGGCTTGATTCTCTCCTTGTAAATATCAATGACATAAGACAAACCGTGAAATGTGTAAAACGAGATGCCTACGGGCAACACCAGGTTTAATGTATGCGGATTAACCGACATGCCAAGCAAGGAAAGACCTTCCGCGAATGACTCTGCAAAGAAATTATAATATTTAAGAACACCCAGGAATGAAAGGTTAATGGCGATGCTCAAAACGAGCCAGAATTTTCTTGTAGCCTGGTTTTTTGAGTTACCCATTTTAAGCCCTGTATAATAGTCCAGAGCAATGGAAAAAATCAGCAGAAAAACGAATCGGTAATCCCAGCAAGCATAAAAATACAAGCTTGAAATGAGCAGGATGATGTTCTGTAATCTTAAACTGTTTCGGGCAATAATCCAGTAAAGAAAAAGAACAACAGGAAAAAACAGGGCAAAACTCAGAGAGTTAAAAAGCATTGTCCAGACAAGTTTTGAATAGTGTGTTCATTGGCATTTGCCACTTGATGTCGCAAATATAGCTATTCCACGATAATTTGCAACATTCCAATATTTGTATGATGTTACTCAAAATAACTTATAGTAATGTATTGATTTTCAGAAAGTTAAAAATTTACTGAATCTTCGCCCGGATATTATCCGCTGCCTTTTGAGCGGTTAATGTGACGCGTTGCTGACGGGTTTCAGGCCTTTTTGCATCCGATATCCAGGTCAGTATCAGGCGTTTTGCGGAGGGCGGGAAAGCCGTAAAATTTTTGAGGGCCACCTCGTTTTCGTTGAGTAGCGCTTGTAAATCCGGCGGTATTACGGCGTTTTCTGCATCCACCAATGCATCCCAGGTTCCGCTTTCTTTGGCAAGATCGATGAACGCCTGACCCTGGGGAGTCATTAGGCCAGCCGCCGTTAACCGCTCGACCCGCTCCTTATTAACTGCGCTCCATTTACCGGTCGCCTTTCGCGGGGTGAACATCAGGTAACTGCTTTCTGCGTCGCGCTTAATCGACTTCGAATCAATCCAGCCAAAACAAAGAGCTTCTTCGATGGACTCCGGGTAATATACGCTGGGTGTTGCACTATTTTTATGGTAAATGATCAGCCAGACGGATTTTTCCGTCTGGCTGTTTTCGACAAACCAAGCACGCCATTCTTTCCGGCTGGGCGCATAAACGGCCTTAATATCATTTTTAGTTTCCATGGTATAAAATGAGCTTAGCTGAATGTATGTTCGTTTGTTGTTTTGGTTAAATTTTATTTCCTCACAAATATAAAACAGCCTTGCGACAGCCCTATGTCAGGAGTGCCGAGACTTTCGAATCCTGGCACCCCTGATAATCTGGAATTAAGAAATGGCAAGCTGGATGGCCCTTTCTACCGGACTTTCACCATGGATATGCAGTTCATTTCGCAACAATAACGGCGGCTGAGCCATGAATTTTGGGTTTTGGCCGCGATGTGGCTGCGCTGCATGTACAAGGAATGGATGACAGAGATAAACCGTTCCTGCTTTGCCAGTCGCAAGGACTTCTTCGCGAGCGGGAAAACTTTCCAATTCGTGAGCCACTTCCATAAAGCTTAGCCCATCATCGCCCTTTGGAAGCAACAGACGCGCCACATCCAGGTGCGACCCTACGCGGATACGCGTTGGCGCATCATGTGTTCCTACTTCCGAATAAAGGAAAAGCATCAGCAAACCACGCCCTTTGGAGTGCACATTAATGCGCCAGTCAAAAAAACTGGCGGGGTCCTTGCCGGAGAAACTCGCGTCCACATGCCAGCCGGCGTCGCCCGGATCTTCATCCGAAGGAAAACGGATCGGAAAAGTACCCATGCTGCCGGGTGGGAGCCAATTATTTACTCCGACCAGCTGATCATAAGCACGATGCAGTACGGGCGAATTTGCAGATTGGACAAAGGGCGTCTGTGCATACATGCCCAACCGCACAACCGGCTTTTTCCAGCTCGCAGGATCATGGCGATCCAAGCCCAGATCCGCCCAGAGAATGTCTCGCGCCGCTTCGGCAATTTCCCGGGAAAAAGCGTTTTCAATGCATACAAAGCCTTTATTTACGAAATTTTCAATTTGTTCACTATCTAATATTACTTCCATATCATTGTTCAGAATTTGATCAAAAGCAAAGCGCTAAGCCTCGATCTGATCAGGTTTTTGAAATTAATAAAATGCACAATGAAGTTTTCCCAGTCAAAAAATGGGAGCACGTCCTGGTCGACGCGAGAAGCAATATTAGAGTGTTGGAGTCATCCTCATGGTTGCAAATCTAAAAACCGCCGACAAATTTCGCAAGCGGAAACCGTTTCATTTCTCGGCATGATTTGTTTGGTAATTTGTTAAATTGAAAAAAAACCAAAAATTCATGAGCACTGATGTAAAAGGAAAAACGGCTATTCTGTTTGGTGCGAGCGGTTTCGTCGGCAGTTATTTGCTGGAAGGGCTGCTGAATGATCCTGATTACGCGCAGGTTACGATAGTAGTTCGCAAAAATTTGAATATTTCGCATGCAAAACTGAAAATGCTGATAGGAGATTATCATGCTTTACCCACCTTAAAGGACGAAATTGTTGCCGATGAGGTCTTTATTGCGCTTGGAACTACGAAAAAGAGCACCCCTGATCAAAAAATATACTATCAAGTCGATCACGATTATCCGGTTTTGGCTGCCCGGATAGCAAAAGAACGTGGAGCGAAATCAGTTTTTTTGGTCTCGGCTGTGGGTCCGGACGCCGGGTCGGGCATTTTTTATATCAGAACAAAAGGCGAAACAGAACGGGATGTTATTGCGCAGGATTTGCTGCATACGCACATTTTCCGCCCATCCATGATCATGGGGGATCGCAAGGAAAGCCGCACATTGGAAAAGGCTTTAATCAAAATATTCTCCATCATCAACCCGCTTTTCGTAGGTCCGATGCAGAAATACAGGGGAATAGAAGGAAAAAACATCGCCAAAGCCATGCTAGCAGCCGCCAAAAAGCCCGCCGGGAAGGTGAATATTTATGAGTGGAAGGAGATGAATGATTTGTTATAATCGTTATTCAGTTGCTTGCTTTTAGTTTTTGTTGATTAAATTGTTGGCCAATATACTGCGTTCCATTGGATGAAATTTGTAAACTCATGAAAATCAAACCAATGAATATTTCAACCGCAAAAAATGATCTCGCCCTGAGGGATTTGGATGGAACAAGAAAATACCTGGACGAAATCAACTACAACATCCGCGACATTTTCCATGGGAATGATCAGGAAACGGGCACACTGCATTATGGGGCGGTGGACATTGCAGAACACCTCATCAATGCTTTGGATATTTTCACCTATGCATTGGAAGAACTCACGCAACTGGACGCTAGCCAGGAGGATCTTCCGAAGATTAACAGCATTATAACATCACTTCGGTATATTGTTGACGAGACCAAAGCAACTGGCGAGAGATTAAAATCCGGTATTTCAAATGAGTATTTTGGAATGGTTATGGAGAAGACTGAAAACCTTTCAGAAGCCATCGACGACACAGAAAGAATATTTTTCGAGCTGCGAAACGATAAAGACTTTATGGCCGTAGCAAACCGGTTACTTGGCCTGTAATGGTTATTTTTTGCACTGCACGTTTCAAGATTGAATACCGCAAACTTTTGAAATCCAATGCATATCGGGATTTGGAAGGCGAGATTATTCAAAGTTTTTTCAACAAATCCGATGATGAAATAAGCCATGGAATTACGATTGTTGGAAACAAAAATCGGAGGGTAGTAAAAAAGAGACTTGCGGGAAGAGGCGGGTTTCGGATTTACTTCTTTGCTTATATCGTAGATAGCAAGGTCTATTTATCCTATGTATATCCAAAAACCGGACCTCAGGGAAAAGCATCTCTAAGTAAGCAATTTGAGACAATGCTCATCTCTGAAACAGCTGATGCAATTATTGCAGATCAGCTGTTTTTAATGTCGGTGAAAGATGGAAAATTGCATTTCAAATAATTTACCTGCTTACAAAGTCAAATCATTTCAATTCCAGCAGCGTCACATGAGCGTTGATCGCTACCCAGGTGCCTTTTCTTTTGATGTAGACGTCTGAATAGCAATTTTTTCCTTTGATGATCTTCTCTTTGTCTTTTAGAACGAAACTTGTGTAGGCAGTTAGCAGGCCTACATTGTTGACGATTTGCAGATCGGTGCTGTCAATGCTGACATTGATGATTTGCTGATCAGGGGTTAGTACATTTTGCAGGATATCGGCTTTCGAAAGCTTTTTGCCGGTTGGCGAGATCATGATGAAATCATTGGCCAAAATCCGGCTTAGTGCGGCGGTGTCGCGTTTGGGGTAGGATTGCAGCCATTGCGTGTTCATTTGCTTGATGACGGCGCTGTCGTCCACCTGCGCTAAGGCGGGTGCAATGTAAAATAGCGGCATGCTCATGATTAATGTCAATAACTTCTTCATTGTGGCGTATGGGATTAATTTATCGAAATTAGATTTTTAGTTCCTGCTTTCAAACATTTAAAATGCTGCGACAGCAAATCCGTGCCAGCATGACCGCGCCAGCATGACCGCGTGAGGAATATCACCACTTACACCTAAATTAAAGTTACCTTAGCATATGAAAATCAAAATATTAGCAGCAAAAGATCTTCCGCCGCCGAATTCAACATTGAAATTCAGGATCAAGAATACAACCAACTGGCGGGTTGGGTTTACCGATAGCGATACGGGCGATTTTGTCCAGGAAGTGGGTGGTATCACTTACAGCTATTCCTGGAACCAGATCGACGAATATTTTCTGACTGCCCCCGCACTGCCTTAATGATCGATTAGTCCGGTTGTTTGAACAAGTAAAAATTGCCGCTCAAATCTTGTTGTAAAAGCATTTGAAAGCCATGCGGTTCGTAGGTGATTGGTCACCAAAGCGATCCGGTGGCGTCATCTGTATTTGCGCTGCCAGATCTTATACCAATTTTTGTTTTTGGGATAATGCCGGTGGGCTGCCCGGTTGTTGACAAATAGTGCCACTAAAAGCAACACAAGCACGCCGGTAAGCACCGGGCTGATGACATATTTATAACCGAGGCTGGTAATTTTTTCTGAACCAATGTTAGCGATCAATGCGGTTGCGCCACCTGGCGGGTGCAGCGTTTTGGTGATCTGCATGAAAACGATCGACAGGGAAACAGCAAATGCGGATGCAAGCCAGATCTGGCCCGGGATGATCTTGTGCACCGTCACGCCCACGATTGCGCAAATTAAATGACCGCCGATCAGGTTTCTGGGTTGAGCCAGCGGACTATTGATAATACCGTAAATTAAAACAGACGAGGCTCCGAAGGAACCGATCAGGAAGACATTATCGGCTTGTGTAAACTGGCTGTTATTAATATAGCCAATGAGTGCAATGCCTATAAATGAGCCTACAAATGTCCAGAAATGATCATTAAAATCAATGAGGGTTTCTTTATAAATCACATATCGCGCCATGCGCACATGCTTCCTGATTCGCTTTCTCAAATCTTACCGATTATTTATTGCCTTAAAAACCTGCAAATATAACGGTTGGTTCGCGCATTCGACTGCGTTTGATTTGAGAGTGCCCTAAGGTCTTGTCAGTTTGATGTGTTTGATATCACGGTTCAGGCCTTTCCAGATCATGCTTTGACTTTTATAGTCAATTTCGATGGAGTAGTTTTCGCCGGTTAATCCCAAATCGCGAAAGAATAATTCATCATCTTTCCATGGGCGCGATCCGTTGGGGAAGTTTGTTTCAAATAATGTGAATGCTTGCGGGCCAGTCCTATCAACGATACGCTCAGCAGCTGCATTTAACCTGAAAGCAACCGGCCACACTTTCCCTTGCAGCAAAAGCTCACCGCTGCAAACCGGATTGCGACGGTCTTCGTCTCTTGAAATATTTTTGATCTCCAATTCCGCAAAATCCTTGAAAATCGTGTCCTTTTTTACCGAGCCGGTTGGGTTAGCATACTTAATAACAAACTCCACTTCCTGCATTTTCCATCTTCCATACAAGTGATCAACCAGCGTATCCATGATCTGGATGGCTCCCTTATCAAAATCAACGTGTTCAAAACGCTCGTCCGGATCGGGTTCTATTTGATCTTTTATGCGGCATTGCAACAGGGTAACGCTAAACATCATCAGGAGCGCGAAGGATATGTAGTTTTTTCTCATAGCATACATAGATTCAAGAAGATGTGAAAATAAAAAATCGAGCGATAAGTTGTATTATGTAACCGTTAATAAATTTATTTCTGTTTGCGTGAAAAAAACAAAAGGGTTCCGAAACCGGAACCCTCGTGCACGAACTTACATTCAATTCGCCATAGGCGTTTTAGTTTTATTGGGGGATCGAGGTTAATGCCGGAACGTTGTTCTGGAAGCCATTGTAGCCCTTGTTCTGGTTGATCCTTCCCTGCACATTACCATCGATAGCCGACTGAGGAACCGGCCATAGCACGTGATACGGGCTCATCGTATATTCATCCGCGTGACGCGTTTTTACGCCTTTGTTATAAAAGTCACTTTTCTCCATAACACGATCATAAAAATAATTGCTTTCCGAGAAGCTTTCCATGTTGTAAGTCTTACCATTAGGCGCAGGCCTGCCTGTCATAGCGAAAATGTACGCGACGCGGGTCAGTTCGGTTTTACGGGGTTCTTCGAAATACAATTCCCTTGCACGCTCGTCGAGAACCGTTCCAATGTTCACTTTGGCGGGAGCAAGCGGGCTGCAATTGGCACGCGTACGCACGGCATTGATGTCTGCTGCTGCTTTAACCAAGTCACCTTTCCAGGCATAAGCTTCGGCCCTTAGCAGGTAAGTTTCGGCCAGACGGAACACGTACCAGTCCGTATTTCCACCTTGCGGCTGGATACGCTGCGGATCTTCGATGAAGAGTTTGTAATTCGGCCAGTCGAACCAGCACCGGATCGTATCAATGGTCAGCAAAGCTCCCGCAGCGTTGCGGAGTTGCAGATTTTTGCCATAATAAGGATCATTGGCTTTAATGGCCGGATTGTTGTAAACAATGTCCTCCATGCGCGTCCAGTTGCCCGGCGCGTGGCGCAGATCTTTTTTATCGTCCCAGACCCCTTCCTGCGAATAATAAGTCGGGCGAACGCGTCCGATTCCGCGGCCAAGTGTCGTGATCTGGTCGATTTCAATACCGTAAGTATCAATGGTTCCCCTGTTACCGGCTGGCGTATTAATGTTGTTATGCCAAAACGGAACGGTGTTTCGCATGAGTTGGATGCCGTCTGGCATATTTCCATCAATGTTAAGGCGGTCAATAACCAGCATCAATCCCTCCGTGTTAGCTCCTAATGCCTTGTTTGCAGGTCTGTGTAAGTCCCAGATCACATTGCGGTTAGCTTTGCTGGCATCCACCCCGAATCGGGTTGTCATGAGCTTGTGCGTTCCGCCATCGATCACATTGCTCGCCGATTTAATAGCATCGTCAAATAAGCCCAATGCCAGGTTGACTTTTGTAAGCAAATGACTCACAGATCCTTTGTTAACAGTTCCTTTGTCCGTCACAGCAGGCACCCATTGTTCAGCAAATTCCAGGTCAACCTTCATTTTTTGTAAAATCACCTCGCGCTTGGTAGATTGAAAATCGAGCTTCGGGCCAATTACTTCGTCCAGGATCAAAGGAACATCGCCGAATTGCTGCGTAAGCCGGTAATAACGCGCCGCCCGGTGAAAGTATGCGGCTCCAAGAATCTCGTTTTTTTCCTGCTCATTTTTGTAAGTGGGCTGATCAATGCGTGAAATGGCCACATTGGCATATTTTATGCCCTTGAAACCTTCGAGCCAATACCAGCCGATCTTGTTATAATCCCCGCTGTTCAGCTGCGCATCGGGCGTAATCAGCAAATTCAGGTTTTGCGCGGGCCCTGATTTATCCGTTGTTCCTTCAACGGCAATGTCTGAAAAAATCGATTCGGTCACCATCGGAGGCGCATCGCCATACCATTCAAGGCGCATATTGCGCTCGCAGGCCACCAATGTTGCCCGCAAACCCGCGGGATCATTGAATGTAACGTCCGGGTTGTAAAATGAGAGCGGCTCGGGCGCCAGCCAGTCTTTCTGGCAGCCTGCCATTGTAATGCATCCTGCTATCAGTGCAGGGGCAAATATTTGTTTTGATCTTTTATATATCGTATTCATTTGGTCGATTTTTGGAAGAGAATATTACAGGGTTATATCCAGGCCCAATGTGAAAATGCGCGGACTCGGCACGGAAACATCCAGGTTCGTGTTGTTGTCATTATTCGTTCCGTTCTCAGGATCCCAGAAATCCCAGCCAGATATATAGCCCAGGTTCCGCACGTTTCCGTAGATCCGCAGATTTTGAACGTTGATTTTGTCCACAATCCTTTTTGGAATGGTATAAGCCAATGCTATGCTTTCAAAACGCAGGAAGGATTTGGTACGGTAAACGGCGTAACCGGTTGCCGATCCTTCACTTGAATACAGGCGCGCCCATTCATTATTCCGGTTTTCAGCGGTCCAGTATGGAAATACGTAGGAACTCGAACGGTCTGGGAAGCCCGGCCGGTTTTTCATTTGGTTGAACTCACCTTTTTGTCCCAAATAGGAATACATCATGAATGACGCATCGAAGTTTTTAAAGAACTTGAACTCATTACGGAATGTGATTCTGGCCCTTGGCGATTTATAACCCTGGAAAACTTTGTCATCATTGGTGTATTTTCCATCATTATTCACGTCAAGAATCTTGTGATCTCCCGGTTTTACGCCGTATTTGGCCGCTGCATCCGCTTCTTCACTCTGCCACACACCCAGCACTTTGTAGTTCCAAAGCTCATCCACCGCATGTCCGATAAACCACCTGTTTGTTATGTCATCAGCCTCTTTTTGTCCAATCACATTTCCGGAAGCATCTTTCACATCAACCATATTTCCATACAGCTTCGCGATCTTGTTCCGGTTCATTTGAATGTTCAGTGTGGAACGCCAGCTGAAATTTTCGCGCTTCATGTTGTTTGAGTTCAGGCTCAGTTCCAAGCCTTTGTTATCCACCTGACCCAAGTTATCCAGCACGAAATCGAAGCCAAGCACGTTCGGCAATGCCCTTTTTACCAGCAGATCTTTTGTTTGGGATTTGTAAAGTTCAAGGCTACCGTCGATGATCGTGTTGAAGAGTGAGAAGTCCAGACCCAAGTTAAGTGAGTTGGTGCGTTCCCATTTCAGGTTCGGGTTCTGCATTCTGTCTACATAAAGCTGGCTGGTTTGATATACCGTTCCCCCTGAGTTCACGTGCAGATATTTGCCGGTTGCAAGATTGGATAAAGCGTCATAGCGGCCAATGTCCCGGTTTCCGTTGCTTCCGTAGGATACCCTTAATTTACCATAATTCAGCCAGCCAACTTTGAAGAAAGGTTCATCCGTAAATACCCATCCCAATGCAGCTGACGAGAAAAGGGCCCTTGGATTTTTTTGTCCGAATGCGGAGTAACCATCCCTTCTCGTGGAAAGCGTCACCATATAACGGTCTTTGAATGAGTAGAATAGACGCGCCATTAATGCATCGGCCGTGCTCGTCTCATCATTGCTCCACATGATCGGCGCGCTTCCGCCGCCAATGTTGTGGTAACCCAAAACATCCGTTGGCTGGAAACCTTTGTTAGACGTGCTGTCGTCCCACCTTCTGAAACGTTCAGCATTCGCAAGCAGCGTCACATCAATGTTGTGTTTTTCAGCAATGGTTTTGTTCCATTTCAGGATGTTATCGATTTGCCAGTTAATGGTTTTTGTGTTCCGTCGCGATGCGCGTCCGCCTTCCGCCGCCCATTCCGCATGTTTGGAAGATTCAGCATTATACCGGTGGTAGAATTCAAATCTTGGCGTAAAATTGGCTTGGTAAGTAATGCCGAACGGCAAGCCGACTTTGGCAAAAATCACATTGTTAATGGTCGTAGAACCTTTGTCGCGGTCAGTGAAGCTGGGCGCGTAATAAGGGTGGTTACCACCACTGGCTTCCTCGTTCGGTCTCCATTTGTAAGTCCCGTCCGGGTTAAATTCCGATCCCCAGGGCGACAGGTTGGGAGCGAGGTTATAATCAACAGGCACCTGGCTTTCATCACGGTCGGCAAATTGGGTGTTGATACCTACGGTCAAAAACTTGTTTACTTTTCCTTCCAGATTGACACGTGCGCGCACTGTGCTGTATTTATCACCTACCAAAATCCCCTCGTTACTCAGATAACCCAATGACATATAGTACGATACCTTGTCATTTTTACCCGAAAGACTGACCGTATGATCCTGGCGCAAAGCTTTTTGATAAATCTTGCTATACCAGTCCACACTGCGGCCCTCTTTGTAATTTTGTATTTCAACAGACTGTAAACCAAGTCTTTGCAGCCAAACTGTTGTAGGGTCTCCTGCCGAGCCGTCGAATGCCAGCCATTGATCCAATGTTACGTCTGATGGAAGATTATTAGGATTGGTAAAACGGCTTGGCTGGGCGGCAGCATTAATGTTGCGCATTACCTCACCACGCCAGGTTAAGAAACCATCCGGGCTTAGCACGTCCTGATTTTTGGCCACTTCTGCAAATCCAACGTTGGTGTTCACATTGATGATCGTTTTGCCTTCTTTTCCTTTTTTTGTGGTTACAAGGACAACCCCGCTGGCCGCTTTCGCACCAAACACCGCTGCCGAACTCGCGTCTTTCAACACGTCCACCGTTTCAATATCATTGGGGTTAATGTCTTCCAAACCACCATAATAAATTGCTCCGTCCAGGACGACAAGCGGTGACGTTCCCGCAGTGAGCGAGTTGGTTCCGCGCACACCCACATTACCACCGCCTTTCGCAGATGCTGAGAATCCCACATTCATACCCGGAATGTTCCCTCTCAAAACGTCCTGCACAGACTGCGGATTTTCATTTTCGAGCTTCGTGGCGCTGATCTGGGAAACGGCGCCGGTGAGGTCACGTTTCTTCTGCGTACCATAACCCACCACGACCACTTCTTCAAGCGTTTTTTGATCGGTCGATAAGGTAATGTCGACAACGCTGGCGTTTCCAACTTCTTTTTCCTGCGTGAGATAACCGACCGCTGAAAAAACCAGGACCGAGCTGTTTTCGGGCACATTGATCTGGTATTTCCCGTCTACGTCGGTCGTAGTGCCATTTGTTGTGCCTTTAACCACAACGGTTACGCCCGGAATGGGCGAGTTGTCTTCTTTAGACAAAATCCTTCCGGAAATTGGCTTGTCGATGGTGTGATGGGAACCGCTTTTGCGGTTTTTTGGCACAGGGTTGGCCATTGCAGGGGGCAGCAGCAGCGCTAGCAGCATACTTCCCGTCACCATAGGTCGAAGGAATAACGTATATCCTTTTCTCATTTGTTTGGGTTAGGAATGTTTCACATCAGCTCGCCGTTCGGCTTCGCTATATCAATATTTCCAGACGAAATGAGAAAATTCTACCCCTACAACGCAATTGAAATAAGTAGAACACTGGTGATTTATCACAAAAAAAACACCAGCCTGAGACGAGCTCTGACCAGTGTTTCCACGTTGAATATTTTTATTCGATTAGTTTTTGGCTTCCTTAACTGCTGTTATCGGAAATTCACCGTCTTGTGAAACGATCGTGCCTTTCAGCGACTCGCCTTCCTGAACCAATGTGACATTCAGTAAGCCACCCTGGAAATCGAGTTTGAAGGTTACCTTTCCCTGGTCAACCACAAGTTCTTTCATTTCCATTTTTTCTGTGGACCCAAGGGTGCCGCTTAGCTTACCGTCCTTTTCTTCAAAAGTCATTACGCCGGTTTCGTATTCAGGCGGAACGTTTGAAACAGTATATTTCCAGTTTCCTACAAGGTCATTGGCCTTCAAAAACCCGTGCGCTTGCACTGAAAACATGCTGATAGCAAAAATTGCCAGGAATAAATACTTCATTTTCATCATTGGAATTAGGATTAAGTTGTTTTACATGACTAAATGCAGCTATATCTGCATTCCTCAAATTTAGGAAATCAATCCATAATCCTTCTATCTATTGTTATATATTCCACCGAAATATCACTGATCGAAAGCGAGTCGCCAGCGGTTACATTTCAGCTATTTTGCAAATGCCTCATTGATCAGCGATTGCATGAAATCTGTCGCCTTTCCGGGTTTCAAGCCAACGGCATTTTGCCCCGACCAGAAAATACTGAGATCCGTTCTTCCCTGCGCCTGCGCCGCCTCGCGCAAAGGCCCCATAAAGCGGGACTGCAAGGGGAATGGCAGCACTTCGGTTTCGTAGCTTACTTCTTCCGATATCCTGTTCCGGATCATCCTGCCCATTCTGCCGGTCAGTGATTTAGAGAGTACCGTATACCGGGCTTCGTCAGACAAAAGCATTTCCCGGTGCTTGGGTGTGGCACTGGATTCTTCGGTTACCAGAAACGCAGTGCCGAGTTGGGCAGCGTCGGCGCCGAGGGTCAGCGCGGCTTTGATACCTAAGCCATCCCTGATGCCGCCCGCTGCGATAATCGGTGTTTTGATTTTTGCTTTCAATTGCTGAACGAGCGTAAATGTGCCGGTTAATGACTGGTTCGCAGGTTTAAGAAACGACGGCCTGTGCCCGCCTGCCTCAAATCCAGACGCGACAATGGCGTCTACTCCTGCTTCTTCCAGTGCCAGGCCCTCGTCCAGCGTGGTGGCCGCGCCAACGGTTTTTATGTCGAGTCTGCGTGCCTCGTCCAGTATTTTTCTGGATGGTATGCCAAATATGAAGCTGAAAACCGCGGGTCGCGCTTCGAAAACCGCTTCCACCTGTCTCTCGAATTTAGAAGGAATGTTCTGGTCGACTTCGGGAAGCGGAATGCCGAGCGTATCAAAAAAGGGCTTATAAAGCTGCTTCACTTTTTCCAGCTTTTCGGCAGGATAATCTTTCAGGCTTTCATCCACGTCCGAAACCCAAAGATTGATATTGTAGGGCTGGTTTGTTCTGGACTTAATGTCCTTATCCGCTGTCAAAATTTGCTCGGGAGTTAAGGTATATGCACCATAGCTGCCCAGGCCACCTGCATTGGATACGGCCGCCAGAAGCTCGGAAGTTGAAAAACCTCCGCCCATCGGGCCTTGCAGGATCGGATACCTGATTCCCAGGAGTTTTGTTATTCGAGTTTGATTTTCCATGTTTTCTGCCGCTTCATATTTTTCACTTGCTTACCTAAACCAAATGGTGGCCTGCAACGTGGCCGCCGTCAAGATTAATGATTTCTCCTGTAACGAAATTGCTTCCGGCCAGGTAAAGCGCCAACTCCGCTACATCATTTGTCTCTCCGATGCGATTTACCAGATGCAGCCCCGCCATACTGTCCGCGTCGCTGATGCCGTTTTTAGCTTGCAACGGGCTTCTGATGATACCCGGCGATATTCCGTTCACCCGAATATTATGTTTGCCAAATTCTGTTGCAAGTTGTCTGGTCAATGCATGAATTCCAGCTTTGCTGACAACGGGCGCAGTGGCAGGAAATCCGCCAATGGCATGATCAACTAGTACAGTTCCGATGTTGATAATCGAGCCCTCTCCCTGTTTCAGCATTTGCGCAATGGCAGCCTGGCTTGTAAAGAAAGTGCCTTTCAGGTTAATGTCCAGAAAACGGTCCAGATAATTTTCATCGACTTCCATAAATGGCTTTGCTTCAAAAATCCCTGCATTATTGACCAGCACATCCACTGCTCCAAAGCGCGCTAATGCAGTTTCAACAAGCAACTGACCGGTTTCCGGATTGCTGATGTCTCCCGTAACCTTGGCCAGTCTGTCGTGATTGCCGAGCTCCTGAAATGTTTTGTTCAAATTTACTTCGCTTGCGGCGTTGATGACCACATTATGGCCACGTTCCAGAAACAATGTGGCAACGGCTTTGCCTATGCCGGTCGACGCACCGGTTACAATGATGGTTTGCTTTTTCATGATCTTCGAATTTTAATTGTTTTTACTTTTGGTAGCAGTAATTCCTCTCTCACGAAGGACGGATACTTGTTCGCCGGCATGGCCCCAGTCGTCCAGGTCAATTTCCTGGATTACCACGAAAGTCAGGTTAGGATCTTTGTCCAAAACATCGGAAAGCAGATTGGTAACCCCGGCAATCAGGGCTTGTTTTTGTTCGCGGGAAACGCCTTCGCGGGTCAGCTCAATTTTTACGTATGGCATGGTCTTTAATGTTTGTGTTATCAATAATTAATCTTCTGATAACACAAAGTAAGACATCCAGAATGAGCACATTACGTGACCTAGATCACATAATGCATATACTATCTGTGATTGTTGTAAAGGCGGCTGAGCGTTTCTCTGGAGACGCCGAGATAAGCGGCAATGAGATGCTTCGGGACTAGGTTGTAAAGCTGCGGGTACAAGGCTAGCAGTTCCTCGTAACG
Organism: Dyadobacter fanqingshengii; assembly: GCF_023822005.2. Classification (GTDB taxonomy): domain Bacteria; phylum Bacteroidota; class Bacteroidia; order Cytophagales; family Spirosomataceae; genus Dyadobacter; species Dyadobacter fanqingshengii. The sequence goes on from NZ_CP098806.1 coordinate 1,175,090, forward strand.
GGCTTTGGTATCATTGTTCATGAAAGAAAGCAGGCGTCTTTGCGATGCCACATAACCCCTGTTTGTGCGCCACCGGAAGAAATGTTCTAACGGATGCAGCTCGCTGCAAAGCCTTTCACGGTCAGCACTGGACAGGCAAAGCACTTCCGCGTTGGCAATGCAATCTACGGTAATGGTGGCATGTGTGTGGTTGTACATGGCGGCATAATCGGATGTCCACCAGGTGGGCATGGCAAATTGGAGGATGTATGTTTTAATTTCATCGTTGACGAAAAAAGCTTTTAGACAGCCGGAGATCACAAAATATTCGCAATCCACCGCGCGACCCACATGGACAAGCGTTTCGCCTTTTTTGTATGATTGAGGTTTGAAATGAGAGAAGAAATAGTCAAACTGCTCGTCTGTCAGACTTGCAGCCTGGGCAATATGGTTTCGTAAAACTTCCTTCGCTTCCATAGGGTTAATTGGTCTTTTTGCAGATCTGGCTTAAATTTAAATCCAAAAGTATTTTATATAATTAAATTGCGTTTTTAAAGCATGCATTCTTTTTTATTATTCATCGGGCTGGCTATCATTTGCATTTCTTGTGGCAGAGAGCGTGAACCTTTGAAAAACAGGAAGAAAAACAACGTGGAAACGATTGAAGCGCTGGGTGCCCTGCCCAGGTACGTCACAGATCCCCCCGGAAATAAATCGACCCCCGAGAAAGTCAGGCTGGGCAAGCTGCTATTTTTTGATCCGATCCTGTCGGGGAATAAGGATGTTTCCTGCGCAACCTGCCATCAGCCCGAATTCAACTATGCGGAATTTTTGGAAACGTCGATCGGTGTGAACGGGCGGGGAACAGGAAGCAGGAGACAGTTTTCGGAACAGAATGACATTCCATTTGTGAAAAGAAATTCGCAGAGTATCCTCAATACAGCATTCAACGGCATTAAAAACGGTGAAAGTTACCATGCCGAATCTGCGCCCATGTTCTGGGATTTGCGCGCCAAAGGCCTGGAAGAACAAGCGCTCGTTCCGGTGCAGACCTTGGAGGAAATGCGCGGGCACACTTACCCGGAAGATAAGGTGATCGATGAGATCGTGGCGCGGATCCGGAAGATTCCGGCTTACGAAAGCCTTTTCCGCGATGCATTTGCAGGTGATGAAAATCCGGTTAATGTCGTGAATTTATCCAAAGCCATTGCTTCCTACGAGCGCACGCTCATTGCCAATAACTCGCGCTTTGACCAGTACATGCGTGGGGACAGCAGCGCGCTGACAACCGGAGAAAAGGAAGGATTGAACCTTTTCCTGAAAACAGGGTGCGCCAAATGTCATTCAGGTCCCATGCTGTCTGATTTCAAGCTGCATACACTGGGTGTTCCCGATTCTCAGAACCGGGCGGAGACCGATGCCGGCGTCAACAATGATTATGCCTTTCGGACGCCCACGCTCCGTAACCTGCGCTATACGGGACCGTATATGCACAGCGGGAAGTTCGCTACGCTTGAACAGGTGTTGCAGTTTTATGAAGACATTGCAGGAGGCAAAATCCCAAATCCGAATGTGAAACCTGCTCAGGTTGACACGTTGGCTACGAATATGGACGTCAATTTCAGGGACATTTCCAGGATCGTTGAGTTTTTGAATGCATTGAATGACGACGATTTTGACAAATCGGTGCCCGAAAGCGTTCCAAGCGGCTTGCCGGTTACCGGCCTTTGAGGTAGATCTTAGCGGCATTTCTCTTTATCTTCTTGACAAATCAAAAATCAGATCCCATGAATCAAATGGACAGGAAGACATTTCTGAAAGAATTATCCCTGCTTGCAGGCGCGTCGATCGTTTACGGACAAGCGGGCGCGGCTGCTCCTTCCCCGAACAAGGCGAATTTCAAACTAGGATTTGTAACTTATCTCTGGGGAAAAGATTGGGACCTGCCCACATTGATCAAAAACTGCTCGGATACGAAAATTAACGGGGTTGAATTACGTGTGGAGCATGCCCACAAAGTAATGCCGGAACTAACCAAGACGGAACGCATTGAAGTAAAGAAGAAGTTTGCGGACAGTCCCGTGGAGCTGATCGGTCTCGGCACGAACCAGCAGTACGATTATCCGGACCAGGCAAAATTGAAAGCCTCCATCGAACGCACGAAAGAGTTTATCAGGCTAAGTGCTGATGTGGGCGGCTCAGGTGTGAAGGTGAAACCCAACGGGCTTCATGCGGATGTGCCTGTTGAAAAAACGTTGGCCCAGATAGGAGCAGCATTGAGCGAATTGGCTGCCTATGCAAAAGATTTCGGTCAGCAGATCAGGTTGGAAGTGCATGGAGAAAAGACGCAGGAACTGCCTAACATCAAGCAGATTATGGAATTTGCCAACCATCCCAACGCCAAAATTTGCTGGAACTGCAACAAAGAAGACCTGATTGGTGATGGATTTCAGCACAATTTTGATCTGGTCAAAAAGTGGTTTGGTGACACGATTCACGTGCGCGAACTGAATCGCACTGATTATCCATATAAGGAGCTTTTGAGCAATCTCGGAAAAATGAACTACAAAGGCTGGGTGCTGCTGGAATGCCACACGAATCCGGAAGATAAAGTGAAGTCTATGATGGAGCAGAGAGCTGTTTTTGACCGAATGGTTAAGGCGGTTTAAAGCATTGCGGTTCAGGGCGCCATATCGATCAACCGGCCGCCCGCATCCTTGAACCAAGTCCCTTTCACTTCGCCGACACCGTTAAACCGGTATTGCAGACCGACAATGCCCGTCGGAGCGTTGGGAAATGTGAATTCCAATGCTTTTTTGTTATTGACAAAAATCTGCATGTTTTTGTCTTTACACGCAACACGCAATGTGGTCCACTCGCTCAGATTGGCCCCAAAACCCGAAAGGTCTGCGAACTTGCTATCAAACATTTTACCGGCTGCGAACATTTTCACCTCCCCAATGCAGGCCGGGTTTGCCAGCGGCAGGAAAATAATGTCGTCTTTGCATTGTATCAGCACTTCAACGGGCTGGCAGGTGTTTCCACCTTCATGATACGGGTTTCTTAATGTTGTTTCAAATTCAAAATTGGCATTCGTCAGGTCACCCATATCGCGTTGGTTGAAAAGGCGCACTTTGGGAGCAACGGGTTTCAGATTGAAGTTGTTGGCTTTCAGTAATGCTTCGGTGATCGCAATGCGGTCGGGTTGGGTAATGTCTTTTTTGGTGAAATAAAATGGCTTATCATCCATTTCCACCAGCCCGAGCCATCCATTTGAAGTGATCTGTACGACGTGCCTTTTCACAACTTCGCCATCCACAATGAGTCGGGCATTGAAATAACCCGGATAATAATAGATGGCCGAATGCTTCGTCTGGTCCTTGGGCACCAGCGTTTTGCGTGAGATATCCCAGGTTTGCACAATGTAAACCGAATCGGTCTTCGCTTGTGAAGCATCGTAAGTGAAAACAACGGAGTTCGGCACGGCTTCTGTATACACTTTATCTGCTTTGAATGAAAAGCGCGCGGGATCAACCCGTCCGGAACCGAGCACTTTTTGGAATACGAAATAACCCGCAATGGCCAGTAAAAGCACCAGCGCGAAAGCCCAGGTAAGATGCAGCGCGCGTTTAGGTTTATGGTAAGTGTCCTGCACTTCCGGCGAGACGGATTCGGCACTTTCGGGCTTACTGCATGTCTGGACAAAATTTCGCCAGTCATTGTAACCGGCAAACCGGGCCAGCGTGTTAAGTGTGGCAGTATTTGGCGCGTGATCATACTTGATGCGTCCCCAAACCCTTTTTAATGTGGTGGTGCTGAGCCGGACTTTGGTCTTTTCGAAGATTGCTTCGCTCAGTTTTTCGAAGTCGTAATTGGACCAGTTTTCGCTGCTTCCCCAAGCGAGCGCGTCCTCGATCTGTTGGAGGCAAACCCGGATTACTTCTGTTTCTGAGACTTTTAACATGGCTGTTGTAATTGCACGAGCTGGCGCGGCATTTGTCACAAATTTATCTATTCAAAAGACATTTGCTTCATAAACGTTTATTAAAAAAGATTACACGAATCGGCTGGAATTTTCCCGTATGGAAAGCGAGGTCAGATTTTGGCACAAATAGCATTCCGATATGTCTTGTTAACACCCCTGAATTCTGCCTGATGATGCCTAGTTTTGGAATTACGCTCAGGCCATGAGTTACATTTTATCTATTCTTTTTTGATCCCAATGCCTATGTTCGCCCAAGCCGATCCTCAAAATGATCCAGCAATTACGGTTGGCGCTGCCACCGCAGTTGTACAAACGGCCGGTGGTCACGTACGCGGCTACATGCATCGCAATGTTTACACATTTAAAGGCATTCCTTATGGAAGCGCTGAAAGGTTCTTGCTGGCTTACAAACCCGAACCCTGGGAAGGCATCCGGAACTGTTTGGTTTATGGCCCAACCTGTCCCACAACCCAGGCGCCTGCATTTACAGAGGAACTTGAATTCGCATTCCAGCCCAACCGCGGTTATCATGTTGACGAGCAGTGTCTTACATTGAATATATGGGTTAGCCACATGGATAGTCAGGCAAAAAAGCCGGTGATGGTTTGGTTGCATGGCGGCGGTTTCGCGAATGGCTCGGCTATTGAATTCCCGTCACATGACGGTGAAAGTCTTGCACGCAATGGAGATGTGGTGGTGGTTAGTCTCAATCACAGGCTCAATGTGCTCGGTTTTTTGGATTTGTCTGCTTATTCGGAGAAGTACCAACATGCAGGCAATGTGGGTGCTACTGATATAGTATTGGCGTTGCAATGGGTCCAGAAAAACATTGCAAATTTTGGTGGTGATCCTGGTAATGTTACCATTTTCGGACAGTCCGGAGGCGGTTCCAAGGTCATGTGCCTGCTGAATGCGCCTTCGGCAAAAGGGCTTTTTCACAAAGCAATTGTACAGAGCGGGAGCTATCCCAATCATTTTACAGACAAGAATATTTCCCAAAAAGTTGCTGAGGCACTGCTCGCAGAACTGGAATTAAGCCCCGAACGCGTGGATGCCTTGGAAACAATGCCTTATGAGCAGCTTGCAAAAGCGGGAACGGCAGCACTGGCGAAAGTCCAGGCAGGCATGAAGCCGGACGAAGTCCCGACCCTTGGCCTCGAATGGAACCCGGTTCTGGATTATCATTTTCTGCCTTATCAAATCGGCAGCGGGGCAGCACGGGCGCTTTCTGCTCACATTCCGTTATTGGTAGGTTCTGTTAAAAATGAGTTTGTGCCTTTTGAAATTGATCTGCGAAAAGTTACCGAAGAAAGTGCGCAGGCCATGCTGCTGGAAAAATACGGTGACCAAACTGGTGCCTACATTGCTGCTTTGAAGAATGCATATCCCGAAATAAAAGAGCCTTCTGAGCTTATCGACGTGGATATGCTGTTCCGGCCTTTGGTCATTAACCACGCAAATGAGAAGTTTGCGGACGGCGGGGCGGCCGTTTACACATATCTTTTTAAATGGCAGTCGCCGGTTCTTGATAGGTCGCTGGGAGCAGTCCATTGCATGGATCTGCCTTTTGTTTTTGACAACATTGCGCTGTGCGAACAAATGACCGGTGGCGGAAAGGACGCTTACATACTCGCCGAAAAAATAAGCCTGGCCTGGATACATTTCGCGCGAACGGGAAATCCCAATCACCAAACATTACCAGACTGGCCGGCTTATAATCCTGAAACCGGAGCGGTTATGGTGTTTGATAATGAATGCATTGTGAAATATCATCATGATAAAGCATTGCTAAGGATCGCAGCTGGCTCAAAAAATCTAACGGCCGGTAAACATTGAGGTAAAGAATCCCGGCGCCAATAATTATATAAAGCACCGCTTGAATTGTGTAAGACTTTACGGAGCCTTCGGCGATACATTTGTAAAAATGAAAAACCGATGGAAACGATACTTGAAAACCATATAAAACAAACCTTCCCCGTGTTAGGCATGTCCTGCGCCGCTTGTGCCGTGAGTGTTGAGAGCATGCTTAAATCTGTGAAAGGAGTCCACGACGCAGGCGTAAATTACGCAACCCAGACCGCCTGGGCTGATTATGATGATTCAGTAACCAACACCGACCTGCAAAATGCAGTCCGCGCCATTGGTTACGACCTGGTTGTGAACGTGGAAGATCCTCAGCAAGTGCAGCAGGATGCGCAGCTGGCACATTATAATGAATTGAAAAAGAGAACGATCTGGGCCTCCGTGCTTTCTCTGCCGATCGTTATTATCGGAATGTTCTTCATGGAAGGCTCGTCGCGTGCGTTGCCTTTTGGAAACTGGATCATGATGGTGCTGGCAGCACCTGTTGTCTTTATTTTGGGCCGCAGTTTTTTTATCAATGCGGTAAAACAAGCCCGGCACCGCAAAGCGAATATGGATACGCTGGTTGCATTAAGCACAGGTATCGCGTTCATTTTCAGTGTTTTTAATACTATTTATCCTGAGTTCTGGCATGCGCGTGGCCTGCATGCGCACGTTTATTTTGAGGCGGCAGCGGTGGTGATCGCGTTCATTTCGCTGGGGAAACTGATGGAAGAAAAAGCGAAGTCAAACACGTCGTCTGCGCTTAAAAAGCTTATGGGTTTACAGCCTAAAACCGTCACCATTATCCGCGATGGTGTTGAAACAGAAATTCCCGTTGCTGCGGTGAAGGTTGGGGACATCATTGTCATCAAACCCGGTGAAAAGATTCCTGTTGACGGCATTACGAAGGAAGGCAGCTCGTATGTGGACGAAAGTATGATCAGCGGCGAGCCCGTTGCCGTGGAGAAAAAGGAAGGGGAAAAAGTGTTTGCCGGAACGATTAATCAAAAGGGGAGTTTTGTTTTCGAGGCTGAAAAAGTCGGCGGGGACACCATTTTGGCGCAGATCATTAAAATTGTGCAGCAGGCGCAAGGAAGCAAGGCGCCAGTGCAAAAGCTGGTCGATAAAATTGCCGGAATCTTCGTTCCCGTTGTCATTGCCATTGCTATTCTGACATTTATTGGCTGGATGGTTTTTGGCGGTGAAAATGCCTTTACGCACGCCTTGCTAACCTCTGTCACCGTCCTCGTAATCGCCTGCCCATGTGCCTTGGGGCTCGCAACGCCAACCGCGATCATGGTTGGGGTAGGGAAGGGCGCTGAAAATAATATATTGATCAAAGATGCTGAAAGCCTGGAACTTGCGCATAAGGTGAACGCCATTATCCTGGATAAAACCGGAACAATCACGGAAGGGAAGCCAGCGGTTACGCAGATCGTTTGGGAGAAGGAGATCCAGGATAGATCATTTGCTCAACAAATTTTATTAGCCATGGAATCGCGCTCGGAACACCCGCTGGCCGAAGCTGTCGTCAACCGTTTGAAAAAAGAGCAGTTTGCCAAAGCTCCTTTGCAATCGTTTGACAGCATTACCGGCCAGGGTGTGCGGGCTGTGAGCGATGGTGTTACTTATTTTGTAGGGAATAAAGGTCTGGTTACGGATGGCGCTGTGGTGATCAGCAAAGAACTTACTGCACTGGCCGAAAAGTGGCAGCAGGAAGCACAAACGGTTATTTATTTTGCTGACAACCGGAATGTGCTTGCCATTATCGCCATTGCCGATAAGATAAAATCGACTTCCGGACAGGCCATTGCAAAGTTGCAGGATATGGGCATTGAAGTTTATATGCTTACCGGCGACAACAAGCAGACGGCTGCCGCAGTGGCGGGCCAAATTGGTCTACAACATTATAAAGCAGAGGTTATGCCTTCGGAAAAAGCTGCTTTTGTAAAGCAATTGCAGGCCGAAGGCAAGGTTGTGGCAATGGTTGGAGATGGGATCAATGATAGTCACGCGTTAGCTCAGGCCGATGTGAGCATTGCAATGGGAAAAGGTTCGGACATTGCCATGGACGTAGCAAAAATGACTTTGATTACATCCGACCTGAACATGATCCCGAAAGCATTAAATCTGTCTGCGAAAACGGTTAAAACGATCAGACAAAACCTATTCTGGGCATTTATTTATAACCTGATCGGCATTCCGGTCGCTGCTGGTGTGCTTTATGCTGTAAACGGATTCCTGCTTGATCCCATGCTCGCAGGCGCCGCCATGGCGCTAAGCTCCGTGTCGGTTGTGGGCAACAGCCTTCGACTGAAAGCCATGAAATTGTAGTTTAATATTAAAACAGTCGGGGCGCCAAACTTAGGTTTCTGGCGCCCCGACTGTTTTTTTATCCGCATTAATCGTCAATCGTATTGAAGATCCGTATGTAAGTCTCTGCCACATCTCCAGCCGGGCTTGGGTGCATATCCAGTTCCGCTGAGGTCACGTCATTGTAGATAAAAAATGCGGTAAGTCTGCGAAAAATAATTGGTGTAATGCCCGTCATGCCATTTTGAAGCTCATACATGGTCGACAATTCAAATGAAAGGTCGGTGGAGGCACCCACAGGAATGGCGAGCGGGATAGGGCTGCCCATGACCGTCGTTTCTCCCGGCGTGGTCAAAGCCATCGGGCCGGACGAATGCCATGTGTAGCGAAGCTGATAACCTGCCGACACCGGAAAGGACGGGTTGGCAATCCGAGTAACCGTCGCTTTCACGTCAAATGTGATCAAGCCAATGTCACCGACGGCATTGGCTGATGGGTCGGAATCTGTTTTGGCGGCGGATCGGGGTAATGCAATGTTGGGAGAACCTGGCGTAACCTCGCCGATCACTGAATTGTCCTTCGCGTAAAAAGTCAGCTTTTCGATTTTAAACTCGCAGGGATATTCACGTGGCGTGACACCGTTAAGCTTCGTACATGCAGACTCCGGACTATTTGGGATTTCGGGCACTTCATGGTCTGTACAGGACAGCGCCAGGCATAGAATGAAGTAAATAAAGAATGAAAATAACCTTCCGTTGATGAATAACTGTTTCATAATCTTTTCGTTTATGTGACTCATTGGGAATGCTATAATAATGATAATCAACTTATTATATCCACGCAATGAATTCGGTAAGATTTGAAGTGTTTTGTTATTTTACGGTTTGGTAAACCAAATCATGCGGAGACCGGTTGTAAAAATGTGTATTTGCATAAATTTAATGCGCATTTCATCGTCAGTTACCCGCACCCAAATGAATTCATCCTTCAATAAAAAATACGATAAACCGGTTATAAAGAAACATCAGCCGGACGACTCCTATAAATTTCAGCCCCTGCCGGCACCAACAGGCAAATATCCTTACCATCTTGATCTGGAATCAGTTCAAACATTAAATGACCGCGATAAGCTGGCATTTCACATGCTTGGCGACACGGGTAGTATCCGCAACCCGGATTTTCAGAAACTTGTAGTTGCCGAAATGATCAAGCAGTATCAGCAGACGGACGGCACCGGGAAGGAACCTATGTTCTTGTATCATTTGGGCGATATTGTTTACAATTTCGGCGAAGCGAGCCAGTATAAGCGGCAGTTTTTTGAGCCATACCAAAAGTATCCCGGGCCCATCTTTGCGATCCCTGGCAACCACGACAGCGATGTAAATCCCGACAGCCGCGTTTCCTATAAAAGTCTCGACCCTTTCAGGGCTGTTTTTTGTGACAAGCAGCCACAAACCGTTGCTTTCAGCGGGGAAGCGGAACGAAAAAGTATGACGCAACCCAATGTCTTCTGGTCGCTCATTACGCCGGTTGCGCGGATTATCGGTATGTATGGCAATGTTACGAAGTTCGGTGTGGTTACGCCTGATCAGCGCAAATGGTTAGTAGAGGAGCTTAGGAGCGCCGATGCCGAACGACCCGAAAAAGCGATTATCCTTTGCATTCACCACGCGCCATATTCTGCTGACGTAAATCATGGGTCGAGCTTGCCGATGATCCAGTTCTTTGATGGTGTTTTTGAACAAACCGGCGTGCGGCCTGACATTGTTTTCAGCGGGCACGTCCACAATTACCAGCGTTTTTCGAAGCGTTATTTTGATGGGAAAACGGTTCCGTTTATCGTTGCAGGCGGAGGCGGTTATGATGAGCTGCATCCGGTTGCCGCCACTTCCGACAGCCGTTTCACAGGCAATAATGCACTTTTTAATCATGTTTCCCTGGAAAATTACTGCGATAATAAGCACGGATTTTTGAAGGTTTCCCTCGAAAGAACTGAAAAGGGCATCCGCATTACCGGCGAATTTTACACCCTTCCGCATGAAAAAAGGGTCGAACCAGGAATGAATGCTATCCTGGCCGACCGCTTTGTTATAGAGACTTAAAATTCTATTGCTTGAATGTGATCTTGGACAGCGTCATCAATGGTTCGATGGGCTTCGCGGTCTCGTTTTTGAATAATAGGTAAATGTCGTGCTTTCCGGCAGTTGGTTTAATGTTCACCAAAACAGGTGCGCGGGTTGGGCGGCGGGGCGGTTTCACCGTTTCGCCTGGCTTTTTCTGGCTTTCCAGTTCCGCCATTAGCTTTGCCATATCAACCTCCGGGGCAATTTCAACATTTTGTTCGCCTACCAGCGTTCCGGTTGGTGAATCAAGCCTGATCTCGATCTTTCCGCCCATTGCGCCTTCACGCTTCTGAGCCGCAGCGTTGAGTTCGAGTGCTTTAATGTCCGTCAGGTCCATTTCTTTGAATGCTAAAAAGCTGTTGGCGAAAGCAACCACGCTGAATCCTAAGCCGGCAGTTCCCAATGCTTTCATATCGGCGCCCTGCACGATGGGTGCTTCGGCAGCATTCAGTTCCGGACTTCTGAGCACGATCATTTCTTCGGTGGTTTGTGCCGGAATGGCTTTATTTCCACTCATTGACCGGTCTGTAAATGCCGCCCTGATTAAAACGGAGCCTTTTCCGTTGTCCTGCGCGGGAATTTTTGGTGTAAACTCCCCCTTAACCGGCAATGTGCTCAGCGTTTTGTCGGTGCTGTTGAGAATGTATTTGACAATGGTTTCTGCATCCGCAACGGGCAATGCCGGGTGAGCGGCCATGGCGACCTCGCCCCAAACACCCGATCCGCCTTTCAGGATTTTCTCCACCAATTTTTCGGTCACGCCCGGTTTGCCTTTGTATTTATTTGAAATATCTGCAAATGAAGGCCCAACGGATTTGGCATCCACCTGATGACAAACTTTACAATCGCTTTTCCCGATCAAAACCTGGGCAACCGCAAATTGCGTGCTGGCATCCACACTGCGCTGACTCTGAATCACTTCTGCGTAATCAAACCCTTCGGAAGCATAATCAATGCTTACCGCGATTTCCTCGGGCTTGATTTTTCCTTCCAGCAAACTTCCGTCTTCCTTATCGGTTACGTCAATGGAATAGGGAATGGGTTTTCCGGGGAAAAAGAATGTTTTGTTGCCTTCCAGATTTACGGAGACTTTCGGTGGCTCATTGCCCGCAATGATTTTCAGGGATTGCGAATTGGAAGCTCCTTTGGCATCGGTGACGGTTAAGCTAGCTGTGTAAACGCCTGGTTTATCAAATGTGACCACGGGTTCGGCAGTAGCGAATGTCCTTGCGGCGCCGCCGTTACCCGTAATTTTCCAGCTGTATTTAAGTTTATCTCCATCGAAATCCTTTGTTCCTTCTGAGGATAGCTTCGTCTGAAACGGAACTGTTCCCCCTTTTTTATCCGTGGAAACCTGGACGATCGGCTTGCGGTTGCCGCCATTGTATTCAATGCGTATCAACCTCGAATTTTCGCTTTTTCTGAACCAGTTACTGCCATATTCCAGCACATACAAATCGCCCGAAGGCCCGAACTTGATGTCGATCGGCTGCACGGGATGGTAAGCTGGTAATACGCGCTCCATGGATTGATAGTCACCATTATCGCTCATGGAAATAGCCATGATCCAGCCGCGTGAAAAGTCAGCAGCGATCCATTTGTTTTCGTAGTAAGCTGGCCATGGTCTTTTTGGCGCTTTGAAATCCGAGCGATGGTAAACCGGTCCGCCCGTCGCACTTCTTGAACCAGATCCCACCGCCGGGAATTTTTCCGAAATGCCGTAAGGATAATAAATAAAGTTAGGCGCGGTTGGCAAGAGCTCTTTCAAACCTGTATTATTAGGCGAGTTATTGACCAGATTTTTTGGATCTTTTTTGGCCAAAGGCTTATTGGCTGCATAATCATACACCGGAAAAGCCTGGTCGTCACCTACAAACCACGGCCAGCCAAAGTTTCCGGGTTTCCTCGATTGATTTAATTCATCATAACCCCTCGGCCCGATCTCCGAATCTTCACTGGCATCCGGCCCCACTTCGCCCCAATATAAGTAGCCGGTTTTGCTGTCAACGGATATGCGCCACGGGTTCCTATGGCCCATGGAATAGATTTCAGGACGTGTTTTTGCCGTTCCTTTCGGATAAAGGTTGCCTTCCGGAATGGTGTACGAGCCATCCGGTTCTGGATGGATTTTCAGGATTTTTCCTCTCAAATCATTCGTGTTGCCCGCGTGCCCCTGATCATCCCAGCTGGCGCGGCCTTCGCGTTCGTCGGTTTGCGCGGCTTTCTGGTTTCCGGTGTTGTTCCCAACCGTCAGATACAGGTTACCCGCTTTATCCCAGGTCATTCCGCCGCCCGTGTGGCAGCAAACTTCGCGTTGCGTCACCACTTCGATTACGTCTTTTTTAGAATTTTCTACCAGCTGGTCATCGCGCAGTTCGTAGCGTGAGAGAATGTGTTTTTTCTCCGTCGGATGCGCATAATAGAGGTAAATCCAGTGATTTTTTTCGAAATTCGGATCCATTGTAAATCCCATTAAACCTTCTTCCGCTTCCCTGGAAACGCCTTCTGCGCTCACATATTTCGTATTCACAGGGATCATAGCGATCAGGTCCGTGGACTGGGTGGAAGCATTGTATTTCTTCAAAGCGCCCTTCCTTTCAATAATGTAGGCCGAGCCATCGGGAAGCACTTCGAAAACCATGGGCTCGTCCAGGTTTTCGGCGACTACAATAGGGGTAAAACGACTTTCATCCGGTTTGGGAGGATTGTCCTGGATGGTAAATGCTGCGAGCAGCAAAAAAGCGGGAATTTTAGCAGTGTTTTTGAGGACATGCGAAATTCGCCGAAAACGGGGGGATAGGTTTGTCATAAGCAGAAAACAAGAGTTTACTGGAAATATAACAAATTATCGTTAAAAATTCTTATTCCCTATTTTCCCATCCAATGCTTGAAATCGCCCACTTTTTCGCGGCTTACCAGTGCTTCCTTGTTATGTGAAGGGCGCAGGCTCAGCGCGAGACGGCTTCCGAAATATGGGTCAATTTTATCCACCGATTTGTGCGTGACCATCATGCCGCGGTTAATGCGGAAAAATTTGGCGGGATCCAGCACATCGGCGAGCTCGTCCAATGTATAATCCACCAAAAGCTTTTGATTGGAGTCCGTGACAAAGAAACTGTAACGCTCTTCGGTGAAGAAATAGGCAATCTCACTCACTTCAATGGACAGCATTTTTTGTCCTTGCTTTACCAAGAATCGCTGTCTGTATTCTTTCTTGCTGCTTTTTTGAAACCCTTCCAATAATTTTTTGATCCCTTCCAGCGAGTCTACGGCGGGTTGCGCGCGCATGTTGTCGTATTTCTGGAGGCTTCGCTGCAAATCGTCGCGGTGGACAGGTTTTAGTAAATAATCAATGCTGTTCAGCTTAAAAGCCTGTAATGCGTATTCGTCGTAGGAGGTTGTGAAAATGATGGTGCTGGTCACCTGCACGCGGTTAAATATCTCGAAGCTCTGCCCGTCGGATAATTCAATGTCCAGAAAAATCAGGTCCGGGTCAGCATTGCCGGCCTTTTGGTTGCTTTTGAGCCAATCTACGGTTTCTTCAATGCTGTCCGTAACGCCGCTGATGAGCAAAGCGGGGGCAGTTTCATTCAATAATTTTTTCAATCTTCTGACAGACAGGTCTTCGTCTTCCACAATCAGTGCGTCCATATAATTTTAATTTTCAGGCAATTAAAGGCAGGGTTACGGTAAAAAATTCATGATTACTTTCCACGACCGGCTGTGAAATGTGCTTTTGGTGTTCATTCAAAATTTTATATTTGGTGATAATGTTGACCAGTCCCACCCCTGTTGATTCGAGGTTTTCAGCACCGGCGGTCAATGTTTTCTTTTGTAAATTGTTGCGCACCATCAGATTGCCTTCCTGTGTGCTCAATATAAAAATCGTGAGTGGCCGGCTGGCGCGGATTACGTTGTGCTTTACAGCATTCTCAACCAATAACTGCAGTGTTAAAGGCAGGATCCTGCGGTTCAGCAAATGTTTTTCCACGTGCACATAAAGCTTCATCCCATCGCCGTAGCGCGTCTTCAATAAATGTCCGTAAGACTCAATAAAAGAAAGCTCTTTTTGCAAAGTCGTCAGCTGGCTCAGATCGCTGTTGTCCAGTGAAGCATGGTTGGTTTGCAGCAAATAGCGGTAAACCCGCGCCATTTCATCTACAAACTGCTCTGCTTTCTGCGGATCTTCCGCGATCAATGTGGACAGGGAATTTAATGTATTGAACAAAAAATGCGGACTAACCTGCGCCTTCAAACTTTCCAATTGTCCGTTCACATTCTCTTTCATCAATCTTTCGCGGTTCACTTCATGATGTTTCCATCTGCCGATAGCGTTAATCGACTCCTGAATGCCCATCACCAGCATTATTGCGCCCATATTGATCAGGTAAATAGTCAGGATGCGCGGGATGGTGAGCGCTGAGCCGAAAAGTCCGAAGCCGATATAAAGCCACGCGATTAACAACAAAAAAATGCCGGAAAGCCCGGCATGCGCTGCGATGGAAACAAATATGCGCCTCAATGTCTGGTCCAGTTTGGGATATCGACGGGCAATGTTGTCATTGATTTTGGATTGGATCGCAAATGTGACGGTTAGCAGAAAACCATTCATTAATGTGCAACCCAGGAAGGTTTTCCAGCTGCTAACGAAACCCGGGCCCACCATCAGGTAATTGAAAAACATCAGGAAAACCGGCATGGTCAATGCGTACGACCAGCGGCTCTTCGGGCCTATTGCCCCTGACATTCCTGCTATCAATTCTCCTTTCGTCATGGTGTGTCGCTCGGTTCGTGTTGGCCGCGATCTCAGTTTGTTGATGAACTCAAAAATATAAAAGCATTGCAAAAAGCAGGAATGTCAGTTGTATCAATTGGATGAATAAATGCATGAATTGTGCAGATTCCAGCATATTAAATTAAGCCCTTACCCGTGCTGACAATAATGGGACCGTAACCGTAAAATGCTCTGCTGTTTCCGTAACCCGAAGCTCACGGTTGCTCAGCGCGTGGTATTTGACCCTGAGCCCAGCCAGTCCGCCCTGGTCCGTTCCTATCGCCCTTACTTTGCTTTGAATGTTGTTTTGAACCATGAGCCGCTGACTGAAAGCAATTTCAATCTTGATAATCAATGGTTTGGCTTTGGTCATCGAATTGAATTTGATCGCATTGTCAATTAGGACCTGTAAAACCAATGGTGGTACCAGCAGTTCGCCGGAATAAGGTTCAGGTTCGATGATTTGCAGGCTTTCTCCATAGCGTGCACCCAGCAGTCGCGCATATATATGCAGGAAATCGAATTCTGCCTGAACCGGAACGAGCTCCGCTTTTGAAGCTTGCAGAATGTAGCGGTAAATTTTGGCCAGGTCTTCAACAAACGCCTCCGCTTTATCCTGATCGTCGCTGATCAATGCGGAAAGCGTGTTCAGGCTGTTGAACAAAAAATGGGGGTTAACCTGTCCTTTGAGCGCGTCAAACTGATGCTGCAGCGATTCGCGTTCCAGTCTTTCGCTTTCCGTCTGGTTCTTTTTCCATTGTTCCAATGAATAAAAAAGGCCCAGCATGGCGCAAAGAAAAACATCAAAAAAACCTCCCAGGATCATAATGGGCCAAATGTTATTCCATGTGAACTGCACGTCCAGCCCGGGCGTAATGCTGTAAGCCCAAACATCAAAAGTAGCAAGCACCATCGTGAGCGTGCCCACAGCCAGAAGCATTGCCATCAGCCGCGGAGTGGTTTGGTCTACATTCGGGAACCGGCTGATAATCCACCGGATCACAATGGTGAGCGCGATGACCGAAAACCAGTAAAGCGCTAAAACGAGCGGCGTAGCAATAATAAAAGTCGAAAGATCCTGGAAATAGGCGGTGCCTATGAAGTAATAATTGCCAACAGCGCAAAACACCGGCATCATAGCCAGGTGATACCACCATTCGTATTTTGTAAAAAAACGCGGCCTCACGATAAGATCAGGAAGGGTTTTGCAAGATAAATTCAAAAATAAAGAACCCTAACTAATTACTTATCAGCACGCTGATGTTTTTTTAAGTGACTTGCGGGAACATAGAGCATGCAAAAATGCGGAGATCTTCGGTAAATATACGCAGAAAGAAATACCGAGGTTTCCGGCCAGGTTCCAGGTAGGGCTGCGCGTTTTAGCAGCAATTACTACAATGTCCCGGCTTTCATTTTGACCAAAGCTTCCTCGATGTTGGGGGAGCGTTGTTTGGCAGCTTTGCCTGCTTCAACAGCTTTTGTCTGCCATTCGATCGCTTCTTCCTTTTGTCCCAGCTTATAAAGCAGGTGTGCATACGTATCCAGATAGGCCGGGTTTCCAAGGGTCATTGGGTGGTTTGTTCCCTTCGTTAACTCATCGAACCATTCCAGTGAGCGTTTGGACCACATCAGGGCCTTTTCTAGTTCGCCTTTCTTGTCAGACATTTCATAAAAATGCCATGCATGCTCATTCATCTCCATATGGAAATAATGAGATGGAGGCGCAAATTGGATCGTTTTGAGCATCATACTTTTACGAACCGAGTCATTGGCAATGGTGAATCGCCTGACGTGGTCCGCATCCATTCGTTTCAGTGAGTCCACGGACATCAGCATATGCGTATAGTTCAAAAATTGCGACACTTGCTGCATATACGACATAGTGTCCCTTACTGCAAGAGAATATCTCAGCATGCTTCTTTGAAATGCAATGTTACCCAGCGTGTAATTAGGCTTGAATGTGCCCTGCGTAAAATTTGCTGTTTGGTATGCGAGGTCCTGGTTTTTGGTCTGAACCGCCTTGTGAAATGAATTTCCGATAATGGCATTATTGATCGCCACCGCCTCAGGATAAGGGATGTTTTTGTACAAACTGTCAATTAACTTGTGAGGCGTTGCCGCCTGGATTACCTTATAAATACGACTGTCCAGGGTAGGGCCGGATTGATATATAAATTTGATAAGCTGAAAGTTTTGCAAAGAATCCAGGTTTAGTCTGCCTGCGTATTCATCAAGCAGTTTGTCGGCGGGCTTTCCCATTTCGAGCTGCCGGGTAATGTAGTCCCGCATGAATTGGGATGATCGCTCGCCAGCGGCATATTCCTTTTCAAACGCTTCCAGTGGCTTGCTTTTGAGCCTTCCGATGGCAATGTCTGCCTGTTGCAGGTAAACTTCGCCGCTGCTCGACGAGCCATTAAAACGGTTCAGGAGGTTGCCATCTGCATTCACAAACAGGGAAACGAGCGGGTGGCTCAGACCGAATTTTTCAGCCAATTGTTTTCCATTTTTTGATTCAATGCGGACTCTTGTCGATACAAAGTTTTTTTGAAATCGCTCCTTCAACACCGGTGAGCTGAAACCTTGGGTGGCAACATCATTGCATTGGTCACAGCCGCGGCCTTCGATATGGATGAATATAAGTTTCTTCTCTTTTTTTGCCAGCCTGGAAAGCTGCTCCCAGGTCGTTGCAGAGTCCAGAAAACTAATTTGCGCAAAGCATGGGGAAGCGAAAAGCAGGGTAACACCAAGTAATAATAATTTCATAGATAGAGTTAGCTAAACGTAATTCAAATCTATTATTTTTTTTGTAACCGTTTGTTACGAGAAAGTAAAACTTCACATCAGATTTTGGCAAATTTTCACCGCCAGCCCACCGCTATGCCTGCACCCACATGAGAAGCAAGCGGGTTGGCTATCAAAGGTGGGGCGTATCGTAATTTCAAAATATAGATCCAGCGGCTGGTTACCAGAGCGAAGCGTAAGCCGGCGATGCCTGCTGGCGTAAGGAAGCGCTGTCCATTCGCTCCTGAATGCAGACCGCGGTCGTAGCGGTCGACGAAAAATGATCCCAGACCTGCTTCGAAGTAAGTTTCAATGTTGCGGTAACCCGGCTGGGGAATGCAGGATTTGCGTTTATAGGGATTTAATATTAAACAATGGGTTACTGCAGCTGAGAAGGCCGGACTCCGAAATTCAGGCTCACTAACCGCACCAACTCCTGCCTGAACATTCCAGAATGTTTTTTTGCCATACCCAAATGCCGCCTCAGCGGTAAAAGCGCACTTTGGAGCAATCCCAAATATCTCCGCCCCGAAAGCGCCGCGTATACGCGTGTAAAGTGGCTGCGCGGCAACCGAAGATGCACTGAGGATGAGGATGCAAAGAAATCTCACAGACGCGGATTAAGGGGCTTTGCCTTTCAACGGTGGATTGTGGCCGGGAAGTATGTTAAGGGTTACAAAATGTTAGAGTACTTTCAAACCACCGGAAACACTACCAAACTGCTTGTCACCATCCCACCAGGATTTTCGAACCTGATCTCTAATCCCGTTTTCTCAAACAATTCATCCACCAGTCTCAAACCCAGCCGTAACCATCAATCGCAAACTCGTGATGCGAAGTAATGAAAACGGCCATACCCACCTCATTTCTGATCTTTCTTAAAAGCTCCAGACCCGTGAAGCCAGGCATTTCAATGCGGTTTCGGGGTGGTTAGCGTATTTATTTTGAAGATGGAGACCTTATATTTAGTTCGGTTGAGTGGATTTCTGGTGGCAAGCGGGAATGTTTTTGGTCCCGATACAAATGAAGCATTGATAGCAGCCTGCAATTGCGCGGTGCCGTTTTCCGGTAAAACAATGTAATCTATGTGATACTCAGCTAACTTTTTGCGAAGCGCCTGCACTTCCAGAGGTTTTTCCAATGACGTGAAAACGAGATACTCCCAGGGGAAAAATGGTCTGGGCAGGAAGGCGCGTGAGCGGTTGCTGGTGGCAATGTGTGCGTGGGCGGGCAGCGTCTCATTTAGCCAGATGCTTTCTGCGTAGCCGTTGGCTGAATTTGTCAACACCTTGGTTCTCAGTGCGTCGGAAAAGAGGGAAGGGGCAAGTGCATACAATCCTAATGCAACAAATGGAGCCATGCAAAACATTTGTGCGCTTAATAGCCAGGTGAAATATTTGAAGTTTTTGGCATGTCCATAGGCGGTAATGAACAGCGGAATAAGCCATAATAACGGCTCCATCAGAAAGCGCGAGGACAATTGGCTTACGAAGCAAATCGCCAAAAGCAGGAATATAATGCTGGTGATTTCAGGTTTGGCTCTCTTAAACAGGAAGGGTAAAAATCCAAAAATAATCACGCTTGTACCCAGGATTGTGGATACTTTGCCTGCGCTATCAGTCAGCAACAGGTTTGCAGGAAAGGGAAAAGACGATTCCCGGAAGTTTTTGATATAATGATGAAATCTTTTCACCACCGGATCGGGCTCATTGAACAGGCCTTCCAGCAACGGAGAAAAGGGATCGCCGAAATGCATCCATCGGAAAAGCAGTTGAGGGCCAAGGACTAATGATGCAAGCAATGCAAAACTGACAGTTATTTTCCACAGCGAAATGTCCTTTGGACGCTTCATTAAAAATAAAACAACCAGCGCCGCAATGCTAAGCAGAAACGAATACTTAATGCCTGCTGCAAACAGCATTGCAAGCATGAGTAATCGTATGCGGCTCAGCGTCAAATTTCTGGAATTGCTGATAAAAAGGAAACAAACCGTTGTGCAAAGAATGCCCGTGAGCTGATGTTTTTGATTTGGTAAAAGAAATAATAATGTAGGGATTCCTGCCAGAGAAAGGCAAATCGTAAGCTTATGCGCTGCTATGACCCGGGCCGAAAGCGCGCGCAATGTGTGCAGTAATGCGATCATTTGGACCAATGCGCCGAGCTGGGGACACCCGTTGGCAACGCCCAGTAAATTGATCATTTCCCCAAACCCCGCCAGCCTGTAATGCAAATGGTCGCGGTTGAACCAGAGACTGCCTTTCTGTAAGATCTCAACGGGCAACGCGAGATGATAATTCAATGAATCGGAATCGGTCGGGACGGTGAGGGATAGTAAAAAATAACCACCCAGGATAGCAAATAATGTGCATGCTGTGAAAAATTCGAAGGACCGAAGTGCTTGAAACGCAGCCCATTTCCGATTGACACTACTCAAAAGTTCGTCACGCCTGCGCATAGCAAGGAAGATTCCACAAAGGATAATTCCCCAGCAAATCACTTTGAGCAAAAACACCGAAACCAATGCAAAAAGGCCGATTAACCAGATCAACCACGATAGCGCAAGAAGGCCGGCAAAGAAATATAGCGCGCTCTGAACAGGTTCTGTTGATTTGAAAACCCGCTTTCCAATATCATCGCTGATGATCGCCAAACTCATTCCCAGCGTCAGCGTGAGTAAAACGGAGAGTGGAGACGAGATAAAATAGGCGTTCAGCGAATTCATGAATCATTTTTTAAGCACGTTACCGGCATTTATACTGCATATCCAGCGCCCGGCGATTGGAGTAAAATCCGTCGTTGGGATAGCCGTTTGGATTGTAGTTGAATGTGTAATCCAACACGACAATCTTTCCGGTAACAGGGTAGGTCATAGTGACTTTTGTCCTGTTATTGGTGGAAAGCAAATGTTCCTGGTCGTCAAAAAAAGCTCCCTGGATCGTATAGAGCTTTTTGAACGGGTTTGGGTTGTTGTCGTATTGGTATTCGTTTACGGAAATGAGCTCGTTTTGGTTGGAAAATCTCTTTAATGTGACAAGATTTCCTTTCGCATCGATATTCAGCTCAATGTAATCGTAGTCTCTCTCCACGTAGTTTTTTGGGTCGTCCGCATTACCGGTCCGCTCGAAAAGGCTTCTTTTTACCCGAACTATCCTGCCATTAGCCCACTCTATATGCACTCTTTGGCGGGGAATCGTTTTCTTTTCATGCCAGGTTTTTTGGGATAAAAGACCTTCGCTGTCGTATTCAAAACGGACAACATTTTCATTGTCGGACTGGCTGATCGCGGACGGTTTTTCCTCGTTGTAGTAGTAACTGATCGTGCTCGATAATTTTGTTGTGTCACCAAAATAGCCGGTGTAGGCATAAGTTGTCCCGGAAATGAGGTTTTGCTTGTTGTAATTGATTACCATTTTCGCGCCGCTGCCAGTGGTGTCGGTTACATAGCTGATGAGCTGGCACGGTTCGGTTTCGACGGGCGTTTTGTCAGCGTCTTTGTCTTTGCAAGCCATAAAGAGCAATGGAATGACAACAAGCAAAAATGGTTTCATTTGCGGCGAAATTTGGCTTGATGAAGTTAATACACAATTGGTTAACAAAGACAGGAAGCCCATCTATTTACCATTCCCAAACTATTGAAAAAACGACGATGGTCGCCTAAGATAGTATAATCCCGGATTTTGGGCCTTACCACTATTTACGAAAATATTTTAAGTCCAGATTACGAACGCATGAAACCACAATTGGCCCAGGCAAGATGGTATCGGATCATCCCGATTGTTTTTGTAACATATAGTCTTGCTTACCTGGACAGGGCCAATTTTGGTTTCGCGGTTGCAGGCGGAATGGCCGGTGACCTGAACATTACGCCCAACACATCGACATTACTCAGCTCGCTTTTTTTTCTCGGCTATTTCTTTTTTCAGATCCCGGGCGCACAATATGCAGCGCATAAGGCGGCTAAGAAGCTGATATTCATTTCACTGATCTGCTGGGGGGCATTAGCAGCGGCCACGGGAATGGTGAATGACACGACCACGCTGATCGTGATCCGCTTCATGCTCGGCGTGGTGGAAAGCGCCGTGATGCCTGCCATGCTTATTTTGCTAAGCCAATGGTTTACCAAAGAAGAACGCTCCCGGGCTAATACATTTCTGATCCTGGGTAACCCCGTTACGGTGCTTTGGATGTCGGTTTTATCCGGTTATCTGATTGATTCCATGGGCTGGCGGTGGATGTTTATCATTCAGGGATTGCCAGGAATTCTTTGGGCTTTTATTTGGTGGAAACTCATTGACGAGCGTCCTATGGATGCCAAATGGGTTTCGGAGGATGACAAAACGGAGTTGGAAAAACGTTTGCAGGAAGAACAGGTTGGCATAAAACCCGTCAAGAACTATGCGGAAGCATTTAGATCCAGAAAGGTGATTTTGTTGTCGCTCCAATATCTTTTGTGGAGCGTGGGAGTTTACGGGTTTGTCATGTGGCTGCCGTCGATCATAAAGGCGGCACCTGATATGAGCATGGTCACCACCGGTTGGTTATCCTCTGTTCCGTATCTGCTTGCTGTGATCGGAATGCTGAGTGCGTCTTATTTTTCGGATAAGTCGGGTAACAGGAAATTGTTTATATGGCCTTTTTTGCTGATCGCGGCCGTATGTTTATATGCTACGGTATGGCTGGGGCCCGAAAAGTTCTGGCTGTCGTATGTGCTGCTGGTCATTGCGGGAGGCGCATTGTACACGCCATATGGGCCGTTTTTTGCTGCTATCGCGGATGCTTTGCCAAAAAATGTAATCGGCGGGGCGATTGGTCTTATCAACAGTCTGGGCGCATTGGGCTCTTTTGCCGGATCTTATCTGGTGGGTTATCTCAATAGTGAAACAGGGAATTTCAATGCTTCCTATATTTTAATGTCCGGCGCGTTGGTTCTTGCTACAATCATTACATTGGTTGTCATTCCGGCTCCGAAAAAACTGCCCGTCCCAGCCGTTTAAAGAAGCGTTATGCTGTCGCCTTCCCGCACAATGCCGCTCTCGAGTCCGACGACATTTTGACCGAAAAAGATTTCTTTGCCTTCCTTGCGATAACTCGATAACATTTTAAGCGTCTCAGGACTTTTTATCCCCGTTTTCGGGTCAATGTTGACCATCACACAGCGCTCGCAAGGCTTGGTTACCTGGAAACGTGTATCTCCGATCGTTATGGTGTTCCACAGGTCTTCCTCAAATGGCGCGGTGCCTGTAATGACGAAGTTTGGCCGGAAGCGCTTCATTTCAACGGATTGAGAAAGTTTACTGTTTAAATCGTCCAGGGAAGCCTGGGATATGAGGAGGAACGGGAAGTCATCCGCGAAACTGACTGTGTGGTCTGTTCCGGCGTACAATGGGTTCATTCTTCGCTGCGTGCCTGTGGTCATTTCTACAATGCGCACAATCTTGCCGAGCCGCTCGCTTAACCATTCATCCGCCAGGTTTGAAACCGTTCTCGCCGAAACGATGTCGTTCCAGATCTTCACTTCAATGTCAACATCATCCTCACGTTCAAAAGGAACAAGTATTTGATTGACAGGATCATAACGGTGGGAGATTAGCAATCCATCATCCGAAAATGCGACGTCCAGCAACGCCATCTGGGCATTTGTACGCTGGGTAAGAAAAGTGCCTTTTTCATCCACCACCAGCCAGCGCCGGTCATGTTGTAAACCACGTTCTTCGGCAAGCGATTCTTTCAAACGGATTCCCCCTAGGGACTTCACAGGGTAAACCCATATTTCTGATAAAATCATTGGCGAGAGATTATGGTGTCTGATCTGAAACTCGGTATAATGATGTGAATTAGGTAAAAAACCATTCCCAAAATGATATTGGTACAATTGTTTACTACATTCAAAAAAATAATCGGATTAATTTACACTTAACATTCTGTAAAGCATTGAAGACGCGTATTGCCATCCTCGGCGGTGGCCCAAGTGCATTGTTTGTCTTAAAGAGATTTGTAGAAGCTGGTCAGAAAGACCTCGAAATACACATTTTTGAAAGTAAAAAACTGCTGGGTGCAGGAATGCCCTACAGTTATGAGGGCTCTAACCCGGAGCATGTTACCAATGTGTCCGATAACGAAATTCCGGAGATCGTAACCTCCATTGAAGAATGGATCCAGACTGTGCCCGAGGATGTGCTCATCCGGTTTGGGGTGGATAGGGACCGGTTTAATGAAAACAAAGTGCTGCCAAGGTTGTTGTTTGGCCAGTATTTATCCGCGCAATTTGATTTACTGTTGAAAGAGGCTGGAAGGCTGGGCTTGCAGACGCATGTGCACACAGGTTGCAGGGTGGTAGACATTATGGACGTTCCCGGCGAAAAGAAAGTAGATGTTGCCATTGAAAGGTCGGGCTTGTCGCGTTTTAACCGCGTCGTTATTTGCACCGGGCACAACTGGCCGGCCAAGCATGAAGGAACCATTCCCGGCTATTTTGATTCGCCATATCCGCCCGCAAAGCTAAAACTGCAACTCAATCACCCCATTGCGATCAGAGGATCATCATTAACCGCCATTGATGCCATGCGCACGCTGGCCCGGAATAATGGGTCATTCCATACGGATGAGGATGGAAAAGTTGTGTTTACTCCCTCGGAAGAAAGTCCTGAATTTAAGCTGGTTATGCATTCCCGAAATGGGCTTTTGCCTGCGATCCGCTTCCATTTGGAGGATCCGCTTCTTTCGGATGAGGCATTGCTGACCGAAGATGAAATTGAACAGAACAGGCACGAAAACGACGGTTTTCTTCAATTGGATTATATTTTCGAAAAAGCTTTTAAGGACCTGTTTCGGGAAAAAGATCCTAAGTTTTATGAACGCATCAAGGATCGGGGCATTGAGGAATTTGTGGAAATGATGATGGGAATGCGCGAGAAAATGGAGCCGTTCGCGCTTTTCCGGAAAGAATATGGCGAAGCCGAAAAATCGATCAGAAATGAGGAATCCATTCATTGGAAAGAGATTCTGGCGGTTTTAAGTTATGTGCTGAACTATCCCGCCAAATATATGTCCGCCGAAGACCGGTTGAGATTGCAGAAGGTTTTGATGCCACTGATTTCGATCGTGATTGCATTTGTGCCGCAAAGCTCTGCCAAGGAAATGCTGGCGCTGGATGACGCCGGAAAACTGGAAGTTGTTTCGGTAGGAGATGATAGCCAGGTAGATCCGGAAAGCAAGGGCGGCGTTACGTATCGTTACAAAGACGAGTCCGGCGAATCGAAAGCCATTTATTACAATACATTCGTGGACTGCATTGGACAACCGCATTTGCCTTTCGAGAGCTTTCCATTTAAAAGCCTCATAGCGGAAGGAACGGTGCGTCCGGCGCATTTGAAATTCAGATCTTCAGCTGCTGGCGGTGCCGCAGTTGCGGATGGGAATAAGGATGTTGAACAGACAGCCCGGGAAGATTTTTACCTGAAAGTGCCGGGTATCGCGATTACAGATAACTTTCAGGTTGTGTCGCGTTCGGGTGAGATTAACCACCGCATTTATATAATGGCTGTTCCTTATATCGGGGGCTATAACCCGGACTATTCCGGGCTTGACTTCTGTGAACAGGCCTCATCCACCATTGTCGGCAGTATTTTAAAGGATTAGTTTGTGTGCCGGAGATATCATAGCAAACATTTTTTTGGACAAATAAGTATTTTATCAGCCGTCAATGCTTGTTCTTCAACAATAACCCAAATCTAAAATGTTCAGACCCATTTTACTTGCCCTGCTGCTGAACTTTGCATTCATAAGTGCAAATTCACAAGCGCTTAATACGCTTTCCGCCACTGAAAAGAAGGATGGCTGGAAACTGCTGTTTGACGGAAAAGACCTTAAAGGCTGGCATGCATATGGCGGCAAAGAGGTAGGTTCTGCATGGATCATTGAACAGGGCGCGATCAAATTGAATGTCCCGGAGCGTGCCGGAAACAAAGCCAAAAACGGTGGCGACATTGTGATTGACGAAGTTGTTAGCGGGGATTTTGAGTTTAAGGCTGAATGGAAAGTGAGTAAATACGCTAACAGCGGCATTTTCTTTTTTGTCACAGAATCCCCTAAATATAAAAATATGCACAACACTGGCCTGGAACTTCAAGTGATCGACGATAAGATTTACGAAGGCGCAAGAGAAAATACGCACCGGGCAAGCGACTTTTTTGGCATCGCAAATGCACGCTTACGGGAAGGAAACCCGGAAGGTGAATGGAACAAGATTCATTTTATCGTAAAAAAGGGCAAGCTTACTGTTTACCAAAACGAGTTTATCGTGCAGGAACACGACCTGAACAGCGCCGACTGGAAACAGAAAGTAGCCAACAGCGGACTGAAAGCAGCGCCCATTTCCACAGGTTCCTATGCCGGAAAAATCGGGTTGCAGGATTGGGGAAGCACAGTTTGGTATCGAAACATTAAGCTGCGCAAACTTTGATTTAGTCAGAAATGCTTTGCGCTTTGATCTTGTTTTGCACCAGGCAAAAGCTCAATCCCTTTGCCGTCTGCGTGGTTGCGAAAGATTGGGTTCAGCAGGAAAATTTGCTCAGGATCGTTTGAACCTGATCTTGTCATGTAGGTTTTGAGCAATCTTTTTTCCTTGGTTCTGGCCCGCATCACAAGTTTTGCGATAGTGAATGCCTCCATAAACACGTGAATTACCAGCCTCAATGGCTGCTTCCTCAAACGAATTGAAGGACCGTGGCGCGAAACCCAGACGGTTATACGAGTTGTCGGTGAATTTGTATTGATCACCAAACAATAATGTTAGCGTTTGCGCTGCAGCCGCTGAAATAACCGCATGACCAGAGGGATATTCCGGATGTGGAGGCGTGACAATCAATGTGTTCCATTCCGGCTTATTCATCACAGTGCGGATATAGGTGACAGGTCTCAATCCATTGTAACGATATTTTCCTTTAAAAATGCTGATCGCTGCCTCGGAGCATGCAATGCCTAGTTTTACATTTGCAACCACTGCCGTTTCCATGTTGGATTTCTCTTTAATCAGCAATTGATTTAGGATAGAAAGCCAATGTGCACCGCCATAGCTTTTGCCATCAGGATCATCCGCCCAGAACAGGGCAATGGATTTTTGTTCTGGTGTGAGGCTCTGCGAAATGTCATATACTTCTTTCACCTGTGCATAATAGGCGGAGCCCGGGTCGGTGGAATAGGGGATTGGTTTTTGCTCATCAGCATCTTCATCGCTTCCAATAAAAATGCAGCGGTTTTTGCCCCAGTTGGTCAGGGATGCAGGCATATTGGAAGGCGGCGTCGGCAGCCACGCGCCTGCGATCGCCGGAATGTTGAAGGGGCTTTTATCATCATTCCCATCTGTTTTGGCCCAATTGAAAACGGCTTCTGCAATGCTTTTTCCAAATGCTGCGGATCTTGCCAATTCATCGGATTTGCTCACTTTCTGGTAGAGCAGGACATTCGCAGCTTCCAAAGAATCAATCGAAGCTTTGTTGGCTGGCGAGGTCATCGGATAAAAGCTGCGGGTGATAGCGGCCATAGCAGCGTTTGCAGAGGCTGGCCAATAGTAAGTTTCACCTTTCTCTGCCGATGGGAGCGCTCCCAAACCATTTAATTGGGATGCAATAGATTGATATTCAGGCATTCCGGCAACAACTGACTCGTAAAGGGTCACGCCTGTATATACACAACGGCGGAGCGTGACAGGTGGCGGAGCGGGCGTGGTTTGGGCTATTTTGAGTTGCAAGTTAACCCATGAAGTTACCGCGTCGGCAGGAAAAGAGGATACATCTTTTGGATGTTTAAAAGCTCCGGGATGAGCCCAAGCCGCACAAACTGAGCAGATTATTAGCCAAACAGAAATCGTAATGGCGTGGCGGGATTGTAGACATTGCTTCATTTGACATATTAGTTTGTGATAAACCAATTTACAGTAATTATCACATCAGACCTATGACCGGTTAGGGGAAATCAGGCAGATATTTATTTACCGTAAATGGTTCACAACCAGATGGTCAGAAGCGGGCAAAGCTTACTTTAATCCCAGGGTTTTGTTGTAGTATTTAACGGTCTGAATGACCGATTGCAGATTGGTTGGCTTCTCCTGGCGATCACGTTCGATGATAATATGTCCGTTGAAATTTTGTCTTTCCAGTTCTTTAAAAACCGCAGGGAAATCAATCACACCTGTTCCAACGACCACGTCCACAAGTTTGGGATCGTCGTAAGCTGCAATGTCTTTGAGGTGGATTGCGATAATGTGTCCTTCCAGTTTTTTCAATGCTTCCACCGGATTAATACCGCTCTTAGGCATATGGCCAAGATCGGCGCAAACGCCAAAATTGGGATGACCTTTCAATGCTGCCAAGGTGGAATCGGGATGCCAGTAAGCACTTGTTCCTTTCCAATGGTTGTGGATGGCCAGTTTCATTCCATAAATGCCTGCAAGGCTGTCTATACTGTCCCACATTTTTACGGGCGGCTCCGCAGTGACATATTTTACATTAAACTGTTTCGCGATCTCGAATTCTTTTTTCCAATCATTCACCGTTTTGCCACCGACAAGGTAAATGCTTTCCATCTTCAGGCCCGTTTTGTCTAATATGGTTTTCAGCTTTGCTATGCCCGATGGCGACAGCTTCATCATGATAGAATCTTTCAATTCAGGACCGGCTTTGGCAAATGTGAAGCCCTCCACATATTTCAGGCCGGCACTATCTGCTATGGCCAGTTGACCTTCGAAAGTAAATGGGTTAAATGTATAAAGTGCTACGCCAAGCTTCCAGTCGCGGGGTGCTAAACGGCTCATTGCCAGTAATGTAAAACAAGCAGCAAACAGAAAAGCAGATTTGAATAATACAGATCGTGTCATAGATGATATGGGTTTGATTGATTAAGTGCCTTATTTGATGTTTTTACTAATAACCTCAGAATGTTATTCATAAAATTAAGAAATCTTTTCTGTTTTTAAAATTTATTGGTACTTTTGAGATCATAAAATTGTTACTGTTGATAACAATTTGCTCGACTTCCATTATGAACCACCCGGCCCTGAAAAGCGATGTTGCCAAACAACTGCAGAAGGAGATCCTCTCTTTGCAGGGTTTTAAGACAGCGTCAGACGGGCCGCAGAATTCGTTTCATTTTGGAGAGTTGGAAGCAGCATTTCCCAACCAGGTTTTTCCGACAGGAGCGGTGCATGAGTTTTTGAGCAGTGCAATGGAAGATGCCGCCGCAACTACGGGTTTCATGATGGGACTGCTGGGTAAACTGCTGCAAAATGGCGGAGCGTGTCTCTGGATCAGCATGAACCGGACGCTTTTCCCACCGGCGATGAAATTTTTCGGCATTGAGCCGGATAAGGTTATTTTTATTGATTTATCCAGAGAACAGGATGTGTTATGGGCTGTTGAAGAATCATTGAAATGCGAAGCGCTAACCGCAGTGGTAGGAGAGCTGAACGAGATCACATTAACCCAGTCCAGGCGGCTGCAACTTGCTGTGGAACAAAGTCGTGTGACGGGATTTCTCCATCGCTGCAATCCAAGAAGTATGAACACGTTAGCCTGTGTATCGCGCTGGAAAGTCACACCGATTCCCAGTCACCTGGAAGACGATATGCCGGGTGTGGGCTTCCCGCGCTGGCACGTACAGCTGCTAAAAGTTCGCAACGGAGAACCCGGCGAATGGGAAATGGAATGGTCGGAGGGCCGGTTTAATTATCTCGGAAAAGAAGTTAAAGTGCAGAAAGATAATAAGTTGCTGCGTGGTCCGGAAGTGGTGCGACGAGCCGTATGATTACTTTCCCATTTGTCTCTTGAAAAATGCCCAGGTTTCTTCAAAAATGTCGAAATCGGTCAGGAATTCGTGCTTGCCATTGATGACTTTTAGTAATGTCACTTCCGGTTTTCCTTTCTTTTGATACGTATATTTTTCGACGGTGACATTGTTATTTTTATCGCCATCCGGCATCAAGGACTTGACCGGCGTGCCGCTGTAACCGTCCAGTTTGGCCCAATATTGAAACGATTGATCCGTAGCACGAACCGTTCCGAGTGTCACGCCTGCTGTTTTTACTTCTCCGCCGTTGTAGGGATTGGTTTCATCAGCCGTTCCGTTGGTAATCATTACTGGTAACGGAACATTCATGGCTGCACAGTCCATGTTTTCGTCAGTTGGCATATTCGCCACGATGGCCGAAATCGCTTTGATTTTTCCAGGCATGGTTAATGCCAGTTTATACGACATATGTCCGCCACCCGAGAATCCGGTAGCGAACACATGTGCTTTATTAATCTTGTATTTATCAGAAAAGTAGTCGATCATGGCTGAGAAAAACGCTTCCTCATTCAAATTTTCCTTGTTAGCAACCGCTGTTGATGCTTTTCGACATTCGTTCCAGTATTTCTTATATCCGGCCGGATAAACAAGAATCAGATTTTCAGCCTCAGCCCTGGCTTGTAATTTTGCAGCTCTCGGCGCAAATCCCACTGGTTCTCCGCCCGAGCCGTGCATAACAAAAATAAGGCTTGCACCCGGCTTGACCTTCACCGATTGATCATAAACAAAAACCCGCTGGCGCCCCTCAATCAGCAGCGAATCAGAAACCAATTGCGCATTGGCGGACATACAGGAAATCGATAATAACGCGGGCAAAATGTACTTTAACATGTTGAAAATTGGGGACTGATTGTGTCCTGCAATTTACATGTTCGCCGATGTTTTCGCGCTATTTTTCGTCAAATAACATTACGCATTTTCCAGCGTAGCGATATCGAACTTGCTCATCTGCATAAATGCCTCAATCAACCGCGGCGCCTTTTCCGGATCCGACATTAGTTTTGATAAAACACTCGGAACGATCTGCCACGACATGCCGAATTTATCGTCCAGCCAGCCACATTGACTATACGAACCGCCGTCGCCGAGCTTTTCCCAGTAATAATCGATTTCTTCCTGCGTATCACATTCGACCACGAAAGAAGTGGCTGGCGAAAATTTATAGTGCGGCCCTCCGTTCAGGCCCATGAACTTGAAACCGTTCAGCTCAAATGTTACGACCATTGGATTTTCGGAGGTTATTTTTGAGCTCTTGAAAATGGAGCAATAATAATCGGCGGCTTCTTTCGCATTTCCGTCGTACCAAAGGCAAGGATAAAGTGGCTTGATCATTCTATTGAAGTTTAGTTGTTTATAATTATTTGGCCAACAGGTCGTCCAGCTTCCGAAACCCATCATTCAGCCCGGTTTCCATGCCCGACTGCAACAAGCCATCACGATCATCCACGGACTTGAAAATGGACTGAATACTCAATCTGGTCCTGTCGCCGGGCAGTTCGGAGAGTGTAAGAAATTCCAGTGAAACGTGTCCGCGTTCTGGCAGTCCTTCAAATTCAAAAGTACGTATAACCCTCTCAGGAGCAGCAACTTCGTGAATTGCGCCATTAAACCCAAATTCACCGCCTCCGTTACGAAGTGAATGTACAAAGCGGTATGATCCACCCGAACGGTTATCGAGTTTGTCAATTCTCATATCCATATCGCTGGGTCCCATCCATTGCAGCAGGAATTCCGGTTCGCTGAATGCGCGGAAAACCAATTCCCGAGGTGCATCAAATTCGCGCTCAATGAAAAGCTCTTGTTTGCCTTTTTCGGCTGTGATCTTCGTTTCGTTTTTACTGGCCATTTTTTTCTGTTTTTAGTATTTCCAAAATATTGTCTAAGCGGTCAAAGCGTTCTTCCCACATTTTCTGGAATGGCGCTAACCAGTCGGCTACCTCTTTCATTTTCTGGGGGTTAAAGTGATAATAAATTTCCCTTCCTTGTTGCTCCTGGCTCACAAGCTGGCATTCGGTCAGAATTTTAATGTGTTTTGAAACCGCCTGTCTGCTCGTGTCAAAATGTTCGGCCAATGCATTGGGAGTCATTGCCTGCAAAGCAATCAATGTTAGTATGGCCCTTCTCGTCGGGTCGGCTATGGCCTGAAATACATCTCTTCTCATTACTTGTTGCTATATATGCTACTGATTGGTTGCAAATATATATGCAATTAATCGGTTGCGCAAATATTTTGTAAAATTTTTATTGGTGATGAGGTGAGGGATTAAATTTGGTTTTGATACGTTTGCCAAATGAAGATTTAAATGTCTTTTGGCTTTCGAAACACACACTTTTTATTTATATGAATATTGAACGCTATGCGACCGAGCGAGTTGGAAAAACTGAGTTTCGGTTTTTCAGTGAAGGCAAAAACGGTCGTTTTGAAATGCGGATTAGCTTCGAGCAAATCAGCCATAATTTTTACAACCTTGCTTTTGGTTTATGGAACACATCTTTACTTACAATTGAAGATAGTGTTGAGCTTCGCAACGGAGATATGGATAAAATCCTCGGCACAGTCGCCAATGTTGCTATGTCGTTTCTGAAATCTAATCGTAGTGCCAGTATAGCGGCGAGTGGTAGAACATTGCCAGGCGAGCATGCAGTGAGAACCAGAAAATATCAAATGGGGCTAAGCAGAAATCTTAACGAGCTTAATGCTGTTTACGATGTTTATGGCTTTAAAGCTCTAAAAAATGAGAATGACGAAATATCAGGAACCTGGCCTTACGGATGGGAAGGGGAATGGGAAAAATTCCAAGTCGGATCAAACTACGACGCTTTCTTGATTAATTTAAAATAATGGTTAATTTTGATATATACACAAGAAGAAGTATTATGAAAGACGTCATAATTGCAAAAAAGAGTGAGCCTAAAGGGACCCGGTTAGAAGAAAGAATGGAGATGAGTAAAAGTGGTCCTAAAAATGCAAGCCCGCTCAGCAGAAAAGCGCAGGAAATGAAAATTTTTCTTGAAAGAAATCCGGTTCCTAAGGAGTTTTTGAAACAAAAATGACGACCTGCATGAGCAGATCGTCATTTTTGTTTTGAATAAAATACTTAACCCTGCACTTGCTCCAAATAAGCGTCCAGCTTATCAAAAGTTCCGCTGAATCCTTCTTGCATGTTTTCCATGACTGAGAAATAGGTTTCTTCCTGGGCAGGTGTTGCATTGATCGGGTGACCCTGGATTGTCAGTGTTGTTACCCCATCCTTTTCTTGTAATGTGATCTGGTTAAAGACTTCCAGAGGAAAATCCATTGGAAACGGGGAAGTGATAATGTTCCCTTCTGCGTCGGCAAAGGAATTGACAAATTCGAGCAGATCGGCACGCCGAATGTTTTTGTATTGAAATAATCCCCACATTTCGTGGCCGTTTCCTTCCATTTTGTAATGTGTGCTGCCGCCGGTGCGGAAGTCGAAACGCGAAACGGAAAGTTGGCTGCCAGTCGGTCCCCACCATTCGCCAAAAGCTTCGGGCGATGCAAATGCGTCAAAAACAAGCGTTTTGGGCGCTTTGAACTCTCTTACAATTTTTAAACCTTCTCTTTTTTGTGTTTGCTCGTTCATGTTATTTATGGTTTGATTAATTCTCGTTTTGTACATCGTTCGATTGGTTGTTGACCTGTATCCGCTCCAAATAACTTCCCAGAGAATCGAGTTTCTCGTTCCAGAATTGTTTGTACTGATCCACCCAGTTAGACACTTCACTCAACCCATCCAGCTTTGCCTCGCAAAACCTTTCCCGCCCTTCCTGTCGTACAACCACCATTCCGCATTCTGTCAGAATCTTAATGTGTTGAGAAATAGCTGGCCTGCTGATATTGAAATTATCGGCTATGCTGTTCAGGTTCATAGATTTATGAGCGATCAAGCTAATGATCTGCCGCCGCGTGGGGTCAGCTATTGCCTGGAAAACATCTCTTCTTGCTTCGATGGACATAATATGTAAGTGTTTACTTACGCAAATGTATATGTAAGTATTTACTTACGCAAGTTTTTTTTAAATTTCTTGCGCAACTATAAAGTTGCGTTTATATTTGCAAACATAACGTTGCGTATTGAGTTTATAGATTATGCCAAAAGAATTTAGAAGAGATGTCTTTCAAGCTATTGCGGATCCTACGCGCAGGGCGATATTGAGCATGATCGCGTTGCAGGCGATGACGCCAAATGCCTTGGCTGAACATTTTGATACCACCAGACAGGCGGTTTCCAAACATATAAAAATATTGACCGAGTGCCACCTGGTCAGACAGGAGTTGTCTGGCAGGGAAATTTATTATCACTTCAATGCAAAGCAAATGAAGGAAGTGGATCAGTGGCTGGAACAGTTTAAAAAGCTTTGGGAAGACCGATTTAATCAATTAGACGACGTATTATTTAACTTAAAACCAAATGATTATGAAGACTAACCTTTTGTTGAATTTCACAGTTGACAAGGAAAATAAAAAGATCCATGTAGAACGGGAATTTGCTGCTTCGGTAGCAAAAGTGTGGGCTGCATGGACGCAAAAAGAATTGCTTGAACAATGGTGGGCGCCCAAGCCATGGAAAGCCAGGACCAAAGAAATGGATTTCCGCGAAGGCGGGCACTGGTTGTACG
Organism: Dyadobacter fanqingshengii; assembly: GCF_023822005.2. Classification (GTDB taxonomy): domain Bacteria; phylum Bacteroidota; class Bacteroidia; order Cytophagales; family Spirosomataceae; genus Dyadobacter; species Dyadobacter fanqingshengii. Next base: position 1,209,375 of record NZ_CP098806.1, read on the forward strand.
CCATGGTTGGCCCGGAAGGAGAGGAGCATTGGGCGCGCATGGACTATAAATCAATCACAACGCAAAAATCATATTCAGCTTTGGATCTTTTCTGCGACGAAAATGGTCAGCCCAGCGACTTTTTGCCTTGTTCGCAATGGCTAACGTCCTTCCAAGAAAATAGTAGCAACACAATCGTAGACGTTATGTTGACATTCAACGAGCTTTCTGATCTGGAAAAACACCTTGAAATGGGTTTTAAAGAAGGCTTCCTAATGGCATTCGAAAACCTCGACGAGGTGCTGGAATCCAAAGGCTGATCTTTTATATATAATGTAAAAAGCTCCTCAATCGGCAAGTCCGGTTTTGGAGCTTTTTTGTTGATTATCAGTATAAATCGGGTAATTATACGCAGAGAGGAAAGGGTTATAAAGTCTATTTTTGGTTGAAACGTTCTTTCACTGCTAACCCGAAAATTTATGAAGTTAAAATTTACGCTGATTGTCATTTTTGGTACAATACAATTCGCCCACGCACAGTCCGAAGACCCTTACCTCTGGCTGGAAGAGGTTGACAGCAAGAAATCGCTTGAATTTGTGGAAAAGCAAAACAAGCTGACCATGGAGAAACTGGGTGGACAGACCAGCTATCAACCGATTTACGATAAGAGCCTGGAAATTTACAATTCTACGGACAGGATCCCTGATCCGTCTATACAAGGCGGTTATATTTATAATTTTTGGCAGGATAAGGAACATGTGCGAGGCATTTGGAGGAGGAGTACGAAGGTAAGTTACCTGAGCGGCAAGCCGGTGTGGGATATCTTGCTGGATCTGGACGGGATGCATGCCAAGGATAGTATTAAATGGGTTTTCAAGGGCGCATCAGGCCTTTTTCCCGATTACAACCGATTTATGGTGTCCTTATCCAAAGGTGGTGGTGATGCGACAGTTATCCGGGAGTTCGATCCTAAAATGAAAACTTTTATTGAAAATGGGTTTAGCATTCCGGAATCCAAAGGAGATGTAAGTTATCTCGATGTCAATACATTAATTGTCTCGTCGGATTTTGGTTCGGGTACGATGACGACTTCCGGCTATCCGCGTCAGATCAAGCTTTGGAAGCGCGGAACGGAGCTTAGGGACGCCAGGCTTATTTTCCAAGGGGACAGTGCGGATGTGGGTTCCTTTGGTTTTTTGATGCGCGACGATACCACAAAATATTTGATGATCTCGCGAATAGTCACATTCTTTTCAACCAGAACATTTGTTTGGGTTAACAATAAAGCAGTGCCGCTGGATGTGCCGGACGATAGTCAAATTTCTGGTATTCTGAAAAATCAGTTGATCCTAAGCCTGAGATCAGACTGGAAACTGGGGGGCGCCGTTTTCAAACAGGGCGCGGTCATTGGCTTGAATTTCAAATCGTTACTAGCCGGTAAGCAAGAACCGTTATTGATTTTTCAGCCGGACGAATTTTCAAGTGTTTCTCAACTTTCATTTACCAAAAACCGCTTGCTGCTGAACTTGTTGACAAACGTAAAAAGCGAATTATATGCTTACGCATTTGCTAATAAGACCTGGACTAAACAGAAGGTGGATGCACCGGATTTTGGAGCATTAACCAATGGGAGCGCAGATGAATTTTCGGACCAATACTTTTTCTATTTCACAAATTTCCTCAAACCGTCAACATTGTATGTGGCTGATGCCAAGCTGAATACGGTGAAAGCTTACAAATCGCTGCCAGATTTTTTTGATGCAAGCAAATACAAAGTAGATCAGGTCAAGGCCAAATCAGCCGATGGCACACTGATCCCTTATTTTGTCATCGCTTCCAAAACCCTGGATTTGAATGGCAAAAACCCAACGCTGCTTTACGCATACGGGGGATTTGAAGTATCCGAAGTGCCTTTTTACTCTGGTGTAATGGGCAACGCATGGCTCGATAACGGTGGAGTTTACGTCCTGGCGAACATTCGCGGCGGCGGAGAATATGGACCAAAATGGCACCAGGCAGGGCTTAAAGAAAAGCGTCAGAATGTGTACGACGATTTCCATGCCGTAGCACAGGACGTGATTACTAAAAAGATCACTTCAAGCCGAAACCTGGGCATTATCGGCGGCAGTAATGGCGGCTTGCTGGTGGGTGCCGCTTTCACGCAGCGGCCGGATTTATATAATGCAGTAGTTTGCGCCGTGCCGCTGCTCGATATGAAGCGGTACAACAAACTTCTGGCAGGTGCCAGCTGGATGGGCGAATATGGCGACCCGGACAAGCCGGAAGAATGGGAATACATTAAAAAATACTCCCCTTACCACAATCTCAAAGAGGACGCCAAATACCCCGAAGTATTTTTCACCACCTCCACACGTGACGACCGCGTCCATCCTGGTCACGCCCGAAAAATGGTTGCCAAAATGCTTGATATGGGTTACACCATTTATTACTTCGAAAATACCGAGGGCGGCCACGCCGGTTCATCAACAAACGAGCAAAGGGCGAAAACATCTGCATTACAATACTCCTATTTACTGATGAAATTGAAAGAATAATTGTTAGCATAATTTCTTTGTGCTGACTACTGACAAAACAATTTGTTAACGAAAACAAAGTAAAGAAAATCCTTGCGACTAAGCAAGAGATTTGATATCATTGTGACCAAATTAAAGATATCAATAATATCATATTAACATTTAGTCATTGATTAACAAATAGTTATGTAAACGAAATAGGATTATGCCCCAGCGCTTTGCTAACATATGGTTTCGACATTTAATCACAGATTGGGTTGTGACGGAACGTCCTGAGCTGGCTGGTGAGCCCTTTGTTTTAGCCGCTCCGGAGCGTGGTAGAATGGTTGTGAGAGCAGCAAGTGCGAAGGCGATAGAAAATGGAATTGGCATTGGAATGGTTGCAGCTGATGCAAGAGCACTTTTTCCCACTTTGGAAGTGATAGATGATCAGCCGGGTAAGGCGGCTGAACTACTGACTGAATTGGCGGAATGGTGTATACGCTATACACCCATTGTTGCCATAGACGTTCCCGACGGCCTGATGCTGGACATTACAGGTTGTGCGCATCTCTGGGGTGGGGAACGCGCATATTTAAAAGACATCATCATCCGGCTGAGACAGAAAGGTTATCATGTAAGCGCTGCCATAGCGGATACAGTGGGCAGTGCGTGGGCGGTTGCCCATTTTGGACATGACAAGCGCATTGTACAACCCAATCGTATTTCCGATGCATTAATGCCTTTACCACCGGCCGCATTGCGTCTTGAAATGGTGGTGGTTGAGCGGATGCAAAAACTGGGGTTCTATCAGATTCGGAACTTCATTAATATGCCTCGTTCGGTACTCAGAAGACGGTTTGGGCAGCAGCTTTTGGATCGGGTGGACCAGGCTTTCGGGCATGCTGTTGAGGTTATTGAATCAATAAAGCCTGCGGTGCCTTACCAGGAGCGGTTGCCATGTATGGAGCCGATTGTTACCGCAACGGGCATTCAGATCGCTTTGCGCCGCCTCCTGGAAATGCTGTGCCGGCGACTGGTGAAAGAAGGGAAAGGTTTACGGACTGCGGTTTTCAAAGGATTTCGGGTGGACGGGAAAATAGTACAGATCGATATTGTTACCAACCGGGGATCATTCCATGTCGGGCACCTCTACAAGCTTTTTGAACTGAAAATTGCCACCATGGAGCCGGCATTAGGCATTGAGTTGTTCTTGCTGGAAGCGCCTGTGACAGAAGTTGTTAATGAAGTACAGGAAAAGCTGTGGAATACAAATGCCGGCCAGGATAATGTAAACCTGATAGAATTGCTGGACAGGCTTGCGGGTAAGGCCGGAATTAAAACGATCCATCGCTATGTGCCGGACGAGCATTACTGGCCGGAAAGATCCATTAAACTCACCCGGTCTTTGCAGGAAAAGCCGCAAACTTCATGGCGTACGGACCGTCCCAGGCCTATTTATTTACTACCCGACCCATTGCCGATAGAAGTTGCGGCACCTGTCCCGGATTATCCGCCTATGCTGTTCAGGCTGAATGATTATGTCCATAATATTACAAAGGCAGACGGCCCCGAGCGGATTGAAAGGGAATGGTGGCTGGACCAAGGCATGCACCGGGATTACTATTGTGTTGAAGATCAGTCCGGTGTGCGTTACTGGATCTTCCGGCTCGGGCATTATGATAATGAAGCTTCCAAATGGTTTATCCACGGTTTTTTTGCCTGAAATAATGAGCTATACCGAATTGCAGGTAACGACCAATTTTAGCTTCCTCCGCGGCGGATCGCACCCGGAGGAATTGGTGCAGCAGGCTTTGATTTATGAATACAAGAAAATTGCGATAACCGACCGGAATACCCTGGCGGGCATTGTACGCGGCCATGCGGCCGCCAAAGGGAAAGATATTAGCATCATCCCAGCCTGTCGCCTGGATTTGCTGGACGGGCCGAGTTTGTTGGCCTATCCGACTACGCAAGGAGCTTATTCTCAGCTCTCTTCTTTGCTCACCGAAGGAAATTTACGAGCGGAAAAAGGAGACTGTCATTTGTACAAGGCAGATGTTTTCCGTTATGCAGGCGGAATAAAGTTCATTGTAGTTCCTCCCGCGGCTTTGAATGTCCATTTTGATTTTGAACCAGAATTTAAACAAACATTAAAAGAGTATAAAAAGGCTTTCGGAACGGATCTATACATTGCTGCTGCCCGCTCTTACCAGGGCGACGATACTAAAAAACTGCATCGTATTTCGCAGCTGGCTAGCCAGATGGACATTCCCATGGTGGCGACCAATGATGTGTATTACCATAATCCGGTGCGACGGGAATTGCAGGACGTGCTAACCTGCATTAGGGAGAAATGCACGATTCATGATGCAGGTTTCCGCCTATATCAGAATGGGGAAAGGTTTTTAAAGCCTATTGACGAAATGCAAAGGCTTTTCAGGCAATATCCCGACGCCCTCAAGCGAACGCAGGAGATTGCGGATGCTTGCCAGTTTTCCCTGAATGAGCTGAAATATGTTTATCCTGAGGAGATTACAAGTTCGGGCAACTCTGCCATGGTTGAGCTGCAAGTACTAACCTGGAAAGGAGCTGCGGAGCGCTTTGGCGCATGCATACCGCAGAAAGTCGAAGATGCGATCAATTATGAGATGCAATTTGTGGAGGAAATGGATTATGCTCCTTACTTCCTGACTGTTTATGACATCGTGCGTTTTGCCAGAGAACAAAAAATCCTCTGTCAGGGCCGTGGCTCCGCGGCTAATTCAACGGTCTGTTATTGTTTGGGCATAACTTCTGTTGACCCGACGGAAATAGACCTGCTTTTTGAGCGGTTTATATCTTCTGCCAGGAATGAGCCTCCGGATATTGATGTGGATTTTGAGCACGAGCGGAGGGAAGAAGTGATCCAGTATATTTATCAAAAATATGGCCGGGACAGGGCGGGGATTGTAGCAACGGTAACACAAATGCATCAGCGGGGCGCGATCCGCGACGTGGCTAAGGCAATGGGCATGTCTGTGGATGCCATTAACCGGCTTGCCAATTCAATCTGGGAATTCACGGATGAGTGGTTTGAGGGCAAACGCGTTGCTGAACAGGGCTTTAACCCTAACGATCCGCATTTGATCAAGATCCTCGACCTGACCAAACAATACATTGGATTTCCCCGGCAGCTTGGACAGCATACCGGCGGCTTCGTGATAACACAAGGCAAACTGTCAGATTTATGCCCGATTATGAATGCGCGTATGGTGGACCGGACATGCATAGAATGGAATAAGGATGACATTGATACACTGGGTTTTCTGAAAATAGATGTGCTGGCTTTGGGTATGCTGACCTGCATACGGAAAGCGTTTGATCTGGCCAGCAAACACTACGACAAGGATTATACGCTGGCTAATATCCCGCAAAACCGGGAAGATGTGTATGATATGATCTGCGCTGCGGATACCATTGGTGTTTTTCAGATCGAAAGCCGGGCCCAGCAGTCTATGTTACCCCGGTTAAGGCCCCGTTGCTTTTATGATTTGGTGATTGAAGTTGCCATAGTTCGTCCCGGCCCGATTCAGGGGGATATGGTGCATCCTTACTTGCGTAGAAGGAATGGTGAAGAAGAAGTAAATTATCCTTCCAAAGAGCTGGAAGCGATTTTGGGTAAAACATTAGGTGTACCATTGTTTCAGGAACAGGCTATGAAAATTGCGATTGTGGCAGCTGGTTTTACACCGGCGGAAGCAGACGAATTGCGGCGAAGTATGGCCACTTTCAAAGTACAAGGAATGGTCACGAGATTTGAGAAAAAGCTTGTGTCCGGCATGACAGCGCGTGGTTACACGAAGGAATTTGCCATGCGTGTTTTCCGGCAATTGGAAGGTTTCGGAAGCTATGGTTTCCCGGAAAGCCACGCTGCCAGCTTTGCATTGCTAGTATACGTTTCCTGTTATCTTAAATGCGTGTATCCTGATGTTTTTGCCACGGCATTGTTAAACAGCATGCCTATGGGATTTTATCAACCCGCGCAGATCATTATTGATGCAAGAAAGCATGGTGTTGAAGTGAGGCCAATCGATATTAACCATTCGGATTGGGACAATCTTTTGGAAGAAAAGACAGTGAAATATTGCCCGATCCGGCTGGGTTTCAGGCAAATAAAGGGAATGCGGGAAGAAGATATAATGGCATTGATTGCGGCCCGAAAACGGCCATTTAGCAACATTCATACATTACGCGACGCCGGTATCTCGCAGGCTGCACTCGAAAAACTGGCGGATGCAGATGCGTTCAGGTCCATCGGGCTGGATAGGCGGCAGGCGCTTTGGGAGGTGTCGGCAATGAGTGACAGACCGATCGGTCTATTTGAAGGACAGCCATCCGAAAGCGCGTTGGAAGCACCGGTAGAATTGCCGCTTATGAGCGCTTCGGAGCACGTGGTGCAGGATTATACTTCTACATCTTTGTCATTAAAGGCGCATCCGGTGAGTTTTGTCAGGGAAAAATTGGATCTGCTTAATGTTTTTTCAACTAAAAAACTCGATCTGATCGGCAATGCCAGAATGGTTAAAGTAGCCGGACTAGTGCTCGTAAGGCAGCGCCCGGGCACTGCGGGCGGAGTTTGTTTTATCACCATCGAAGATGAAACCGGTTTTGCCAACCTGGTTGTATTTAAAAAACTCTTTGAGCAATACCGAAAGGAAATCCTGTATGCCAGGTTGTTGATGGTGGAGGGGAAATTGCAGCGGGAAGGGGAGGTTACCCATGTAATTGTTCAGAAATGCTATGATCTTTCTGTGCTTTTAAAAAAATTGACCGCCGCCGAGGAAGAAAATCCGGACATACTAACACTTTCGAGGGCCGATGAAAAAGATGAATATGCAACCCAGGCTGTGAACAGGAAACCGCCCGTAAGGAAAGATGTGCAAACAGAAATCTTCCCCAGCGGCCGGAATTTCAGATGATTTTTTCAGATCATCAAGCTCACTGATTGAACCTCAAACCAGCCGAAATACCAACCCTGTAAGGCTGGTAGTAAAATGGGTCACCCGAGCCGGAAAACTTGACCGGACTAAATTCTGCATAGGGGCCGATGTGGAGCGATGCGTTAGTGCTGATCGGAAATTGCTTGCCAATGCCTGCATTAACCCAGCCGATGCTTTGTTTCCGTATCGTGCCGTATGAATATTCCAGACCTGCCGAAGCATAATATTTGCCGACCGCAGCATTCCCCCAGCTTATCTGCTTATTGAGCCCAACCCCGATAAGACGGAAATTATTATCCTGGCTCACCCTTATTCCCTGGCGTATCACCTTGAAATGATCTTTATCGACGGTTTGTACAATGTAATCATTACCAGCAATTTCGTAAGAATACGTTTGCTGAAAATGACTGTAATGAAGCATCAATTGAAAACCTTTCTTCTCTACGCCCAGGCTTAACTTGTAGCCCAGTGACCGCAAAGAAAAGGTGGACGGAAACTCGAAATTCTGGAAACTCTGCGCACCGGAGGGCACTGTTAAAATCTGGTATGATTGCAAAATCGCTGCGTTAACAAGCCAGTTAAAATTACCAACGCCGGTTTTTACCACAGGCTTAATGTCAGTCTTCGGAACATTAATCTCAGTCATGCCCGCATCAACTGATGTCAATGTAAAAGGTTGGTTATCAATTTCATTTACGGCGAAATGGATAGCATTGTCAGTTGCTGATTCTACGGATGGCTGCGCTGATAAATTGTTTGCATTCTCATTGAACTCAGCACCTGGGTCTTTGATTGTGGTTGAAAATTGAGTTTCTGACAGTGGAGGGTTTACGGAATTGTTTTTGGGTTTACGATTTGGAATGGCTGAAAAACTACGTTCTATATCCTTTGAAACCGACGGTAATGTTGCCCCGGAAACCGTCTTATTTTCAAATGACACTGCTGTCGCAACATTCAACTTAGCAACATTTAATTTAGCAATAGCTGCTTTTGAAACTCCGACTTTCGAAACTGCTGCTTTTGCAATATCTTTTTTCCTGAAATGCTGGTCAGTTACTATGCCAACGATGGCTATACTTACAAATAATAAGGTGAAAAACAGATATTTCCATTGCGGACCCGGTTTAAGACCAGCGCGTATTTTTTCAAATGCAGACGGATTAGGCGCATCCTCAAAATTGTCAAATTTGCGTTTAAGGGCTGCCCGCAATGCCTCATTGAGTTTATCCTCAGAAGTTTTCATGATGCACGATCCCTTTAAGTTCTAATTTTTTTAATAGCAAATTACGTCCCCTCATAAACTGCGACCGTGAAGTCGCGTCCGGAATAGAGAGCAATTCGCCAATTTCAGTATGTGTATAGCCGTCAATCAGGTGCAGGTTAATGATTGTTCTGTATTTGTCTGGCAGTTCGTTAATAATGGCCAACAAATCTTTCACATTCAACTGGTCGATAATTTTCCCGTAATCGTCCGATTCCAACTGAATATCCATGTTATCAATCGAACCATTAAGGTCCTGTTGCTTCGTGGTCCGGTGATAATAATTGATCGCCGTCCTGACGACCGTTACTTTAACCCAGCTATCCACCGAATCCGGGTCTTTCAAATCCTGAATGTTGTTAAAAATCTTGATAAATGCCTCCTGAAAAATGTCTTCCGCTTCCATTCTTGTTCTTGCATAACGCTGGCAAACACCCGTTAACCGCCCTTTGTATCGCTCATAAAATGCAGTCTGCGCACTCGGATCCTGCTTTTGACAAGCTTTCACCAGCATGGCCAGATTACTGAATTTTTTTGAGAGAAAAAACTTCATAAAGTCCGGAACGTGAATGCGTTAAGGTAAATTTTTTAAAATATATAAACAGTTTACTGGAAATAAATAAAGTACGATTTGTTAACCAATTTGCCATCAGCGTCAAACTGCAGATCGCAAGAATCGAACGTTGTGTTATTCATATATCTGAGGATGTAGCATTTGGAACCTCTGTATTCTCCCATCCACTGCATACCGGCGATGGGCTGGGATGTGAAACTGGCAAGCTCGGGCGATGCGTCGATATACTGTTGGATAGCCTCTGGCAGCTTGTCGAAATTGGGTGGCGAAGAAAGGTCTTCGGGCTCATTAAATGCCCTGCTAAACCACTTTAAATCACCCGCTTCATTAAAAAGGAGATACGCGTACGTTTTCACTCCCGCCTTATCGAAACTGACCATCACCTCATAAAACTTCTCATAGTTTAACTGCACCTTAACTTCTATCCCCTCAAATTTGATGTTCGGATCAGCGTTAACGAACGCTTGAACGTTTTGAGGAAGCAAGCTCATATCATTCAGAAGGATCGAATAAAGCCTCGGTTCGAACGCCGCCCCGGCAACCCGATTGTTCACATAAAGCCAGTCGAAAACATAATCAGTGCCGTACAGATTGTATATGAGCCTGTTTCTATGATCCGGCATATCAAACCCAATCATTTCCCGGTTTGCACTAAACGTTCCACCTTTCAGCGCACTTTTTTCAAGCAGATCGAGTAACCTGGGTGGTGCAACCTCGGATTTATAGCGATAGGTTTCCCAAATTTTCGTGCTATCTGCAAGCGTTAAAAATTTGTCCGCTCCCTGATCAAATTTCACTTCCCAAACCAGCTTTTCAAGCAGCGGTTTAAACACTAAATTCTCTGCATTCGGATACCATTGTTTCACCTGTGCAATCACAATTGTAGGCACCGGTTCCGGTTCAACCGGCTCTAACTGATTGACTTGGTTGCAGGAAACAATGGAAAACAAGCAAAGGATGCACAGAACAACGACTCTCATACCAACTCAATCTAAAATCTCAAATTTGACTCGTAAAAGTTACCTATAAATTAAGGAATTCGCTACACCATAAGCGTACGGTCAATTACAGAGACACGGGATTTAGAAAGAAGCGTTGCGCATTTTTTAAAATTATTTGCTGACAATCATCCATTATAACGAACGCCGGTGAAACGAAGCCCTGTGGCGCCGTCCCAATTGTAGACCCACTCGGTCCACGAACGTTCGAGATATTTGGCTTTCAATTTTTGGTGCAGCGATTCCGGCTGCTCCACGCCATTGACGATCAAAAACATATTGTGGAGCTTATATGAAAGTTTTTCCCTGGTGGTGATAACTCCTTCGGCGAGCAGGTCCTGGATCAGGTTTTCCTGCATTACCAGCTCCTGAGCCCTTCTATTCTGGCGATTTTCCAAGGCAAGTCCTTCCAATTCTTTATATAAACTGTCAATGTCTGCACTGCGTTTGGCTAATGTTTGCGATGACGTGTTCACCATCTCATTTTGCACATTGACCAGAACCGCGTTTTGCGCCAATTGCTCTTTTCGTTTTTCAAATACCTCCGCACGCAATTTTGTCTCCAACGTTTTAGAACGAATATCGCTTTTTTCAGCCCCAACCAGCAAGTATGCCTTATAATGAAGCTCCTGTACTTTTTTCAGGTCCTTTGCTTCAACGGCGCCTTTAAGTTTAGTCAGAAGTGATTTAATGTCTGATAATGAATCATTTACCTCTATTTTCTGCTTTATTGCAACGGACTTGCCGTTCAAATAAGCAGCTTTGACTTTTGATGTGGCCAATATGGGCCTCGTACTTTCCATTATTACCGGCTTTTGCTGCATCTCTTTCGCCGGACCGGTGTTAACCGTCTTTACAGGTGTTAGATATGCCGCTGAAATGAATGCAACAGCAGTAAGGCAGCTCATTATCGAAAATTTTTCCATGGTATTGAGTTGTTTATTCGTGTTATAAATGATCCTTTTAATGCGGTTCAGTAAGTAATTGTTTGTGCCTATGAATGATAATCCGGGATTCTTAGCAGCGCATTTTGCTTCGTGAAATGATACAAGGGCCTGCACCAGCGTGTCGCGTTCTTCGGTAACCTCAATCACCAGGTCGTCACAGCAATTTTCTCGCTCCATTCTTATTAAAGCAGAGAGCCATAGCAATGCGGGATTGAAAAAGTACAGATTTTCTCCAAGGCTTTGCAGCAAGTTGACCAGATAGTCGTGGCGTCTCACATGCGCCAGCTCATGCAAAAGGATCGCCTCCACCTGATCGTGTGGCAAACTGGTCAGAAAGCCAAGGGGAACAATGATTACCGGTCGGACAATCCCTTGTAAGCTGGGCGCTTGTAAAAGTTCGGATTCCAGCAGTAAAATTTTCCCATAAACGCCCATTCTGACCGCCAAACGACGTATTTGCCAGTTCCAGGCATCATTGACCGGATACACATTCGTGTGCCTGACCCGATTAATGTAAAGCAGGCCAGTCACCGTACGGGCCGATTTGAAAATGAAAAAGAACAGCCAAACCATTAAGATCTGCATTTGATAATGATCAAGAAACTGGCTGGTTTTATCAATGAATGAGGTTCCTAAATGCTTGGGAACAAAATTGATTGCAAGCGGGGCTCGATCTGTAACCTGAGGCACAAAGACAGCATTTGTCGTTTCAGAATAGCCTTTCTTAATAGCAAGTAGGAAAGTGGCGCCATTGACAGTAATAAAGAACAAAAGCAACCCTGCAAACAGATTATAGCGAATTGCAGGTCTGGATTTGACAGTCAGCATCAAAATAATTCCGGTGAGCAGTGCAACAACTAACCCTTGCCAGAGCGAATGGATTAATGTCCAGCGAAATGCTTTCGCCAGCGGTTGAAAATGAAGGGGATCCGAAAAATCGATAGCCATTATCCTGAGGTTAAGGTTAATGTTACAAGACTATATCCAAAGGTAGGAAATATTTCGTACGAATTAATGTTTATGGATATTTTTTATAAAAATCATTCATTGTTTAATGTATCAATATTTATTATTTTACAACGCATTCTCAAAATATTTGTCCTTGTTCCGATAACCAACGTGGAACCAAGATGAAAAACCTCGTAAGCCTGACCTTTCTGTTCCTGTTTTGCTTTTGCATTAGCTGCAAAAAAGAAGATGATATTGGTATTTCCATACTTCGCGACGAGGGTTTGGGACTTTATTGGGATCATAACGTATCTGATTACGGACGGCAATATTTGTTCAATTTCATTAGTAACAAGTCCACCCGGGACGAATACGAGTTTAAATTGGCTTATGCAATCAGTGGCAACGCAGTAACAGTTCGTCTGGAGGAAGTCATTCACAAGGGTAAATGCCAGAAATTTCCGGGACCGTGGGGTGACGTTTGTACATCGGACGGCGTCATGTACATTCCCGAAGAAGAGCTTCCAACCGGTAATTATGATTTCAAGCTGGTTATAGGCAATGTGTCAATAACCTCAAAATTAACGGTCGAAAATGACAAGGTTACTTTGGATGTGCCGCCCAACAGCCTATTCAGCAATAACATCCCGACCATTTATCCTTTGCCGAAGGGCTTAATTTACGGAAGCGTTGTTTATTCGGGAAAGGAGAATGAAAAATTTGCGAAAAACCTGCTCAAAGATCTGGAAACGCTTGATTTGAAAGCCGCTGTCCTTCCGCCTTACAAATATAGATATCTGGATCCTGAGCGGAACCAGCACTTACAGGCTACATCCTGGGAACCGGATGAACATTCAATATCCATTATTTATCGTTCCAATGCGGACTTTAAATCAGTATTCGATATAACAAAAAAGCATTTCGAGTTATCGGGGAAAAAGTTAACGATCGGCATTTTCAGCACGAGCAAGGCAAATGAAATACACATTTCGCCCTACGAAGAGCCGAGAGTTTATTACGGAAAGTAATTTAAGTAACTGTACGAATTATGAAGGGTCAAATAATGCTGAATGCAATGGTTACAGGCGTTCTTGTTCTCCTAATGCTAGGCAAAAGTGCTGGGGCAAATCACGGATTTTATAAAGAAGCGATTCAGGTCAAAGGCACAATCAGGGACGTTAACGGTGTCCCCGTTTCCAATGCGGCCATTTATATTAAAGAATCAACACTGAGCACGGTGACCAATATCAGGGGCTATTTTGAGCTTGACCATGTTCCTGAAAACAGCACTCTGATTGTCAATCATACGGATTTTGAGTCGGTTGAAATAAATGTCAGGAAATCGGAAAAAGATTACGACATCATTCTCAAGGGCAAGCCCGGATGGGTGAGCCAGCGTGCAAAATCTGAGGCAAAGTCTAAAAAGTCAAATGAAACGGTTGAATCTTCGGGAAGTGGATTATCGCTGGAAAAGTGGCCCCGTTTCCCCGGCGGGACGAAGGAACTGGTTAAATTTCTGGCTCATCATATGCAGTATCCGCCTGAGGCACTTAAAGCGGAAGTAGAAGGTCAGGCCTCAGTCTCATTTTTTTTAGATGAAAAGGGAAATATCAGCAGTCCGGTAATTGTGAGCGGGCCAGGGTGGGGGATTGATGAAGAAGCCGTACGGCTTGTCCAAAACATGCCGCAGTGGACGCCCGCGCGGCAAAACGGGAAGCCTGTCGCAGTCCGGTATACCATTGTGATTCCTTTTGATCTGGAAATAGAAAAATTGCCTATTCACATTCGGGAAAAGCAACCTGATTTTTACAGCAGAAAAAGCCGTCTGGCAGTGTCGAAACCCATTTTTAAAAACGGGACGGAGTTCAGGCTTTTTTTCGACAGAATGCTGAACCTTTCGCATAGGGAGCCTCCTAAAATTGAACTTTACCGCTACAATATGATTTCCAGGCCTGTATTAATGCCCCCGCCGGTCATTGAAATGAAATATAGAAAATAAGCGGAACTGGCGGGAACAATTATTTTACCACACCACTCCGGAACTGTGTGTGGAACGGATTACACTAAAATGACTAACAATATATTACTTATAGACGATGATCCGGATGATCATGAGATCTTCGAATTTGCATTGGGAATAGCCTATCCAACAGCTATTTGCGAGCATTCCTACAATTGCCAGGATGCGGTTGATAAAATCCGGCAAAAGCTTTCTCCTTTACCGGAAAACATTTTTCTGGACGTCAATATGCCTACGATGGAGTTGCCGAAATGCTTGTTTGCCATCAATGAGGCGCTTGGTGCAAACCACGCGGACATTGTTATTCTTACCGGCTTCTCAACAGCCGATCTTCCCAATTTCAACGCTTTTGGCGTAGTAAAAGTCATTTCAAAACCCAGCACAATCGAGTTACTAGCAGAGGAAATTCAGGAAGTTGTGGGCCATAGGGTCAGCGCCTGACGTGTATCAATGGCTTTGCGCGTTATTTTATAATATTTCTTTGCAGAGTTACAAATTCAGTTAAATTTACGTAGAAATAGTTGCAAACTGAATGTGACCCCGCATGCGTAAAACCTTTACTTTCTTTTTTATCCTTCTTTATTCCGTAACCCATTCATTTTCCCAAAATAGAAACGCAATATTCCTCCATTTGACCACGGGGCAGGGGTTGTCGCAAAACAACGTCACCTGCATTGCGAAAGATAAGCGTGGATTCATGTGGTTTGGAACGCAGGACGGCCTCAACAGATTTGACGGGTATAAATTCACTGTGTACAGAAATGATCCGCAGAATCCCCAAAGTATCAGTCATAATTACATTCACACCATTTTTGAAGACAGGCAGGGCAGGCTCTGGATCGGGACAGATGACGGCGGACTGAGCCGGTTTGACAGCGATAAGGGCACTTTTACGAATTATCTCCACAAAGCCGGCGACAACAACAGCATTGTCAATAACAAAGTGCACGCTATCGATCAGGACAAAAGCGGAAATATCTGGCTGGGAACCGTTGGCGGGGGTGTCAGTGTCTTCAATCCCGAAAAAAATACATTTCGAAATTATTCCAGTAATCCAAAAATATCGGGTAGTCTGAGCCATAACGTCGTCAGCGACGTAACGGTAGATAGAAATGGGACCGTCTGGATTGCCACAGGTGGCGGGGGGCTTAACAAGTTTAATGCTGCCACAAACAGCTTTCTTCACTATAAGAGCAACTCCGGCAATGCTGCCTCGCTCAGCAGCAACGATCTGAATGAAGTTTTGGAAGATTCACGTGGCAGGTTATGGATTGCCACAGAGGGTGGAGGCCTTAACCTGCTCAATCCGGATACAGGCACATTTACAACATTCAAACATCAGGATGGGCAACCGGCCGGTCTTTCTCATAATGATGTGATTTCACTGGAGGAGGATAAAAAGGGAAAACTATGGGTCGGCACGCGAAATGGCGGGATCAATATCTTGCAGGAAAACAATGAATTTATTCATTACAAATATGACAAGAACGACGTCGCAGGCTTGAATAATGGCTCCATTTACGCCATGTTCTGCGATCCGCAGGGAACAATGTGGGTAGGCACTTATAGTGGTGGAATCAATGTCATGGACCATGAGCTATTGAAATTTGGATTATATAAAACCAACACGAACGATCCGGAAAGCCTGAATAACGACAATGTCCTGACCGTCATGGAGGATTTTGAAGGAAAAATATGGGCCGGAACGGACGGGGGTGGCATCAATGTGCTGGACCGTAAGACCAATCAGATTACCCACTTTACGCATGATCCCGACAGGGAAAACAGCATTGCCAGCAACTACATCATTACGATGTGCGAAGACAATGCGCACGATATCTGGATAGGAAATTATAAAGGTGGTTTGAGCCTGTACGACAGGAAAACGGCCTCATTTCGGAATTTGAACAAAAGCGATAATCCTGCCTCCGCAATTTATGCCAACATTCACGTGATGACCAACGACGAAAGCAGGCATTGTCTGTGGCTCGGGACGTCGAGAGGATTGCTGAAATACGACAAAGTCTCGGGCAATGTGAGTGAATACAGGGCCAACGCCAATGTTCCCGGTTCGATCAGCAGTGATCTTATCCTGGCCGTTTTCGTGGATTCTGAAAAAAAGCTATGGGTAGGAACGGAGGGGAGCGGATTGAATTTATATGATGAAAAAAATAACCGGTTCACCACATTCAAATCTGATCCCAGGCAGGTTAAAAGTTTGTCCAACAATCAGGTAAACGCAATATATGAGGACAGGAATGGGCAGATTTGGGTCGCAACCAGCGGCGGCTTGAACCTGTTTGACAAGAAGAACGGAACATTTACACACTATAATAAATCCAATGGTCTGCCCAATGATGTGATTCAGGGAATCACGGAAGATGGTCGTGGGCTGCTTTGGGTAAGCTCCAATAAAGGGCTGTCGCGTTTTAATCCGAGAACAGCTGAATTCAGGAATTTTGATTTTAGTGACGGGTTGCAGCAAGGCTCATTCAACCGGATGTCGTTATTCAAAAATAAAGCTGGAGTAATATTCATAGGAGGGCAGTATGGACTCAACTTCTTCCACCCGGACAGTCTCAAATACAATACATTCATACCACCGGTTTTCATCACCGATTTCCAGATTTTTAATCAGCCGGTCAACAATCTTGATAAAGATGCCCCTATCGACAACCAGATCAGCGCAGCCAAAGAAATAACCGTTTCCTACGCGCAATCCATGCTTTCCTTCGAATTCACCGCGCTGAATTACACATTGTCAGAAAAAAACCAATATGCCTATCAACTGGTCGGATTTGACAAAGACTGGATTTACAGCGGCACAAACAGAAAGGCGACTTACACCAACCTTGATCCCGGGCATTATGTTTTCAAGGTGAAAGCTTCAAACAATGATGGCGTCTGGAACGAACAAGGAACGAGCATTATCCTGCATGTGACACCGCCATTCTGGAAAACGATCTGGTTTCGGACGCTGGCCATATTATGTGCTGCAGGAGGAATTTACGCCGTTTATCGCTGGCGGGTAGGAGCCATCAAGCGACAAAAAGATCTGTTGCAAATGCAGGTTGAGGAAAAGGACTGTGGAAGTGATCCGTCAAAAGCATGAACTTGAACTGCAATCCGCAGATCTGCAAATAATGAACGCCCGTTTACAGGGCCAGCATGAAAGGGAACTGCTGGCAAGACAGGAAGCGGAAAAGGCCAATATGGCTAAAAGCGTGTTTCTGGCGACAATGAGCCATGAGATCCGTACGCCCATGAACGGAGTGATCGGGATGGCGCTGCTGCTCGCGCAAACGCCTATGAATGAGGAACAAACGGAATATACAGACACCATTATCAAGTGTGGCGACAGCCTGCTGACGGTGATTAACGACATTCTGGATTTCTCGAAAATCGAGTCTGGAAACATGGAACTGGAAAGGATCAGTTTCAACCTTCGGGACTGCATTGAGGGTGTTTTGGATATATTTTCTTCCAAAGCGGCTGTGATCGGGCTGGACCTCGTTTATCAGATCAGTCCACAAGTTCCTAACCAGATCATTGGCGACAGTCAGCGGCTGCGTCAGATCCTCATCAACCTTGTCGGAAATGCGATCAAATTCACGCACCAGGGTGAAATTCTGGTGATTGTGAAGCTTGTCAAATATATGAGTGATGATGAAATTGAGATTAATTTTCAGATCAAAGACACGGGGATAGGCATTCCGGCCGATAAGCTCGACCGGCTTTTTGTTGCATTTTCACAAGTTGATTCCTCGCATACGCGCAAGTATGGGGGAACGGGGCTGGGTTTGGTGATCAGTCAACGACTTGTAAATCTCATGGGCGGGGAGATTAGCGTGGATAGTGAGCCGGATAAGGGGACAAGCTTTCACTTTTCTATTCTGGCGGCGGTCAGTCATGAATCTCAGCGCCAATATGTGCATTTCAACACCACAGAAAACGACGGGAAAGCAGTTTTGGTTGTGGATGACAATGATACCAATTTACGGATTTTCCACGCGCAGATGGAGCAATGGAAACTGGTGCCCACACTGGCGTCATCGGGAAGGCAGGCGCTGGAAATCCTGGATAGCGGCGCAAAATTTGACCTGATCATCACCGATCAGCAAATGCCGGAAATGGATGGGGTCAGCCTGGCCGCAAAAATAAAAGAACGCTGCCCGGCAGTGCCCATTTTCTTATTGAGTTCGGTAGGCGACGACAGACGCAGGAATTTCAAGGATTTGTTCGCAGCTATTCTGACCAAACCGGTTAAGCATCAGCAGCTCGGTCAGCTCATTCAGATGGAACTTAAAAACCAGGGTGATTCACTCCGGCAGATTTTGCCGCCTGTGCAGTCGCCGCTTTCGGAGGATTTTGCTGTTCAGTATCCATTGCAGATCCTGATAGCGGAAGACAATCAGATCAACGAAATGCTGTTTGTCAGGATACTTGGGAAATTGGGTTACAGCCCGATTGTGACGCGCGATGGCGTGGAAGTCGTTGCCAGAACATATTCCGAAAAATTCGACGTGGTTTTCATGGACGTCCAGATGCCCGAAATGGATGGATTGGAGGCCACGCGCCGCATCCGCAAACAGCAGATCGACCAACCCTACGTCATTGCCATGACTGCCAACGCCATGAAAGAAGACCGCGAAGAGTGCCTCGCTGCCGGCATGGACGACTACATTTCCAAACCACTACGCTACGACGATATCACATCTTCCCTGAAACGGGCATACATGGCTTGTATTTCGGCGGAGTAGCAAGCGAATTTGTAGGAAGCTTGTTGTCTTATCGGGTTTTTATGTTATTTTTGTAACGGTTCTGAATCTCGGCTTGACCGGGGTAGTAGGAGCCCTCCGGGGTGCTGCAATGCTCCCCTTTTTTTATGCCTGCTGTTCAAGTATATAATTTACTGTGTTCTTTGGCGAGATGTTTTTGTTTAAAACATTCTCCAAATTTGCCATATAGAAGTTCCGCAAGCCCTTCTTTCTAATCGTTTTATTAGGTTCATAATATTGCCTCGCGAAGTAACAGACTACGTCCACCATTTGATGAATATAGGACGATTTTGAATCCCTGCTCACCGGATCTTCAATGATGCCCGTAATTTTCGCGTCCAGCGAAATCCTCCGAAACTTGCTTGGGACCAAATTAAAACGCCTCATTTTTCGCAACAGTTTTCTCAGTTTCATTTCATCTGTATTGTCGCTGATTATTAGTCCCTTATCCGTCTTTAGTGCTCCTGGAAAATTTCCTGCTTTTAATGTGTTATCGATCCTTTGGATAAGTAATTTCCAGGCATATTCAAACACATCATTGGCGTAACCCGGATTTTTTTCAATCCGCACGGTAACAATGCTTATATCGCTTCTAGCGTTCAAAAACCGCAAACATTCTCTCAGAATCAATATTTTGTGGTTTTTTGATATGCCTGCTTTCAGGTTAGGGTTTCCATTAATGAATACGGATGCATGAATTTCCTCGGCCATCGTCAAGCCGTATACTTTTTTCAAGTGTCTCCGAAACTTGATCAAATCATCAAGCAATGTCTGCCAGGCAGATTCGTGAACGCATAATGCAGAGAGAACAAAAAATTGCGAAGGAGACTTTATTTTTCCAACGTCCCCGCTTTCATCAATATAACAAAAATACATGCTGACAGAAAAGGTAATTCTGAATAAGCAAGCATGGCCCGGGATCTGTTCTATTGAATTATTTCTCGGCTAGTATCAATGATTCTGCGTCAAAGTTGCGTTTTTTGAGGCTCCAAAAAATATTATACATACAAAACAAGAATTAATAAAACCGTTTTACATACATTTGGTGAAGATATACACTTTTCGTGTTGGATTTTTATGAAGGGGACTAACCTGGGGGAATTTGAGGAGCTGGTTTTGCTGACGATCGCTTCGTTGGCGAGTGAAGCTTATAGTGTCGCTATTTGTGATGAATTGGAAAAATATACGGGGCGTACGGCTAAGCTGGGCGTGGTGCATTCGGTTTTGAACCGGCTGGAAGAGAAGGGATTGGCGAAAAGCAGGCTAGGGGAAGCGAGTAGCACAAGGGGTGGTAAGCGGAAGCGTTTTTACGAGGTCAGCCACGCGGGCAAAGTCGCACTGACAAAATCCAAGGAGGTGCGCGAAAATATCTGGCGCAACATTCCCGGCTTTAACCTCGAAGGCTCCATATGAAAGCAACTGATCAACCTCCGCGCTGGGCAACCCGCTTCCTGCAATGGTATTGTCGCCCCCGTCTGCTGGAAGATTTGGAAGGGGACTTGTTCGAATATTTTGAGCGAAATGTAAAGAATAAGGGATTGCGCCGGGCAAGGATCGTTTATGTGATCGACGTGATCAAATTTTTAAGGCCATACACCATTCGGAAAATAGAATTCTTCAACCTTTTCATTCACTGGATCATGATTGGGAGCTACCTGAAAACCTCGCGACGCAGCCTCGTCCGCAACAAATTATTCTCCCTGATCAACATTATCGGCCTGGCTGTGAGCATGTCCGTTGGCCTGCTTGTGATAGCCGTAATCACTGACTTAAATTCCTACGACGATTTTCACCAGGAGGGCGACCGGATTTACCGCGTTATTACCACTTTTCGAAATGCCGATCAGCCGCCTATGGAGCTTGCTTCCACTTCGGTGAAGGCCGGCCAGAAAATCCGGGAAACGGTTGCTGGTGCAGAGCAGGTCACCACTTTTCGCAACGGATTCTCGGGCGACGCCCGCGTAGGCAATTCCACATTTCCTTTGGAAGCAATTTGGGCTGATAACGCTTTTCTCAAAGTTTTTACATTCCCGCTGGTCAAAGGCAACGCAGCAACCGCACTGGAAGAACCCTACTCTTTGGTTCTATCCGAAAAAACGGCCCGGAAAATGTTTGGCGAAGCGGACCCGATTGGCAAACCCGTCATGTTTGATACCACCAGTTATGTGGTCCGCGGCGTTGTGAAGGACTTGCCCAAACTCTCTCACATCCGGTTCGAAATGCTCGTTTCCTTCGCCACAATCGAAGCGCAGCAGGCGGAGAAAACCAACTTTTATGACTGGGATAATGTCTGGTCAAATTACGTGTATGTGTTAATGCCAGCGCATCCCGCGCTCGCGCCCGTGCAATCGGAATTGGCAAAAATAAGCAAGCAGGAAAGCGCAGCGTACAAAGATAAATCAGTATCCATTTCCCTGAAACCCATGAACGGCGCGGTGCTGGGAGGGAAATTGTCGAACAATGTTGGTCCAGCCATTTCGCCGGTCGTTACCTGGGTTTTGAGCGGACTGGCTTTCGTAATCATACTTTCAGCCTGTTTCAATTACACCAACTTGTCCGTAGCACGCTCGCTCCGGCGCTCTCGTGAGGTTGGGATCAGAAAGATCATCGGCGCCAGAAAGAGTCACGTTCTGGGTCAGTTTATGGCAGAGTCGGTGATCATTGCCATGCTCGCGCTCCTATTCTCATTTGGGCTATTCCTGTTTTTGAAGAAAGAATTCCTGGCCCTGGATCCCAACATTTCCGATCTCGTTTCCCTGGATTTGTCTTTCAAAACGATCCTTTATTTTATCGCGCTGGCCTGCTTCGTTGGCCTGGCCGCTGGTTTTTTGCCAGCATTATTTTTCTCCCGGATCAACGCACTGCTGGTGATGAAGGACGTGTCGAATCTTACTCTGTTTCGCCGGGTTGGGATGCGTAAAGCATTGATCGTCATTCAATATACCTTGTCGCTATTCTTCATTGCAGCAACGCTTGTCGGTTATAATCAATACAAAGGTCTGCTCCGTTTCGACCTGGGCTTTGAGACAGAAAACATTGTCAACATTCGAATGCAGGGGAATAAACCCGATATCATGGCAAAGCAGTTCGCCGAGATTCCCGCCGTAAAAGAGGTTTCACGATCGCTGATGATCACGAGCCTCGGAAGTTACCACGGATCGACGCTTAAATATGGCCTTGATTCCAATAATGTGTGGCTAAACCTGATAGACGAACATTATATGCCACTGCATGATCATAAATTACTGGCTGGTACAAACTTCAAATTGAAGCCTGAAAAAGGGAAGGAAAGCGAAGTGATCGTCAACGAACAGGTCTTGAAAAGATTTAACATCGCCAAGAGAAACCCGGAAAATGCGCTGGGTAAGGTCGTAACAGTGGACGGTCAGGCGCTGACGATCATTGGTGTGATCAGGGACTTCCATTACGGCACGCTGGAAGCTAAGATTGAGCCGGTTATATTTCGTTATTCTGCCAATGAGCCATCGGGTTATCTCAATGTGAAGATCGCTTCCGGCGACTTGCCCGGCACGATGGAAATGCTCGAAACCGCGTGGCGGAAGGTGGATAAAGTGCATCCCATTCAGGCGAAATTCTACAACGACCAGATTGAGTCGGCATATAGCCAGTTTTCGGTGATGGTAAAGATCATTGGTTTCATTGCCTTTCTGGCGATTTGTATTGCTTCGCTCGGACTGTTTGGTATGGTCGTTTTCACTACCGAAACGAAGCTCAAAGAGATCAGTATCCGCAAAGTGCTGGGTGCTAGCGAGGGCGGATTGGTTTATTTTCTGTGCGAAGGATTTTTGATCCTGCTGATCGTTTCTGCGTTGATCGCAATTCCGGCAACTTATTTCTTCTTTGATAAAATCGTCCTCGAAAACTTCCCGTATCACCAGCCGATCAACATGCTGGAATTGCTCGCAGGGGTTGTGGTTGTGATGTTACTCGCTTTTCTGATGATCGGATCGCAGACGGTGAAAGCCGCCAGAAACAATCCGGCCAAGGTGCTGAAAAGCGAGTAACCGGGGTTATTTTTTACCAAAGAACTTTCGCATAGGACTATCCTGCTTGATGAAGCCCTTCACGGACTCAGCCAGGCAAAATATGCGACCTGGATCAGGTGCAATACATTGTTACAGATTCCCGGGTATCACCGGAAACAGTCAAAAGCTTGGAAGACAGGGGGATAAAAATAATCAAATGCTTCGTCGGGCACAAAAAAACGCCTCCCGATCAGGGGGGCGTTTTTTATATCCAACTCGCTTCTCAGCCTATGTTAGTAAGTGAGCTTGTACACTTTGCTTGTTCCAAGCGAAACCACGTAGTAAGTGTTGGTGTAAACCTTTTCAATGTCAGTCGGCATGATCAACCCGGCTAATGCTACACCTCCGTCTTCATTGGATACAGTTCCTGTTCCCGGCTCAAATTCGAAACCTGCGGAAAAGTTGGCGAAATGCAGTACAAGCGGTTTGTTGCTATCGGTTAGCACCACATCAACCAATGTTGTGAATCCTTTTTTGTATTCAGATACGCCACCCGATTGATCCACTTGTTTTATCTCAGCTAAGCCGCTATTGAATGGAAAGCCTGTTAAAGACGTAACGAAGAATTTGTTGCCGTCCCATGCAATGCCTGTCGGAACGAAGTCCACGGTTGGCCCGCCAACTGGTTTTTTGGGATTGTCAAAATCTTCGAAAGTCGCAAATTTGCTTATTGATCCATCGTTTTTTCTGCGAATGATCATGTTACCGGCAGCGTCCGTGATGAAAAGGTCACCGCCTGGTCCCCAGGTCAGGTTGTATAAGTTAGACTCCGCAGTGGAATCAGGAAGCTGGCTTTTTACAAAAGTGCCCAAGTCTTCGAAAGGAATGTCAGCTGCTTTCAACGGCGCGTCGCCCGGGTTCCAGGATGAAACATTTGCTTTGTAAAGCCTGCCTTCCACACCGTGCAGAATGTAAAGCATTCCTTCCTTGTATAAAAGGTGAGTCAGGCCGCTAGGCATCTTTTCGACGCTGCTCTTTGACAAAAATCCAGTAATGGCTGGATACACGGTGCCATCTTCGCCAAGCATCGAAACTCGTCCGTCCCAGGTGTCGCCCTGATCGGTTGCGCTTCCCTGCTCGGTCACCCAAAGTCTGTTATTGTCGCCTTTGGTGATGGCAATCGGGGCAATCAGGTTGCCTTTGGAAAACTCTGCGGAACTAAATTCAACGGGGTCAGCTGCGTGATCCGTACAGCTGAGGGCAGAAGCAAAAAGGAAAAAGGAAAGTCCGAGTAGACGAATAGTCTTCATAAGCAACAGGTTTGGAAGTTGTGAGTAAAACGACGCAGTAATATTACTAAAACAAGCTCCAAACGGACTATTCTAATTTCGTTTCTTATTTATCGGTAGTATCGCGATGGTTACATAGTCCTTTCCTGCACGCATTTGCAGTAATAAAAGGTAGAATTATACTTAATAAAGAAATTAGGTATTGTTGCCTTCGTTTCTTGCTAACCAATGGAAAATGATGCGCTTCTCTGGCAAAAATTCAAGAACGGCGACCGTGCTGTTTTTGAATCTATGATCAGGGAACATTACCGCACATTGTTTGATTACGGAAAAAAGCTGCTCGCCGACCATGAGGCGCTCACAGATTGCATCCATGATGTTTTCACCACGCTGTGGGACCGCCGGGAATTCCTGGGTGCAACGGATCAGATAAAGCCCTATTTACTGAAAAGCCTGCGCAACCGCATTTTCAAGGAAAAGCAACGCACCAACGTATTTATTTCGCTCGACGACGGCGAAGCGCTTTTTCTGAATGAAGAAGACATTGAATCCAGGATTATTTCGTCCGAGCATACGGATGAAACGAAGAAACAGATCGGTTATGTGCTGCATACATTAACGCCCCGGCAGCAGGAGATTATCTATCTCAAATTTTACGAAAACCTCACCAACGATCAAATTGCGACCGTGCTCGGGATCACGCGTCCGGCTGTTGCCAATCTGCTGCATATTACACTCAAATTGTTCCGGGAAAAGTGGGAGACGCTCCTGCATACCATTATTTTGTTTTTTGTATCAATCTGATTATCAATAAAATATCTTTCCCAAAATGTTTATTTAAAAATATTTCAATTTTTTCCATGATTTTTCTGTGACTTTCTGACTATGTCATTGTAAGCGCTACAATTATGGTGCTTTATTATGAAATATTATGACAAATATAATCTGGAAGATTTCCTCTTAGACGAAAATTTCAGACTTTGGGTAATCCAGCAAGATCATCAGGCCGCTGATTTCTGGACGAACATTGAAGGACAGTATCCCGACAAAAAAATCATTATGCAGCAAGCCCGGGAATTGCTGCTGACCTGGAACCAAACCCATTCAGACCTTTCCGAAGACGACCTGGAAAAACAGGTGAACAGGATCCTGAAAAGCACCGAGACACAGGTTACGCGACCATTTTCCTACAAATTCACCCGGACCTGGATATCGGTGGCCGCTTCTGCGCTGCTGATCATGGGCGTAGGCTGGGGAATCTCGCATAGAATGCAGCAGGAACAACCCGCTTCCGACTACAAGCAATATGTGTCTCAAGTACCGGTCCCGATGAAGGAGATCGTTAACAAAACCAATCAGAAAATGTCCGTCACCCTGCCCGACGGCAGCGTAGTGGCACTTTCTCCCGCAAGCCGGATCAGCTATGCGGAGGCATTCATACACAACAAAAAGAGGGAAGTTTACCTGGCCGGAGAAGCCTTTTTTGAGGTGGAAAAAGACGCGCTTAACCCGTTCTTTGTATACGCACACGGGCTTGTTACCCGCGTTGTCGGAACCAGCTTCCTGGTGAAAACCACGGAGTCCAATGTGGAAGTGCTGGTTCGAAGCGGAAGAGTCTCGGTCCTGGCCATGAAGGACATTGACAATCAGAACAATCGCAACACCGAACTGCTGCTGACGCCCAATCAGCAGGCCATTTTTTCAACCAAAGATAATCTTCTCTCCAAATCCATATCCAGCACGCCGCTTGAACTCATCAAGCCTGAAACGCAATCCGGATTTGTGTTTATGGACCAGCCCATTCACAAAGTATTTGCCACGCTCGAAAAGGTTTACGGCATTCCCATCGTGTACGACAGCACGGTCATGGAAAAATGTTCGCTGCATGTTGAGCTGAGCAATGAGCCTTTTTTTACGAAGCTTGACATTATCTGCCAGACCATCGGGGCGAGCTATCGCGTGAGCGACGGGCAAGTGATCGTTTCGAGCGAAGGCTGTGATTAACAAATTGCTATTCCTAACCCAAAAACCAATGTAATGTTATGAAGAAAAATAGTATACCATTAAAAATTCTGGTAACTGTGATTAAAGTTACATGCATCCCATTTCTTGTGTCGCTGATTTTTACCAGCCTCTCGTTTGCGAACGACGGACTGGCGCAGGAACTGCTGAACCGGGAGGTCAGTATCCAGGCCAATCAGCAGGAATTGAAAAGTGTGTTGGCCAGCATTGAGAAGTCAGCAAAGGTGAAGTTCTCGTACGTTCCCTCCCTGATCAGAAACCAAAAAGTGACCCTTAACGCAAACAACCAGACTTTAAGTATGGTGTTGAAAGAGCTGCTCGTGCCCTTACAGATCAGGTTTTCGGTGTCAGGTGAATACATTATATTGAATAAAAAACAGGAAGATACGCCTGATGCAACCAAAGAACAGGGCATGCTGATCCCGCTTCCTTATCTGCACCCGGTTGACATTACGATCAAAGGTCAGGTGCTGGCCAGCGACAGCAAAGAGCCGCTTCCGGGCGTGAGCGTGGTTGTGAAGGGCACACAGCAGGGAGCGATCACTGGTGGCGACGGTTCCTATACGCTGGTTGTTCCCGATGAGAGATCCATTTTGGTTTTCAGCTTCGTCGGTTACGTATCTCAGGAAATCCAGGTGGCTAACCGGTCATCTGTAAACGTAACCCTGGAAGCGGACATTAAGGCGTTGAGCGAAGTGGTTGTGACGGGTTACACCACACAATCCAGGAGAGACATTACAGGCTCCGTAAGTGTCATCGATGCAGATAAGCTCTTATCCGTTCCGGCAACTAATCTTGCGCAGCAATTGCAGGGCCGGGCCGCAGGTGTGACCGTGGGAACGGACAACACGCCCGGTGGCGGCGTGGCGGTTCGGGTGCGTGGTTACGGCACATTGGGAAACAATGATCCTTTATATGTGATCGACGGCGTGCCTACCAAAGGAAGCCTGAACACGATCAACCAGAATGACATCGAATCCATTCAGATCTTAAAGGATGCATCTTCCGCTTCCATTTACGGCTCACGGGCAGCGAATGGCGTAGTCATTATCACAACCAAAAGAGGAAAGAACGGCGTGCCGAAGTTTACATTTGACGCTTATTACGGCGTTCAGCGACTTGCCAAAACGATGGATCTGCTGAACACGGCCGAGTATGGCCAGTATCTTTGGCAAAGTAAAAAGAACGCAAATGTTGTAAACCCGACGACCGGAAATCCGGAGCACGCGCAATTTGGCCGCGGCGCCGAGCCTGTCATTCCCGACTACATTATCCCGGACGGCGCTTCGGCAAGCGATCCGCGTGTGAACCCGGCCAATTACAGCTTCGACCGTTACACCGATCCGCAATTTGGTAAAACAAAATTTTCCATCACGAAAGCGAATAAAGAAGGAACGGATTGGATGAATGAGGTTTTCGATCCTGCGCCGATCCAGAATTATCAGCTGGGCGTTTCGGGAGGTTCGGAGAAGAGCCGGTATGCATTTTCAACCAACTATTTCAATCAGCAGGGTATTCTGATCCATAATGGTTACAAACGTTATTCGGTGCGTGCCAATACTGAGTTTACGATTAAAAAGCGGATCCGCATTGGTGAGAATTTGCAGGTAGCTTACGGACAGCGTCAGGGAAATTACGGAAATAACAACGAATCAAGCCAGGTTTCAAACACCTATCGCGCGCAGCCGCTCATTCCTGTTTACGACATTGGCGGAAACTTCGCAGGAACATTGGGAAGTAATTTGGGTAATGCCAATAACCCGGTCGGACAGTTGGTAAGGAATAAAAACAATGGTTATAAAGACTTGCGGATCTTCGGCAACTCCTACGCCGAAGTGGACATTCTCAAAAACCTGACAGCCAAAACCAGCTTCGGGATCGATGCAACGATTTCAGCCGGAACGTACTTTACGCCCGTTGAGATCGAGCTCGCGCACGGGACCAATGTCAACAGTTTAAGTGAAAACAGAAGTTACAGCTATGCCTGGACCTGGACCAACTCGCTGACCTACGACAAAACTTTCGGCGACCACCATTTGAATGTTTTCGCGGGTTTGGAATCCATTGATTCTTACGGAAATTTTGTAAATGCTTACCGCCAGGGTTTCTTTTCCAATGCGGAGGATCTGAGATATATTGATGCCGGTAATCCTTCCACATCCACCAACAGCGGCTATGCTTCTTCGTCGTGGTCGTTATTTTCCTATTTCGGCCGGATCGACTATGCATTTCAGGACAAATATTTGTTGCAGGGAACGGTTAGGCGCGACGCTTCTTCCCGGTTCCAGGCAGCTTCCCGCTATGCCACTTTCCCGGCAGCGAGCGTAGGCTGGCGCTTATCCAAGGAAGCTTTTTTATCCAATGTAAGCTTCATCACAGATCTGAAATTGAGGGCAGGATGGGGCCAGACGGGTAACCAGGAAATCGGGGATTTTAATGCTTATTCCACTTACCAAAGTAATCCTAACAGCAGCGGTTACGGAATCGGCGGTGCGCCGATCGGTTATGTGCAGGGTTTTGATCTGGCCAGATTTGGT
This sequence comes from Dyadobacter fanqingshengii, assembly GCF_023822005.2. Classification (GTDB taxonomy): domain Bacteria; phylum Bacteroidota; class Bacteroidia; order Cytophagales; family Spirosomataceae; genus Dyadobacter; species Dyadobacter fanqingshengii. The sequence continues at coordinate 1,238,209 of NZ_CP098806.1, forward strand.
AACCCTAATGCGAAATGGGAAACAACCACAACCGTCAATGTGGGCTTGGATGCCAATTTGTTCAAAGGGAAATTTGACCTGAGCCTGGATGTTTTTGATCGCCAGACGAGAGATTTGCTTTATACAAAAGCATATGATCCCCGCCTGGGAGACGCCTCTATTCCCGCGCAAAACATTGCTTCCTTGCAAAATCGGGGCGTTGACCTCGGTTTGAATTACAATGATGCGGTGATGGACGGACAGCTCACTTACAGCATTGGCGTCAACTTTTCAACTTACCGGAACAAGATCCTCGCGCTTGACCCGCAAAACCCGAACGACTTTTTACCCGGGTTCTCTTTGCGTACACCAGCCGTGACGCGCTCCATCGCCGGTCGTCCGATCTCGTCTTTCTATGGCTATATCATTGACGGCATCCTGCAAAATGAGGAGCAGGTTGCCGCTCACGCGAAGTTTCCGGGATATTATGATTCCAACATTTATATAAATGGAAAAAGGACTCAGGGAGTCGGCAAGTTCGATTACCGCGATGTGAACAATGATGGCATCATCAATGCCAGTGACCAGACTTACATCGGCAGCCCGCACCCGGACTTTACTTATGGGATCAATGCTAATGTGGCTTACAAAGGCTTCGATCTGACCATTTTTGCGCAGGGTGTGCAGGGCAATGATATTTTCAACCACGTGCGTTACTGGACTGATTTTGAGGTGTTTCAAGGAAACCGTACGAAACGGATGCTTTACGAATCCTGGCGGCCGGATAATCCAGACGCCAAGCTTCCGATCCTCGATGCCAATGATGCGCAAAGTGGTGAGCCTTCTACTTATTTCGTAGAAAACGGTTCTTATCTGCGGTTCAAGAACATTCAGCTGGGATACACTTTGCCGAAATCGATTCTGAATAAAATCGGGACGGACCATTTGAAAGTGTACGTGCAGGCGCAAAACCTGTTCACTTTTACCAAATATACCGGACTTGATCCTGAGGTGAATCTACGGAATTTTAATAGCGGCTCCGACCGGCAGATCGGTGTGGATGAAGGTGTTTATCCAACGCCAAAGTCAATTATCGTAGGTCTTAGTCTTGGATTTTAAAATAGAACCAACATGAAAAAGATATTCATACTTATTACTTTCTTCATTGCATCTTCCTGCGGCGACACTTTCCTGGAAAAGAAGCCATTAGGCCAGTATAGCCCCGAAATTATCAAAACGGCATCCGGCATTGAAGGCGCATTGACCGGCGCCTATGCATTGCTCGACGGGATCGGCACGAGCGGCGTAACAACCTGGCACGGAGCAGTTTCCAACTGGATTTTCGGCAGCGTGGTTTCGGATGATGCTTACAAAGGATCGGACGCGGGTGACCAGCCGGAACAGACTTTTATGGAACGTTACGTGTGGCTCACCACCAACACGCACATTTACGGCAAATGGCGGACATTATATGACGGTGTCGCTCGCTCCAACGACGTCCTGAAAACATTGCCGGAAGTTGCCGGCCTGGACGATGCGCGCAAATTGCAGATTCAGGCAGAAGCCCGGTTTCTGCGCGGACATTATCATTTCGAGGCCAAAAAAATGTGGGGCAATATTTCTTACATTGACGAGCAACTGTGGGATACGAGCGATCCGGGCAGTGTGCAAGTCCCCAACACAGAAGATGCCTGGCCAAAAATCGAAGCCGATTTCCAGTTTGCAGCCGACAATCTGCCCGCAACCCAAACTCAGCCCGGCCGGCCCACCAAATGGGCTGCCCTCGCTTATCTGGGCAAATGTCACATGTTCCAGGGATTTCCAAAAGGACAGCCAAATGTTGCACATTTGACGGCAGCCAAAGCTGCATTAATTCAGGTGGTTAACAGCGGCAAATATCGGTTAATGGATAATTTTCATGACAATTTCGCAGCTGAAACGCGTAACAATGCCGAGTCTGTTTTTGAAGTGCAGTATTCGGTAACGGCTGCGGACGGTTCCGGTGGTAACCAGGGCGATGAGCTTACTTATATGTATCCCAATGGCCCCGGCGGTTGCTGTGGATTTTATCAGGCTTCGCAAAATTTGGTGAATGCTTTTAAAACCGATGCGAAAGGCCTGCCGATGATCCAGACATTCAATGACGAAGATGTGAAAAATGATGAAGGCCTGCTTTCATCCGCTCCGTTTGAACCTTACACAGGCCGGCTCGACGCCCGCCTGGACTGGACTGTCGGCCGTCGCGGCATTCCTTACATTGACTGGGGCGTGCATCCAGGCCGTTTCTGGATCCGTGACCAGTCCTATGCAGGTCCTTATTCATCCAAAAAGCAAATCGTAAGTAAAGCCGAATCCGGCAAGACCGGAAACCCGAGACAAAGTACAAACAACTATCGCTTAATGCGTTACGACCACGTTATACTGTGGCTGGCAGAATGCGAGGTGGAACTTGGCAACCTTGAAAAAGCGAGGGAATACGTGAACCTGATTAGAAAAAGGGCTGCTAATCCGGGTGGATTTGTAAAAACGGATGCCGGCAAACCGGCTGCCAATTATGTAGTAGGCCTTTATAATGATCCCTGGACCAATGCTGCCACTGCGCGCGAAGCCGTACGATTCGAGAATCGCCTTGAATTTGCGATGGAAGGTCACCGGTTTTTTGATCTGGTAAGATGGGGGATCTCAGTAAATGTGCTGAATAAATATCTTGACAAAGAGAAAAATTTACGGACTTACCTCAGCGGGGCCAAATTTGAAGAAAAACACCAATATTACCCGATCCCGCAGCAGGCAATTGTTTACAGTACCAAAAATGGCCAGGCTACTTTACAGCAAAACCCTGGTTATTAACGTTATATATAGCAAAGAGGCTGTTTAGCAAACATCCTCTTTGCTTGAATTATTATTTAAATAACCCATTAATGTTCAGGAATTTCATCAAATATTGCTTCATATGGCCTCTTGGAGGCGCTTTACTGGCCTCTTGCGCCGGCAAAGCGGAACTGCCCGATGATGTTGCAGCAGAAATGTCGACACTATCCCAGCCCATTGATTATACTTATGATGTGAAGCCGATTCTCTCGGACCGCTGTTTCGCTTGCCACGGACCGGATGCTAATCACCAGAAAGCAGGTTTGCGACTGGATCTGGCCAATGCTGCTTACGAAAAGGAAACAGAAAGCGGGCTGAAAGCTATCAAGCCGGGAAACTCGGATAAAAGTGAATTGGTGCACAGGATCCTTTCAACCGATCCCGAAATATTGATGCCGACGCCGGAATCACATTTGTCGCTGACTGCACGCGAAAAGGCGATTCTGGTAAAATGGGTGGAAGAAGGTGCTGAATATAAGCCGCATTGGGCATTTACCCGTGTTGAAAAACCAAAGGTTCCCAAAGTGAAAAACGATTGGGTCAAAAACGACATCGACCGTTTCATCCTCAGCAAACTCGAAGAAAAAGGCATTAAACCAGCACCGGAAGCCGAAAAAACAACATTGTTAAGGCGTGCCTATCTGGACATTACCGGCTTGCCGCCCACGCCCGAAGAAGTGAAAGCATTCCTGGCCGACAAATCGCCGAAAGCATACGAAAATGCAGTTGATAAGCTTTTAGCATCGCCGCATTATGGAGAGCATATGGCCGTTTCCTGGCTTGATGCGGCTCGTTACGCTGACACGCACGGTTATCAGGACGATGGCATGCGCACGGCATGGCCATTCCGCGACTGGGTGATCAAATCTTTTAACCAAAACCAGCCTTACGACCAGTTCGTAACCTGGCAGCTCGCTGGTGATATGTTACCGAAACCCACACGCGATCAGATGGTTGCAACGGGCTTTAATCGGATGCACCAGCAAAGTCAGGAAGGTGGGATTATCCCCGAAGAATACCGGACGGCTTATGTAATGGACCGCGTGGACACTTTTGGTAAAACATTCCTTGGGATAAGCGTTGAATGTGCCCGCTGCCACGACCACAAATACGACCCGATAAGCCACAAGGATTACTATTCGCTTTATTCGTTTTTTAATAATAACAATGAAAACGGGCAGATCCCTTACAATGGAGAGGCGAGCCCGAGCATTACTTTGCCGACACCGGAGGCCGACGCGAAGCTGAAATTCATTCATGCAAACCTCACCAGAGAGAATACGGAAAGAGAGAAACGCATTGCCATAGCCGATCAAAATTTCCAAAACTGGCTTACCACCGCGGAAACTGAACCTGACAAAGCATTGCTTCCGGCTTCGAAAGACCTTGTGGGGCATTTTACATTCGATGAACCCAAAGGAAAGGAATTCAAAAACCTGGCTGATCCGAAGCACATGGCCAAATCAGAAGGCGACGACAGCTTGTCGAATGTGGCTTCGCGCCCTGGAAAAATTGGCAAAGCGCGGTATATGTATGGTGAGAATTCGGTTGGGTTTGGCGATAAATTTGCGTTTTTCGAGCGCAATCAACCATTCAGCATTAGCATTTGGCTTAATCTCCATGATCCTGCCGTCAGCGGCTCGCTCATTCACAAGTCCAACGGCGTCATGAATGGTTATCGTGGTTGGAATATTTTCCGCGAAAAAGATGGCCGTATCCGGTTGATGATGAGTCATGTATGGCCCGAAAATGCGATAGAGGTCCAGACCGTTGAGAAATTTCCGATGAACAAATGGACGCAGATCGGCTTTTCTTATGATGGTCTTAGCAAAGCCAATGGTTTGAAATTATATGTCAATGGTCAGCCTGCCAAAGTGGTGGTTCACAATGATAACCTCACCGAAAGCATCCTTTATGGGAAGAATAAAACGAACTGGTATGTTGACAAGCTGAACATTGGCCGCTTGTCCGATCAACGCACCAAGAATTTTGAAGTAGACGAATTCAGGATCTACACAAGGCCACTCACGAGCCTGGAAATGCTGGGCCTTTATACATTGAAAAATGAACTGGTAACAGCCATCAAAACACCGGCTGCAACACGCAAACCAGCACAATTGGCATCATTAAAGGAATATTATTTCAATAATGTTGATCCTGAATTTACGAAACACCTGGCCGAAAGCAGAAAGCTGATCGGGGAGGAGACGGAAATTTTGGATAAAGAAATTGATGTGATGGTGATGAAGGAGCGCAAGTTTCCGCGTAAGGCGTTCATTCTCAATCGCGGCGCTTATGATGCGCCGGGTAAGCCCGTTAATCCGGATACACCCGATAGTTTCTTTAAAATACCCAAAAGTTTTCCCAAAAACAGGCTCGGACTGGCCAAATGGCTGCTGCACGAGGATCATCCGCTCTTCACACGCGTAACCGTGAACCGGTTCTGGATGATGTATTTTGGCAAAGGACTGGTGGTTTCCAGCGACGATTTTGGAAACCAGGGCGAATTGCCCACGCATCCGCAACTGCTTGATTATCTGTCTGCCACATTCCGTCAATCGAACTGGAATGTCAAGGCCATGCAAAAACTGATCGTGACTTCGGCCACTTACAGGCAATCTTCCAATGGAAATCCTGAAACGCGTGAAAGCGACCCGGATAACAGACTTTATGCCCGCGGCCCGAGTTACCGCATGAGCGCTGAACAAATAAGGGACAATGCATTGGCTTCCAGTAGCTTACTTACGCCCAGAATCGGAGGAAAAAGTGCTTATCCTTATCAACCCGATGGCCTTTGGGAAGCGTTAGCAACCAGGAATGAGGTTGTTTACAAGCAGCAGCACGGCGATAGTTTGTACAGGCGGAGCTTATATACAGTCTGGAAACGCAGTTCGCCGCCGCCGATGATGTTGAATTTCGATGCAGCGGAAAGGCATTTTTGTATCACCAAAAGGCAGAAAACGAGCACGCCATTGCAAGCATTGGTGGTCATGAACGACCCGCAGTTTGTAGAAGCATCCCGCGTGCTGGCGCAGCAAATGCTGAAAAAAGGCAAAACATTGGATGAACAGCTTTCTTATGCGTTTACGGCACTCACGAGCAGGGCGCCTAGCAAGAAGGAAATGTCCATTTTGAAAGAGCTTTATGAAGAAGAATATTCGGATTTCAGCAAGAATCCGAAGCGCGTGAAGGAGATCCTTTCGACGGGAGAATACCCGGTGGACAAAATGTTGGATCCCGCGCAGGTTGCGGCGGGAACAATTGTGGCCAGCACGGTCATGAACTTTGATGAATTTTTGATCAAGAGATAAAAGAAAACAGTTATGAGCTTTTACAGAGAACTTGAAAACCATGTGCACGAGCAGTTAAGCCGACGGAATTTCTTATCAAAAACAAGCCTTGGACTTGGAGCGGCCGCCATGGCTTCCCTATTAAATGCAGATGATTCGATGGCGAAGAAAGTTGCTTCTGGAACGCCAGAGGGTGCATCATTACCATTGGGTAAGCCTCATTTTGCACCCAAAGCGAAGCGGATCATTTACCTGTTCCAAAGCGGCGCACCCTCGCAGCTGGAACTGTTTGACTATAAGCCAAAATTGGAACAAATGTGGGGCCAGGATCTGCCCGAATCGGTGCGGAAAGGGCAGCGGTTAACGGGTATGACCGCCGGACAAAGCAGTTTTCCGCTCGCGGCTTCTAAATACAAATTTGCCAAGCACGGTTCCAATGATATGATGATCAGCGAGTTGATGCCTTACACGTCCAGCATTGTGGATGATGTAACATTCATTCGCTCCATGCACACGGAGGCCATTAACCACGATCCGGCTGTCACGTTTTTCCAAACGGGAAGCCAGCAAGGCGGGCGTCCTTCGTGGGGATCCTGGATCAGTTACGGGCTTGGTTCAGACAACCAGAATATGCCTTCTTTTGTCGTGTTGCTTTCCAAAGGCCGCGCAGGCGACCAGCCGCTTTATGCAAAATTATGGAGTAACGGTTTTCTGCCTTCCGTGCATCAGGGCGTTGTTTTCCGCTCCGGCCCCGACCCGGTTTTTTACCTGAACAATCCCGAAGGCATTGATAAAACAAGCCGCCGCCGAATGCTGAACTCGCTGGCGAAATTACAGCAGGCACAGTTTGAGAAAATCCTGGACCCCGAGGTAAATTACCGGATGGCACAGTATGAAATGGCTTATCGCATGCAAACGGCGGTGCCGGAAACCATGGATATTTCCAAAGAGCCGGATTACATTTTTGACCTCTACGGAGAGGAATCCCGCAAGCCTGGAACATTCGCCGCCAACTGCTTACTTGCGCGCAAACTCATTGAAAAGGACGTCAAATTCGTTCAGCTTTACCACCAGGGCTGGGATCAGCATGGTAACCTGCCGAATGACATTAAAACTATGGCTAAAAGCGTGGACCAGGCATCCGCAGCATTGATTAAGGACTTGAAACAGCGTGGCTTACTCGATGAAACGCTGGTGGTTTGGGGTGGAGAATTCGGGCGTGGTGCTTACTCGCAGGGCAAGCTTACCAAAGACAATTACGGCCGCGACCACCATCCGAGAAGCTTCACGATCTGGATGGCAGGCGCGGGCGTTAAGAAAGGTTTCGTGTTTGGAGAAACGGATGAATTTGGATACAATGTGATCAAAGATCCTGTGCATGTGCATGACTTTCAGGCAACTGTTATGCATTTATTAGGCGTAGATCACGAACAATTGGTCTTCAAACACCAGGGCCGCCGCTATCGCCTCACCGACGTGCACGGCAAAGTTGTGAAACCGATATTGACTTAAATAAAGGCACATTTAATGTGCCTTTATTCACTTCTTAAACTTTTCACTGGATTAAGTAATGCAGCTTTAATACTTTGAAAACTGACCGTCAGAATGGCGATCAATACAACTGCAACACCCGCCAGCACAAACATCCACCAGGCAATGTCAATCCGATAAGCAAATCCTTGCAGCCAGGCGTTCATCAACCACCACGCAACCGGGGAGGCGATGACGATGGCTGCGGCAACGGGTTTCAGGAAATCTTTGGATAAGAGGCCCACAATGCTGCTTATAGAAGCGCCGAGCACTTTACGTACGCCGATTTCTTTTGTGCGTTGCTCCGCCGTAAATGTTGCCAAACCGAACAATCCCAGACAGGAAATGAAAATGGCTATAAAAGCAAAATAGTCAGACAACTTGCTCACGATCTGTTCACTCTGATACTGTTGCGCGTAAGATTGGTCCGTAAAGGCATAGGTAAAAGGAAATTTTGGATTGACTGTTTTGCAAACACGCTCAATGCCAGCCAGCGTTTCCTTTGTTTTGCTGCCGTCGATGCGGATAATGGCGCTGCCGGTCTTGTTTTTGGTGTTCATGTAGGCAATAAGCGGCCGGATTTTCTCATGCAGCGATAAAAAATGAAAGTCCTTTATTACGCCGATGATCACACCGGTTTGATTCCCCCATTTCAATTTCTTACCAATCGGATCTTTGAAGCCGATCACTTTAAGCGCCGTTTCGTTGATCAGGAAAGCCATTGAATCCGTCGCAAAATCTTTTGAAAAATCCCTTCCCGCGGCCATTTCGAGTTTCATGGTTTTGGCAAAATCGTAGCCTACGCCTGCGGGCGTAAACCTTACCTGATTATTGGCCTCGCTTCCCGGCCACGAGATTCCCTCGGTTCCGGAACCATTTGAGCCCGGCGACGCGGTCATATGCGAGACGCTTGTTACACCATTAACCTGCATGAGTGCATTGCGGAAAACGTCATAATTTTTGATCAAATCGCCTTCCATTGGGAAATAAATGAGGTTTTCACGATCATAACCCAGGTTTTTCGTTTGGACAAACTCAACCTGTCTGTAAATAGTGATCATCCCGACAATCATAATGATGGAAAGCCCGAACTGAAAAACAACTAGTCCTTGTCTTAACCATGTGGATTTGCTATCAAATTTCAATGTGCCTTTCAAAACGCGGATCGGATTGATTGAGGACAGGAAAAATGCAGGATAGCTGCCTGCGAGCAGGCCGGTTGTGAGCAAGAGGCCGGATAATGTCAACCAGAAGCTGGGTTCGCTCAAGGGCAATGACATTTGCTTTCCGGTAAGGTTGTTGAATGATGGCAAAAGCACCGCCACAAGTAAGACAGCAATGGAAATAGAAAACAGGGTGATCAAAATCGCCTCACCCATAAACTGCCCGACGAGCATGGAACGCATTGCGCCGATCACTTTGCGGACACCCACTTCCTTGGCTCGTTTTGCAGATCTTGCCGTAGCCAGATTCATAAAATTGATGCAGGCAATAAGCAGTATGAAAACAGCCACCAAGGCAAATAATCGGACATATTCAATGCGGCCTCCGTCCATATGGGCATCCTTAATGGTGCTGTTCAAATAATATTCGTGAAATGGCTGCATGGCGAGTTGTGTGCGGAAAGGCTTGCCCTCGTCGCGGTTGAACTTGTCCAGCAAATGCTTGATTTTCGCTTCTACTTTTGCAGGGTCAGCATCGGCCCTGATCTTGAAAAAAGTGAGGGGATCTGTGCTGCCCCATTCTTTTGCCCAGTCATTATCCTGCAAAAAACCCTCCCAACTGCGTAAACAGTCAAATTTCAGCGTGCTGTTCAGGCCAATGTTTTCAAACACGGCAGTGATCATCAGATTTTTTTGATTATCCATTGTGATGGGCTTACCCATAGCCGCTTCCGGGCTCCCGAAAAAAGTGATAGCCATATCCCGGGAGATCGCCAGGCCGTTGGGATCCTTCAACGCACTTTCGGGAGTGCCTTGTAATATTTTAAAACTGAACATCTTGAAGAAATCAGCACTGGCCGCATTGGTCTGGCGCTTGTAAATTTTGTCGCCAACCGAGAATGTGGCATCGCTCGGCCATTCATAGGGCGTCGCCATTTCTATTTCAGGAACCGATTTTTTGAGTTCTTCCGCGAGTGGTCCGGGCGTCCAGATCACGCCTTGCACCTTCCCGCTAAAATATTCGCGCATATAAATCCTGTACAACTGCGTTTTGTTCGCATGAAAGCCGTCGACGCTCAACTCGTCTTTGATCCAGAGCATGATCAGCAAGCTGCAAGCCATGCCCAGCGCAAGACCGAGCACATTTACGGCCGAAAACGTTTTGCTTTTGACCAGATTGCGGAAGGCGATTTTGAAATAATTTTGAATCATATCATGACTGAAGAAGTGGTTTCCTGAATATTCTTGTGATCTTTTATGTTGTGCAAATGGCCTTAACAACTTCATCGCAGTGAATGCATATAGCCATTTGGCCTTAGTTAATCCGGCTGTTTTTTGCCAATACGCATACATTTCCAGCATATCGCCTTCCGTTTCTTCAAGCGTATTAGGGTCTGCCCACCAGCGTAGCAGCTTGGTGGCCCAGGGCGGCGGGTTTGTATTTTGCTGATTTTTATTCACTTCTTAAACTCTTTACGGGATCCAGCAACGCCGCTTTAATGGCTTGATAACTCACTGTCAGTAAAGTGATTCCCAATGCGCCCAGTCCGGTTAATGCGAATATCCACCAGGAGATTTCTGTGTGATATTTGTAGTTTTTGAGCCAGTCGTTCATGACATACCAGGAAATGGGAATGGAGACAAGGCAGGAAATGATAACCAACAGCACAAAATCCTTTGATAACATGCCCCAGAGATTGCTCACTGACGCGCCTAGGACTTTTCGGATGCCTATTTCTTTTGTGCGTTGCTCGGCTACAAAAGACGCAAGTCCGAACAACCCGAGACAGGAAATGAAGATCGCCAGGACCGCGAAAAAGCTGGCCAGTTTGCCGATCCGCTCTTCGGTTCCGAACTTTTTGGAATACTCTTCATCGGCAAAATTATAAGTGAACGGGCTGCCGGGATTGTATTTTTGAAACACAGTTTCCACCTTTCCAATTGCCTCGCTTGCGCTGATATCCGGTGTAAGTCGGATGTTAATGACCGAAATGTTCCGATAATTAACGACAAAAAACGAGGGGCTCACGGGCGAGAACGGGTTTTCCTTGATCATATCTTTCACCACGCCAATGATCCTGAATTGTTTTCCACTGGCCCGCACAAACGAGTCGAGCGGTTTTTTAAGGTTCATCAATTTTGCGGCTGACTCGTTCAGGATCATGGCTGAGGAATCCGTTGAAAATGTTCTCGAAAAATCACGGCCCTGTAACATTTGCCAGCCAATGGTTTTGCCGTAGTCATGCGTGACGGAATTGTGCATCACCAGGGGCTGCGTATCCGGACTTTTTCCTTCCCAGGAAATATCCGTAGTGCCGCCATCCTGAGCAGTTATCACGCCGGAAGATTGAGACATTTCCTTCACCGCGCCGGTGTTGAGCAGATCCTGCCGCAATGCCTGATAATGTTCCAAAAGCTCAGGCGTGTTCATTTTAACTTCGATCAACCCGTTTTTACTGTATCCGACGGGGCGATTTTTGGCAAACTGGATCTGCCTGAAAATAATGATCGTGCCGATAATGAGCGTAACTGAAACTGTGAACTGCATCACAACGAGCACTTTGCGCGGAATCGCAGCAAAGCGACCGACTGAGAATGTTCCTTTGAGCACTTTCAAAGGCTGGAAAGAGGACAAATAAATCGCTGGATAACTGCCGGCAATGATGCCGGTTAACAAACAGAAACCAAGTCCTAACAACCAAAAATTAGGATTGAACCATAAAATTGACATTTGCTTCTGCGCAACTCCATTGAAAAAAGGTAAAGCCGCCGCAGCAAGAAGAATTGAAAGGATGAAGGCTAAAAAAACAACCAACAGCGACTCACTAAAAAACTGGCCAATCAGCTGGCCTCGCAATGAGCCGATCGCCTTCCTGATGCCGACTTCTTTGGCCCGCTTTTCGGATCTCGCCGTGCTCAGATTCATGAAATTAATGCAGGCCAGCAGCAAAACGAACACGCCGATGATGCCAAACAGCCAAACGAACTGGATCAATCCGCCTGTATTTACACCGTTTTTGAATTCTCCGTACAAGTGCCATTTGTTCATAGGATGCAGGAAAAATTCAGGTTTGTAACGCGGCGGGTCATCCATTTTTGTCCTGATTTCCTTGATTTTAGCCGAGACCTGATTAGGGTCGGCACCATCTTTTAACTGCGCATAAATTTGGTAACTGTTGCTGTCCCAGTCATTTTCAATGGATTTGGCATAAGGATCATTATTAAGAAGCAAGTTCCAGGGTGTGATATAAAGCGTTTCTTTGAACGTGCTGTTGTTTGGAAAATCCTCATAAACGCCCGTGACCTTCACGTTCACCTTATTATCAAGTTTTACAAGTTGATTAATCGGGTTCATTTCTCCGAAGAATGCTTTTGCCAGCGACTCGGACAGCAGAATCGAATTGGCGTCTTTCAGTCCGTTGCTGTGCGAGCCTGCAAGCATTTTTACAGACATCATTTCCAAAAATGCAGGCTCGACAGAACTTCCTGTTTTTGCAAACTTCTTCTCACCGGCAGCGAGAATCTGGCCTTGCCTTTTGGACATAACCACCGATTTGAAATCAGGATATTTCGTACGAAGTTCATCTGCCAGCGGAATGGGCATGACGTCGTAAGTCGATTTTTCAACCTCAAAGGTGACGAATTGAAACAGTTGCACCACCCGGTCGTGGTTCTTATGATATTTGTCAAAAGACAATTCGTCATAAACCCACAGGCCGATGAGCATGGCAACGGCCATTCCCACGGACAACCCGCCAATGTTAATGGCAGCATATCCTTTGTGTTTCAGGATGTTGCGTAAGGCAATTTTGAAATAATTTTGTATCATAATATGGCTGAATAGATAAGTTTTCGGATAGTCGTGTGACTTCTTTTGTTGGGCAAATGGCCTTAATAACTTCAACACGCTCAGTGCGTATCGCCAGTTTGCTTGCTGTGAACCAGCGGTTTGCTTCCAGTAGGCGTACATTTCCAGCAAATCGCCCTCCACTTCTTCCGAAGTGTTGGGGTCGGCCCACCAGCGCAGGAGGGTAGTGGCCCACTGGGGCGGTTCGGGAGGGTTTCGGCTCATTTTAAAGGCCCATTAGTTGCAATGTCTGCGGTGGCAATGCGTTCCATAGCTCCTCACGAACCTGCTTAACTTCCATCAACGCCTTGCGTCCCAATGCGGTTACGGTAAAAAACCGCTTTCTGCGACCGCCGCGTTCGGCCGTTGCACCGCCCATGGCTGAGGACAGAAAATGTTTTTCTTCCAGCCGCTGCAATGTTGTGTGCACCGAACTGAACCCTACAACCCGGCCGGTTTTTTGTTCCAATTCCTGCGTTACGGTTACGGCGTATGCTTCTTCGCCCAGGACGGCGACAGTGAGTAAAATTACTTCTTCAAACTCTCCCAGAAAGGTTCGTTTCATATCAAGTTTTTATTTAATACGATAATGTCGATCAAATGTCGTGCCATTTTTCGAAAAGCTGCTTTTTAACTAATTGGATCATATTTTGGTCAAAATGAGTGGCAAGAAAATGTTCGCTTTCGAACAACGGACGTGCTCAGGCGGACAGCTGCACGTTTGTAGGGTATGAATCCAAATTATTCGTCTTACTTAAGCATTATTTAACAAATAATTATAAAATGAAAATCAAAAAAATTCTGATTGCGTCCATGGTTTTTGTGCTGGGTGTTAACACGCTTTTTGCACAAAAAGGCAAACCCCTTTTTCCTGAAACGCCGGGAATGGTTTCTTATACTTTCCGTAAAAGTTTGGCCAAAGACCCTGCCGCTACATTGGATACGCTGCAAAAGCTGGGTATTAAGGACATGGAATTTTCGAGCTTGTTTGGTAAAACTGCCGCTGAACTGCGGAAACTCCTGGATGAGCGCGGCATGAAATGTTCGTCCTTCGGCGTGCAATATCCGGATGCGCTGGATAAAACAAAAGAGGTTGGGGAAAATGCTAAAATGCTGGGCGCAAAGTTTGTACGCGTAGCGTGGATCCCGCACAAAGGGCCTTTCACCTTGGAAATGGCTGAGAAAACGGTTGCTGATTTCAATAAGATCGGAAAACAGCTTAAAGAAGAATTTGGCATTACATTTTGCTATCACAACCATGGTTATGAGTTTGAGAAACATGAAGACGGCACATTAATGGATTACATTATCCAGAAAACAGATCCTAAATATGTAAGCTTCGAAATTGACTTGCTATGGACCTTTTTCCCTGGTGCCGATCCGGCAGCATTGATCGCTAAATATCCGAAGCGCTTCAAATTGATGCACATGAAAGATCTTAAAAAAGGAGTGACCGGAAATATGTCTGGTGGAACGCCGGTTGAGAATGATGTGGCCCTGGGAACCGGACAACTTGATATTCCGGCGATTTTGAGAGCTGCCAAAAAATCATCCATTGAGCATTATTACATTGAGGACGAAAGCCCGAGCTATGCGACCCAGGTGCCGCAGACGATGGCTTATCTGAAAAGTCTTACATACTAAAAGCAAAAACCCGGACTTGTCCGGGTTTTTGCTTTTTAAAGTCAACGCAATGCGTTCAGCCGTTCTTTCAGCGATGTAAATTCCAGCGGCGGGACTTTGCCCCAACTATTGAACTGCTTGTCCTGGTAAGCGACTGCTTTGCGAATATCCCAGCCTCCGGCAATTTGGTAATCCGGTTTTGCACCATGATTAAGCAGCAGATTGCAGATTTCCCATTGTTCCGATCCAGCCGCTGAGCATAACGCCGAAGAGACGATCACATTTTCATCGTATTGGGGTGAAAAAACATTAGGGTCAGCACCGTGTTCCAGAAGCAAACTGACTTTTTTGACTTTAAACGGATCATTGACATCCAGGTAAATCGCTTTGAACAGAATCGGATATTTGCGTTCTTTTTCAATCGCGTTCGCATCGGCCCCGTTTTTCAGGAACAATTCAAGGAATTCGGGATCATTTTCCAAAACACCAAAATGTGTTGCAGTGCGCAACGTGTCGGCCGTTTCGATCCTGGCGCCTTTATCCAACAATAATTGAAGGGATTCGAGCACCTTTTCTTTCGGGTTTTTCTTCGCCTGCATCGCAGCGAAATCCAGCAATGTCACATGGTCCTCACCACTTACATTGAGGTTAGGGACCGGTTGTTCGAGACCAAATTTCAGTTTTTCTATGTTAGCATCTGCAATGGCCGCAGCCAGATCACGCCTTAACGGATCCTGGAAATAGTACGTGCCGTTTGCTTTCTCATTTAACTCCTCATCATAACTGTTGGTCTGGTAATGCGTAATCACACGTCCGAGGCCGAGGTAAAAAACACCCATGGCCAGCGGGTAGATATTGATCACCAGCGCAATGATCCGGGTCGTTTTATAAGGCAGATAATTGAGCAATGCGAGTAGGGCAAGCGGGATGTAAACCATCATCAACATGCCGCTCGCCATCCGGTCCGACTGTGTTTTTGAAATGAGCAGCGTCCATAAGATCCCAAGCGTATACACGCTGACAGCCAACCAGTTAACTAATGTTATCGTTTTCATGCAACCAAAATAAGCATTCGGTTGCGTGACAAATTGCTTACTTATTTACAGGCAGGTCGGGATTAGTTTGCGGTCAAACTTTTATTCTTCCGGATCGGCGATTTCTATCCAGGTCGGTGCGTGGTCACTTGACTTTTCCCATCCCCGGACGTCCTTGTCCACACCGGCAGCGAGAAGCCGCGCATCAATGTGCGGACTCAGTAAAAAATGATCGATCCTCAGGCCGGCATTGCGCCCATATGCATTTCTGAAATAGTCCCAGAATGTGTAAATGGTTTCATCAGGATGCAGTTTTCTGATGGCGTCGGTCCAGCCCTGGTCTACGATATTTTTAAATGCTGCACGCACTTCCGGACGGAAAAGCGCGTCGTCTACCCAGCGCTCGGGTTTGTAAACATCTAGCTCCGTAGGCATAACATTGTAATCGCCGGCCA